>DKFH01000038.1 GCA_002452315.1 Anaerolineaceae bacterium UBA6801 | reverse complement strand
ATTTCAGCTTCTGCTTTGGCGCGGGTGAGCTCGTACTTTTCTTCGAGCAAACCAACCAGCTGGTCAAACTGCCCGTCGACTTTGTCCAGGTCATCATCGGTCAGGTTGCCCCATTTTTCTTTGACTTTGCCGCGCATTTGCTTCCATTGGGTTTTGAAAAGGGTTGAAAAATCCATTTGATCTCCTTTTTGTGTTTGTGAACGAATTGTTTATTCTTATTTTTCTTTTACACAATTTATTGTAAGAGATCACCGCCTGTTTACCGATGGACTCCCGTCAGACTAGGGTTAGGAAGCGGTTGGAACGGGTGGGAATAAAACGGTGGCGCGAGAGCGGTACAAAGAAAGGGGTAGGGAGTAGCTCATAGTTCATAGCTGATAGCTAAAAGCTGATAGAGAAAAGAAATTAGTTATAAGCTGAAAGCTAAAAGCTGAAAGTTGAAAGCCTAATTTCAAATACCCAATTCCTAATCGCCTAATTCCTACCCTTTACCAGCGTTGCTGGGGGTGGACCTGCCGGCGTTTACCAACCACCAGCGCAATCAGCGTGCCGAAGACAAAGCCGCCGATGTGCGCCCAGAAGGCCGTGCCGCCCATGTCGGGACCGCCCAGGGAGAGCACGCCATTGAAGAATTGCAGGACGAACCACACGCCCAGCACGATGGAGGCCGGGATGAGTTTGAGGGTCATGAAATAGCCCAGCGGGATAAAGGTCAGGACGTGACTGTGCGGGTAGAGCACCAGGTAGGCGCCCAGCACTGCGCCGATGGCACCACTGGCGCCCACGGTGGGGATGACGGAGGCGGGGTTGGTAAACACATGGGCTAGGGTAGCCGCCACACCGCCAGCCAGGTAGAAGGCCAGGTAGGGCAGGTGCCCGAAGGCGTCTTCAACGTTATCGCCGAAAATCCACAGGTAGAGCATATTGCCCACCAGGTGTAAGAGGCCGGCATGCATGAACATGGCTGTGAAGATGTTGCTGACGTTGCCGATGCTGGTTGGGGCAGCCAGGAAATCGGCGGGGATGAAGGCAAATTGATACAGCAGCGCGACGCCCTGCTGGGGGCCTAAGAGCCACTGGAAGATGAAAATAATGATGTTGATGAGGATCAGCAGGGTGTTAACAAGGGGAAAGCGGTGGGTTTTGATTTGATCTCGGATGGGTATCATAATCGGTTCGGCTCCATAGGTAAGAAGGAAATGACGTCAGCTTTGTTATCAGTCAACTTACTATGATCATTATTTTACCGTACATGCTCTAAACATAAACACAAAAGTGGTCCAGAGCGGTGTGGGGCAGCCGAGGCTGATTCAACCGGGCTACATTGCCAAACCGGATCATCCCAATGGATTCAAAACAGCCCTCCCAGCTGATCGATTAGTGTCAATCAGAACAATCTCATTATCTGGGGATAAACCCTTTACAAAACGCAGGAAATGGGCCAGAATTATCGCTCTATGAGGTGGGATATGATCATCATGCGATTGTTAAGGCAAAAACGCGGTTTTGCTTGACTATTAGTCCCCAGTTTGCTATAATGACACCTTGCGCTTTGCGCGTTAGTATCTATTTAACAAGCAGAAAGTCTGAGTGTTTTTTTACGATTATCCCGGCAATCTTAGCTGATCAGGAGTGCTAAATGGCAGAATTGTTGCCCATCAAATCATACCAAAGAATTCCAATAGGTTTAGACCTACCCAAATTAATCCAAGTACAGATCGATTCCTTCAACCGGCTCAAGGCTGAGGGATTTTATAATTTATTTTCAGAAATTTCCCCGATTGAATCCTACAACAAGGGGATGCAGCTTTACTTCCCGAGCACAGATGACGTGACCAAAGAATGGGATTTGAAGTTCTGGTATGAAGACCCGAAAAATACGATCGAGGAGTGCCTCGAGCGGGACCTGACTTATGCCTCACCGCTGTACGTCTCCGTTTTGCTCAAGGGCAAAGAAGTTCCTGAACCGATCAAGCAGGAATTGTTCCTGGGCGACTTCCCGGAGATGACTCCCAAAGGCACCTTCATTATTAACGGGACCGAGCGGGTGGTGGTAAACCAGCTGATCCGCTCCCCTGGCGTGTATTTTGAGAGCGAGGTCGACCGGGCAACCGGGCGCTTTCTCTCCACCGCCAAGATGATCCCGGACCGGGGCGCGTGGATGGAGCTGGAGACACGCAAGAACGATTACATCATCATCAAGTTTAACCGTAAGCGCACGACCCCGATCACGGTGTTCCTGCGAGCACTGGCTGCGGTTGATGACGGCATGGGTGAAGAGAACAGCCCCATCAAGACGGGCACAGATGAGGAATTGATCGAGCTCTTCAAGGATGTCGATAATAATCCCGACCGTTTGTTTATTGCTTCTTCGATCCATCAGGAGCCTGAATGGGATTTGTCAGATGGCAAGACCGTCGCCCAGGCTGCGCTGATTGAATTTTTCAAGCGCCTGCGCCCTGGCGATCCGCCCACGCTGGAGAATGCGAAGGAATTTTTAGAGGAACAGCTTTTTGATCAGCGCCGGTATGACCTGGAGCGGGTTGGGCGCTATAAGCTGAACCAAAAACTGGACCAGGACATCCCGATCGATCACCGGACGATCACCAAGGCGGACATTGTGCGCATTGTGAAGCGCGTGATTCTGATCAACAACGGCGTTGAACGCAGTGACGATATTGACCACCTGGGCAACCGCCGCGTGAAGACCGTGGGCGAGCTGATCCAGAACAAGCTGCGGGTCGGTCTTCGCCGGATGGAACGCGTGATCCGCGAACGCATGTCGATCCGCGACCAGGACCAGGTCTCCCCGACCACCCTGGTGAATATCCGCCCGGTGATCGCCTCGCTGCGGGAGTTCTTTGGTTCGAGCCAGTTATCGCAATTCATGGAAGAGACCAACCCCCTGGCGGAGTTGCGCCATAAACGCACGCTATCCGCCCTGGGTCCAGGCGGTCTGCGCCGGGAACGGGCTGGCTTTGATGTGCGTGACGTGCATCACACCCATTACGGCCGCATCTGCCCGATTGAGACGCCGGAAGGCCCGAACATCGGCTTGATCGGCCGCATGGCCACCTACGCAACGGTCAATGAATACGGCTTTATCGAAACGCCTTACCGCCGGGTGATCAAAACCATGAAACCCACGGATGACATCATCGGCCGTGAGCTGCGGGAAGACATCAAAGACCCGAAGACGGAAGAAGTGGTCGCTGCCAGTGGCGAGCGCATCACGGAGGAATTGGCCAAAAAGCTGGCCAAACTCAAGCTTGATGCGATATTGGTGACGCCCTTTGTTTCGGATATCTATGAATATCTCTCCGCTGATGCTGAGGATAAATTTGTGATCGCCCAGGCCAACGCGCCGCTCAACGAGCATCGTGAGTTCACCCGCCGTGTTTCCTGCCGACATCACTCCGGGTTCCGGTTTTCTTCGCCGGAGCAAATTGATTATATGGATGTGGCGCCCCAGCAAATTGTGGGCGTGAGCGCCGCGTTGATCCCCTTCCTGGAGCATGATGATGCCAACCGGGCGTTGATGGGTTCAAACATGCAGGCGCAAGCGGTACCCCTGGTGCGGCCTGAAATCCCGATTGTTTCCACCGGTATGGAAGCCTACTCGGCAATCGACTCCGGCCAGCTCGTGGTGGCTGAGGAAGATGGCGAGGTGGTCTCCGTCACCGGCCGGTCGATCCAGATCCGTGAAAACGACGGCAATCTCCGCACCTACACCCTGCAGAAATACAGACGGTCCAACCAATCAACCTGTATTGATCAGCGTCCTGCGGTAATCAAAGGCCAGCGGGTGCGCAAGGGACAGATCATTGTCGATTCGTCGTCATCGGTCAACGGCAACCTGGCCTTGGGCCAAAACGTGCTGGTGGCCTTTGTTTCCTGGGAAGGCGGCAACTTTGAGGATGCGAT
>DKFH01000055.1 GCA_002452315.1 Anaerolineaceae bacterium UBA6801 | reverse complement strand
TTTTTTATAGACCGGCATATCCACCACAAAAATGGTGGCAGCGTGCTGATTGGGCGCGATTGGTGAGCAAAATTCCCTGAGCAGGGCAATCACTTCGTCAACGCCTTCCGGAGGGGCGCCAATCAGCAGGGTGGTGTTCCCTGAGCGTAAGAATCCGCCTGTGCTGGCCATGCGGGTGACCGTGTGACCCTGTTTGACCAGGTTTTCGATCACGATATCGCGGTCTCTTTCATGGATGATGGCATAAATTAATTTCACGGGGTGCCTCAGATCTGTTCGAAATGTTCAACAGACATGCCATACAGCGTTGCACCTCCCTCCAGGGATTCAATCATGGGCAAATGGCTGAGCTGTCTGCTGTCGTGTATTTGAACCGGGATGAACTTCCGATAGGGTTGACAATATTTCTTGATGAGCCGGTTTAGCGTTTCCAATCGGGAATGGTTCAATCCCATCAGCAGGCTGACTGTGGGTTCCTGAAACATACTGCTGCTGCTATCGATCACGGTGAAATAAAAATGCTGCTTGTTGAGTTTCCCCATCAGCTTTTTCGATTGAGATTTGGAGATGATGATCAGGATTAATAGATCTATTTGACGTTCAGGCATTGGGCACCCTTGGGTTAATGGCGTTCATTTCCCATATTTTACATCATTTCAGAGGTTTCCCACGAGCGCCTCACATAAGGTGTGGGGTGCTGTAACCTCAGCATGGAGCTTAGGATGATGGTAAAATCATAGCGATTGTTTAGATTGAGATTTACAGCTTGAAAAATCCAAAAAACAAAACCATCGTGGTGATTACCGTCATCTCAGCCTTCATCTGCGGCTGCCCGGGCATGCTGTTATTGTTTAACGGCGTGCCAAACCTGATCGATGGCATCATTCAAATTGCGTTTATCGGGAAGGTTTCGAACACTGTTTCCATCAACTTTTTGCTGAATATCGGACTGGTGTGCTTGAGCGGGGTGCTGCTGCTGATCCCTTTGGGTTTGATGATTTACCTGTGGACACAACGCAGCCAAAAAGCACCCTTGGAGTCGCTTGAACTTGCTGGCATATCCGGGGACGAACCGATCCCGCCAACCCACTAAAAAATGAACGCTCATAAGCAAAAACCCCAGGCAGTGAACCTCACCTGGGGTTTTTTATCTGCCTTTGATTGGTAATTCAAGATTCTGGGTTCGATGATTTCCCGTCCCCGATGCCACGAGGGATCCATTTTTCTGCTCGATCGCGCAGGCGATGGCGCTCACCACCGCGCTGGTGGAGCTGGTCAAACCCCTCTGGTTTGATGAACATAGCCTCACCCTCCAATAAGCCGGCCACGCCGCTCTGACCGGGCTCGAGCACCTCACCCTTATAGGGCTTGGATAAGGCGGGATCGATGGGCTCGTAGCTGGCTGGCTCAACGTAGGTGGTGATGTAGCCCTCGTAATTCCTCAGGACGACCTTATGATCGGAATAGCTGAGGATATAATTGGGGTTGAGGGGGATCTTCCCCCCGCCGCCGGGGGCATCCACCACATAGGTGGGGACGGCAAACCCGGAGGTATGGCCGCGCAGGGCTTCGATGATTTCGATGCCTTTTCCGATGGGTGTGCGGAAGTGTCCGGCACCATGGACCAGGTCGCATTGGTAAAGGTAGTAGGGCCGCACCCGGATGCGCACCAGGTCGTGAACCAGTTTACGCTGGATATGCGGGTCGTCGTTGACACCGGCCAGTAGGACGGCCTGGTTGCCCAGGGGGATGCCAGCCCGGGTAAGTTTGTCGCAAGCTTCTGCTAATTCGGCGGTAATTTCATTGGGGTGGTTGACATGGATATTGAGCCACAGCGGGTGGAACCTTTGCAGCATCTCGCACAGGTCGTCGGTGACGCGCTGGGGCAGGAACACCGGCACACGGGAGCCAATGCGGACGATCTCGATGTGGGGGATTTCCCGCAGGGCGGTCAGCAGGCGTTCTAGGACCCTGGGCGCCAGGGTGAGGGGGTCCCCGCCTGAGAGAAGCACATCGCGCACCTGGGGGGTCGCCCGCAGGTAGGCCAGCTGGGCGTCAAAGTCTTTGGAGGAAAACGAGTGCGTAGGATCGCCCACGATGCGAGAACGGGTGCAATAGCGGCAGTAACTGGCGCACTGGGTGGTGACCAGCATCAGCACCCGGTCCGGGTAGCGGTGCACCAAACCTGGCACCGGGGAATGGGCATCCTCGGACAGGGAATCTTCCATTTCGCCGGTGAAGGGCAGGATCTCACCCGCTGTCGGCAGGATCTGCTTGCGGATGGGGTCCAGCGGGTTATTGGGATCCATCAGCGAGGCAAAATAGGGGGTGATATCGACCCGGAACAGATCCCGCTGATTGAGGGCCTGACGTTCGCTCTCGGTTAATGTGAGAATTTGCTCAAAATCTTCAATGGAATTGAGTCGGTGGCTGAGCTGCCAGCGCCAATCGGTCCATTTTTCATCGGGAATGTCAGCAAAAGCGGGTGCTCGTTTTGAGGGAAATGATTGCATTGGATGCTCCTTTCATTAGGCTTTAGGCCGTTTTGATCGGTTCGGTATGGCTTATGGATTATTCATTGAACATCTCGCCGACACTGGTGCCCTGGTTGGCGCGCAGGATGACCTCGCCGAGCAGGTCGCCGATGGAAAGAACGACCAGCCGGTCTCCGAAAAACGCTTTTTTCTCTGGAGAGATGGGGATGGTATTGGTGGTGATGAATTGTTCAACGGGCAGCGCTGCCAGGCGCTCAGATGCATTTCCTGAGAGGACCGGGTGAATGAAGACCATGTAGATGTTGCGAGCATGGTGATCTTTGAGGATCTCTACGGCATGCACCATGGATCCGCCGGTGTTGATCTCATCGTCGACGAGGATCACATCGCGGTCCCTGACATCGCCGATAACCGTCATCGACACCGGGTTGTTGA
>DKFH01000031.1:3954-4963 GCA_002452315.1 Anaerolineaceae bacterium UBA6801 | reverse complement strand
CAAAGTTGTCCACCAGTGTCCAGTGAAAATACCCCTCTACCGGGTAATTATTGTTGATCACCCGCCACAGGGCATGTAAATGCTCCAGGATGTATTGCGGCCGCAGGCTATCCTCGCTGTCATCCACCCCGTTCTCCGTGATGATCATCGGCACACCAAATTGGTGCCCCCACTTCACACAGGCCATCAACCCGGCCGGGTCGTGGGCAATGAAACCGGATTCGCTCAACAGCGCCCCCGCAGGGAAAAACCGCCGGGCAAAGAACTGGCTTGGGGTCAGCAGGTTGAAGCGCACCTGGTCGCTGGTATAGTAGTTCAAACCTAAAAAGTCCTGTGTCCCGGCTGCCTGGGGGATTTTCTCCTTTTTTAAGATTGTGTTGAACTCCCCCGTGTGCAGCGCATGGGGAACCATCGCATTGAACACTTGGTGATGCTGGTTCGCCACCCACCGGTCGGCAGGTAATCCGGAGGCGGGTTTGAAGCCCCGGTAATTGATTGCGGTGCCCACCCGTGCATCGGCCTGCAGGTCGTGGATCAGGTGGTACGCCTGGGCATGCGCCATGACCATGTGCCGTAACACCAGCAGGGCAGATTTGAAATCCTTTTTCCCCGGGGGGAACACGCCGTCCACATAAGCGTTGAAGGCAAACACATTCGGTTCATTGATCGTCACCCACAGGTGGCAGTAAGGCATCAATACATCCACCGCCTTGCGCACAAACGCTGCAAACAGCGGGACAATGGCTTCGTTTTCCCAGCCGCCCATCTCCGCCACCCACAATGGCTCGCTGAAGTGATGCAAAGTCACCATGGGGGTCAGCTTGCGCTCTTGCAAGCCGATCAGTATCTGGCGGTAGCGGTCCAGCGCGTCTTCATCCCAATGGTCCAGGGCGGGTTGAATTCGGCTCCACTCGATCGACATGCGGTGCGCGTTATGCCCGTCCAATTGCGCCCGGTCAAAGTCCTCCCGCCAACGCCCCCCCCACCAGTCACAGGCCAGCCCGGATGT
>DKFH01000031.1:0-3936 GCA_002452315.1 Anaerolineaceae bacterium UBA6801 | reverse complement strand
ATTGCGGCCTTCCACCTGGTGTGCGGCCGTGGCAGCGCCCCATAGAAAGTTCTTGGTGAAATAATAGGTCCCTCTCGGCATGCTGACCTCACTTTGAAAATATAACCACCTGCCCGATCATTGGGTGTAATCATATCGCAATTTTCACGTTCGGGAAGGCAAAACCCACCCGATTAACCCATTTGGAATCTCACCCATAAGTTGGAGGGCGGTAAGTAAATCGATCAACAAAATAGGCAGGGATGCGGCGGTGATCGAAGCGGGGCACGAAGTGATCCGCGCCTGCGAGGGCTGCGTACTGGCCAATGGGCGGCCGCCAGGACGGCAGGAGGACGCGGTGCTGGTCATAGAAGCGCCCATGCTGGTCCATCCAGGCGGTGGGCTGATCTTCTGGCGGCTGTTCGTAGAAGGTGAGTCTACGGTCCAGGTCCACGTTGGCCAGGATCAGCCTTTGATTGGCAGTCCCCAAGTGCATGAGGGTGTTGATCTCCTCGAGGGTAGACAGCCCACCGACGCGGTAAGGCAAGGCAGGGACACCAGAAGAGAAAGTGTTAATGTTAGTGATAAAATCACCGGTAGCGGTGACTATATTTTTGAGCAACAGGCCGCTATCTATTGAACAAAGCGCCCTAAAATAAAGATCAGGATTTAAGCCTGGTTGAGTGAGATTAGGTATATGTTGAAAAGTGTAAGATGGAAGATCAAAACGCATTGCAAACAGATCAGACACGGGATGAAAGGAAGAATTCTCATCAATCCTGAGATAATAGTAATTATTAGCATCAGAAATGTTTGGAACAAAACCAACCCAGTAAAACGTATTTGCTGAAAGGGGAAAAGGCGGTGAGAACGTATACTGAACCCAATTGTATGCAGATAACGAGAAAGAAGAGCCATTAATGACCTGGGAACTCACCAAGGCATTAAAATTGGGCGCAGGACCAGGAGCATCGGGCCAGACCATGGCCTGAGTATCAGAAGCGGGGGAACCGAACTTCCTGACCATGAAAGAAAGATACTTGAGATTAACCTGTTTTTTTACAAAGATACGTTGAGCAATCCCGTGGTTAATACCATCACCTGAAGGCACCTGACCCGGACCGGGTCCATGATTGGCATAGAAACCTTCTAAATCCTGGTAGAAGCGCCAACCCAAAGTGTGGATCCAGCCTTTGCAGTGAAAATCAATGCGGAGATCGGGGGAGTCAAGGGAGGGAGCCAGGGTTGAACGGGGGTCAGCTGAGCGTTGCAGGAAAATGTCTCTCAATGCAAGGGCAAAACCCTCATCGATGCCCTGGCGGAGAAGGACACGTTCTTTGACCCCATACTCCTTCTGGGAGAAGGGATCCTGAGAGAAGGCGGTCTCATTGAGCTCAGAGGTGAAACTATCCGGTGCAAGGAAGGTATAGAGGACTTTGACCTTATTAAAGAGTTCATCGAGGGTGATCGTAAACTTCACCTGGTGATAGTGGATGATGATGGTATTGATGTAACCCCACCAGGCGGGGACAGCGGTGTGATCTGAGACGGTGAGGGGGCAGCGGAGAAGCGAAGCAAAGTCAAGCAGGCGTTCAGCAGGCACGAAGGCACTGACCAGGGCCTGATCCGGTCCACCGAAGGCCGTCCAGTCCAGGCGTTTGACCTCAGTCTTAAAGGGTTTGAGGGGGAGAATGTCGAACGTGCGGCTGTCGATGCGGATATTGAAGGTCATAACAATTGCCTACGGGGATAAAAGAACAAGCGGAGGGTAGCGGCGAAATCAATGGGAATTTGGTCAGTGGCATCAGCCACATAAGCAAAGAAGCGGGAAGACTGGCCAGGATGGACCATAAGCGGACCGCCCACACGGGAATGCGCGATGGTTTCGTAGTTGTCAGCATTGAGGCGCATATTGTGACGCTGACGGGAAGAGTCATCAATGAGAACAGCATTGACCGGCATGTTATGTAAGCCATAAAAAGACGCGGCCGGAGCCAGGGGGAAGAGGGTGACACAATCGTAAGAAAGCGTGACAGAAGTACCAGACTCACGATAAGTATATAGAAACACATTGAGATCCAGGGGATTGACCTCCCAAAGCAAACGATTAGGGGGCAATTCAATGGGAGGAAGGATGACATAACCAACACCAGGCGGCGAGTGAACCGGTGCAGACTCGAACAGCTTAACGCCGCCCGACTCAAGTGCGACCTTCATGTAGAGATCGGTATAGGCATGAGGGGCAAAGAGATGCAAGAAATAACGGAAAGAATGACCCTGGAGATCGGCCAAGGTGGCTGAAGGGAGGATGAAGTAAAAAAGGCCGAACCAATCGTTAGAAGCATAAGAGCGGGTTTTATAATAACCTTCGATGGCACCAAAATCAGCCACGGCCGTACCGCCCAGAAAATTATTGTGATAATAAAAAAAGTGGCCATCAGAAGCATAGGTAAAAGAGTGATAAAGGCCAAAGAAAAAATCTTTGAAAGTAGGTGCCCCGGTGGTAGAACGAGCAAAAGAGACTCGCAGGGGAGCGGGCAAATGATTGGAATGCGTGGTGAGGTAAGTGGATTTGATGAGCGCAGTTGAGCCATGGAAAAAACCTGAGTCCGTGTGATTGATCCAAGGATAACCAGTAAGAATGTCGGCACCGGCCCGACCGGAGAGGGGCAATTCAATGGCCTGGGTATCTTCAAAATAATTGGGGCGGGTATAGTGGAGAATGATCACCTTAGAACCGGTTTGCTGGTGCAGAAAACCGGCAGGATTAGTCTCAAGATAAACCTGGCTGAGGGGAGAAGCGAAATAAACAGGATCATCAGTGGGTTGAAAACGAAGGTATTGGGGAGACTGATAAGAACCCATTTGATAATCAAGGGTCAGCTGGGCAATTTGATGCAGCCTGGTAATGAATTGATGGATCTGGGCGGAAGTGCCCTTGAGTTGAATTTCGATGGTCTCTTGAATGATTGGATCGGGAGAGAAGTTAAAAAAGGGGGTAGCTTTGAAGGCGGGGGGTTCAGCTAAGACACCATCGAGGACCAGAAAACCACGGAGATCATCCCCCAGGGCAATTTGATACATCAGAACCCCCCGTTTTCAGTCCAGGCCCAGGGCGCATGAGGATCATTGGAAGTGGTTTGCTTAAGGCGGAGATCAGACAATTTGAGCATGGCCCGAAACTCGACCATAGCATTTTCGGCTTCGGCAGCCACGGAAGGGACCAGGGCAGGCTCGGGGGTAGCCTCTTCATAGCGGCCGACGACGCGAAAAGTGAGGGCATAACCGACGGCACCTTGAACAATCACATAAGCATCGAGATCGTCAAAATTATTCTCAAGGGCACCATCCAAGCCATTGAGCGTGAGTTCCTCGCCATAGACATGGGAGAGATCAGCCAAGGCCGCACGGATGGCCTCATCGATGAGGGTAGTAGACCAGATAAGATTAGCAGCATCGAGCAAGTGCAGCTCTACCTTGTCTCGAAGATCAGAAAGTGAGAAAGACATTTAAACACCTCTTTAGCTGAAAGCTGAAAGCTGAAAGCTGATAGGAAAAAGAAAAAACAGCATCAGCGGGCAAAAAAAGAATACAGGCATATAACATGACCTTTAACCCGTTTTTTTAGGCTTAGGCGCCGTTTTAGGCCGCCCAGGGGAAGGTTTAGTAAGAGTTTTCAAATCTTCCTGGGCCTGTTCGACTTCTTCTTTGGAGAAAATGAACTTCTGGCCATTGGCAGCGACGACAGACAAGGAGCCATCAAAGCGGACGGCATAAGCCATGGGCTTACCATGGGTAAGAAGATCAGCGATTTTTTCATACTCCGTCTCGGAGCTGGCGCTCCTGCGGGAGTTTTCATAATTTGGTTTATTTGTGGGTGGCATGTGGATAACCTTTCAAAAACTGTGGAGAACCTGGGGATAAACAGATACCAGGTATTAGACCTGCTATTAGATG
>DKFH01000148.1 GCA_002452315.1 Anaerolineaceae bacterium UBA6801 | reverse complement strand
AGCGGCCTGCCCTTTATGCCCATGAAGTCAACCGGGGCGCAGGACCTGGCCGCTCAAAACCCCAATTATCGTCAGGTCAGTGATCCTTATACTGGCGAACAGGTGGTGGTGGTGCCTTCGCTAACGCCCGACGTGGCCATCATCCATGTTCAGCGGGCGGATGTCCACGGCAACGCGCAGGTGTGGGGCATCCTGGGTGAGCAGCAACTGGCCGCGTTTGCCAGCCAGCGGGTGATCCTGACGGTGGAAGAGGTGGTCGATGACGCGGTCATCCGGTCCGACCCCAACCGCACGATCATTCCCGGGTTGGTGGTGGATGCCGTCTGCCATGTGCCCTACTGCACCCATCCCTCCTATACCCAGGGGTATTATGACCGGGACAATGAATTTTATCTGGCCTGGGATGAGATCAGCTCAACCGAAGCGGGGGTAGCAGCCTACCTGGACGAGTGGGTGTATGGCGTGCCTGACCGGGCGGCCTACTGGGAAAAACTGGGCCCGGAGGTCCACCGCCGGCTGACCGCAGGCGAGCGTTATTCCCACCCCGTCAATTATGGTGCATATTAACCATGAGGCGAAGATGATGGATGAATTAAGCTACAATCCGCAGGAATTGATGGTGGTGAACGCCGCCCGGCTGTTGAAAGATCGTGATGTGGTCTTTGTCGGTGTGGGGATCCCCAACCTGGCCTGCAACCTGGCCATGCGCACCCATGCCCCCAACCTGCAGATGATCTATGAGGCTGGTGTAATCGGCGCGCAGCCTGCCCGCCTGCCCCTCTCGATTGGGGACCCGACGCTCGTCACGGGTGCGACGGCGGTGTGCAGCATGTATGATATCTTCTCGCTGTATTTGCAGCGCGGCAACGTGGATGTGGGCTTTTTGGGCGGCGCGCAGATTGACCAGTTCGGGAATATCAACGCCACGGTGATCGGTGATTACGAGCATCCCAAGGTGCGATTGCCGGGGTCGGGTGGGGCAATGGAAATTGCTGCCTGGGCGAACCGTTGTTATATCATCACACCGCACCAGAAACGGCGCTTCCCGGCCAGGGTGGATTTCCATACCTCGGTGGGCTTCCTGACGGGCGGTGATGCCCGCGCTAAAACCGGCGTGCGCGGCGGCGGCCCCCAGGCCGTGGTTACCAATTTGGGCATCCTCAAGCCGGATCACAACGGCGAGCTGGTCCTGGCGGCCTTGCACCCGGGCGTGACTTACGAGGCAGTCTGCGAGAATACGGGCTGGCCGCTCAAGCAGGCTGCGGATTGCGGGGTCACTGCACCGCCCACGGAGATCGAATTGCAGATCTTGAGGGAAAAGCTCGATCCAAACCGCATTTACATCTGACCGGTGATGTTGGGGTAGAATACAAAAAACGAACCGGAAGGAACCATGAAAAAAACCATAAATGTCCTGGCTGCCCTGACTTTACCCGAGGGGGGCGAAAAGCGCATCAGGGAAGTATCCGATCAAATCAAACTGACCGTTGCCCCGGTGAAAAAGCCTGGGGATATCCCACCTGGGACCTGGAAGGATGTGGATGTGCTGTATACCTGGCACATCCTCCCCGAACCAGGGCAGGCGCCAAACCTGAAATGGGTGCAGTTCAACAGCGCGGGCGTTGATTCGCGCCTGACCCATCCCATCTTTGAACAGCAAGCCTTGCGCGTCACCACGATGAGCGGCATCATAACTGGGCAGATTGCTGAATATGTCCTGATGGCCATCCTGGCCTTTGGGCAAAAGCTGCCCAATCTGCTGCGGAACCAACAGGCGCATCACTGGCCAGAGTCAAATGAAAAGCTGCGAGACTTCATGCCAATTGAACTGCGGCAGAGCACGGTGGGTATTGTGGGGTATGGCAGCATTGGCAGGCAGGTTGCGCGCCTGTTGAGGCCCTTCGGCGCCACGATTTTAGCGGCGAAAAAGGATGTCATACATCCTGAAGATGACGGCTATACCAAAGAGGGCATGGGCGATCCCCACGGCGAATTTTTCCACCGGCTTTACCCGATCGAAGCCCTGCACAGCCTGTTGAAAGAGAGCGATTTTGTGGTGATGGCCTTGCCCCTCACCGATGAGACCCATCATATCCTTAACGAGCAGGCTTTTGAAGTGACGAAGGACACGGCTTATGTGATTAACGTGGGGCGGGGCGGCCTGATTGATGAACAGGCCTTGATCCAGGCGTTAATAACCCAGCAAATTGCCGGGGCAGCCCTGGATGTGTTTGAAACGGAGCCCCTGGAAAAGGAAAGCCCCTTGTGGGACATGGAAAATGTGATCATCAGCCCACATGTGTCAGGCATCAGCCCACATCTGCCGGAAGAGACGCTGGACCTGTTCATCGAAAACCTCAACCGTTACCTGGCGGATTTGCCACTTTATAACCTGGTCGATATTGACGAGGGGTATTGATCATTGGTTGCACAAATGTTCCAATTTTAAATCCCGCAGGGTAGAATCAGTCCATGGATTTATTTGATCACGCCATGCAGGAACGTTTGTCGCACGAGGCGCCGCTGGCAGACCGCATGCGCCCGCAAACACTGGATGAGATCGTCGGGCAGGATCACATCATTGGCGAGGGGCGCTTACTGCGGCGGGCGATCCAGGCGGATCGGTTGTTTTCCTCCATCATTCTTTATGGCCCGCCCGGCACGGGTAAGACCACCCTGGCGCGCGTCATTTCCAACCTCACCAAAGCCCATTTTGAGAGCCTCTCGGCCGTTTTAGCTGGTGTGGGTGATCTGCGCCGTGTGATCGCTGAGGCGATCGAGCGGCGTAAGCTTTACCAGCGCCGCACGATCCTCTTCGTGGACGAGGTTCACCGCTGGAATAAATCCCAGCAGGACGCGCTCCTGCCGCATGTGGAAACTGGCCTGCTGACCCTGATCGGCGCCACAACCCAGAACCCCTATTTTGATGTGATCAAAGCGCTGGTCTCTCGCTCACGCATCTTTGAGATCAAATCATTGGGGGAAGACCATATCCGGCAGATTTTGTTGAACGCCCTGGCGGACCCGGAACGCGGCTATGGCAAACTTCAGATAGATCTCGCATCGGAGGCCCTGGCCCACCTGACCCGCATGGCCGGTGGCGATGCGCGCAATGCCCTTAACGCCCTTGAGCTGGCAGTTGAAACCACGCCTCCCGGGGAGGATGGCATCATTACCATCAGCCTGGAGGTGGCCCAGGAATCCATTCAAAAGCGGGCGGTGCTGTATGATAAGGGCGATGATGCCCATTATGATACGATTTCTGCGTTTATCAAGTCGGTGCGCGGTTCGGATCCTGATGCGGCCCTGTACTGGCTGGCCAAAATGCTGTATGCCGGGGAGGACCCCCGCTTCATTTTGCGGCGATTAATTATCCTGGCCGGCGAAGACATCGGCCTGGCCGATCCGATGGGATTGGTGGTTGCCAATGCCGCCGCGCAGGCCTATGAGTACATCGGACTGCCCGAAGGAATCTTCCCGATCACCGAAGCGACGCTCTACCTGGCGACGGCTCCGAAATCCAATTCCGCGTTTGCCTACCACCGGGCTCTGCGCGAGATCGAGGAGAACGGCGCCGGGCCGGTGCCCATCCACCTGATGGATGCCAGCCGGGACGCCAAGGGGTTTGGCCACGGGCAGGGCTACGAATACCCGCACAGCCACGACGGCCACTGGACGCCCCAGCAGTACCTGCCGGATAATGTGCTGGGGATGGTCTTTTACCNNGAAGCCCAGGCAGCTGAACGGCTGCATCGCTGGAGGGAGGCACAGGCAAAAGCGCTGGCAGATCTACACAAAGAAACAGACGAAGGTTGATATGGCGATATTCTTACTGGTACGGCACGGACAAAATGATATGGTGGGGAAAAAACTGGCTGGCAGGCTGCAAGGGGTGCACCTGAACGAACAGGGGCAAGCCCAGGCCAGGCGGCTGGCCGCAGAGCTGGCGGAGCTGCCCATCAAAGCGGTCATCGCCAGCCCGCTGGATAGGGCCCAGGAGACGGCTGAGCCGATCGCCCGCGTGCATGCTCTAACGGTGGTGACCAATGAGGGCCTAGTGGAAATTGATTACGGCCAATGGCAGGGGAAATCGATCAAACAGCTCAGGCGAACCAAGCTGTGGAAGGCTGTCCAGGAGGCCCCTGATGGATTTCGCTTTCCAGAGGGCGAATCCTTCCATGAAGCGCAGGCAAGGGTTGCGCAAACGCTGGAAGCACTCAGCCAGGCCTATGCGGCCAGAGACCTGGTCGTGTGTGTCAGCCACTGTGATGTGATCCGGCTGGCAGTGGCCTATTTCTTAAACATGCCGCTGAATGCCTTTCAGCGCCTGCGCGTGGATACCGCATCAGTGACCGCACTGCATTTAACAGAGGGCCGGGCAGCCTTTGGCCCCATTAACGCCGCGACGGGTTTTACAGCTTATCGGCAATGACGAATATTGATGGTTAGGGGGAAGGGGAACCCGTCTGGCACAGGGAGATTATAATAAAGCACACTTCACCCGACAAAAGGAGGTTTGGACGATGGATCATTACCGTGTTGACCCTAATTCCAGGATTGATTTAAACAACTTTGAAAGCTACTACACCGGCGAGATCAGCAAAAAAGAAGGCCGGGCTCAGCTGAAGGACTATCGCCAAACGCTGATGGACCTGCAAGAGTTGCTTTACGCTGAAAACAAACGCCAGGTCCTGATCGTCTTGCAGGGCATCGATACCTCTGGCAAGGACGGCACGATCCGCAATGTGTTTGGTGATGTCAACCCCCAGGGCACCCATGTGGTCAATTTTAAAGTGCCCACACGCCACGAACTGGCCCATGACTACCTCTGGCGGGTCCACCAGCATACCCCCGCCAAAGGCGACATTGTGATCTTTAACCGTTCTCATTATGAGGATGTGCTGGTGGTGCGGGTGCATAACCTGGTACCGGAGGACGTTTGGGAAAAACGCTACCATCACATCAATGAATTTGAGCGCTTATTGGTTGATGAAGGGGTGACTATCCTGAAATTCTTCCTGCACATCAGCCAGCAGCGCCAGGCCGAGCGTCTTTTGGCCCGTTTAGATCGGCCTACCAAGCGCTGGAAGTTCAACCCGGCTGACCTGGATGAGCGCCAGCATTGGGATGCATACCAGGCGGCTTTTGAAGCCATGCTCAGCAAGACCAGCACGCCCTGGGCGCCCTGGTACCTGATCCCCAGTGATCGCAAGTGGTATCGGAATTTAGCTGTTGCCTCGGTGATCGTCAACACGCTTAAGGGCCTGGATATGCAGTTCCCGGAGGAAGTGCCGGACATTGACTCCTACCGGGAAACGCTCCAGGCGATGATTGGAGATGACGCGGCATGACCCAGGCGATACCAAACGACCCCTTGTGGTTCGTTTTGGCCGGTTGTTTGAACCGGGATACGATCCTGCCCATTTCCGGTCCGCCGCAGATCGATGTGTTTGGCGGGAATTTAGCCTACGCTGCGGTGGGCCTTAATCTCTGGGGCGGAAAAGCCGGGTTGCTGGCGCGGGTCGGCCCGGACTATCCCCTGGAATGGGTGGCGGACTTTAAACCGCTGGGCTTTGACACGGCAGGCGTCAAAGTGATCAATCAGAACCTGGATGCCCGGCGATTTATTGCCCATGAAGATGCGATGACAGCCCATGAGCAAAACCCCATCCAGTATTTTGCTGACCGGGGCCTGCCCTTTCCCCGCAATTTACTGGGCTACCAGGCGCCCAACCCATTCCCCAGCAGCCGTTCAACACCATTACCCGTATCGATCCAGATCTCAGACGTACCTGCGCACTATTTAGGGGCCAGCGCTGTCCATATCTGCCCGATTGATTATCTTTCTCACATTGTTTTGCCTTCCATTTTCCGCCAGCACCAGGCCTCAACCATCACCCTGGCATCTTACCCGGGGTATATGGACCCTGCCTTTTGGGAAGAGCTGCCTGTTTTGCTGTCGGAGCTGACCGCCTTTATCACCCCTGAGGCGGAAGTGCGCAATTTATTCCTGGGCCGCCAGCTGGATTTATGGGAGATGGCGGTAGCCCTGGCGGGTTTCGGGCCGGAATATATTCTTATCCAGACGGACACACTCGGTTACTACCTGTTTGACCGGGTCAACGGCAAACGCTGGGTGATCCCGCAATATACCTCCAAGGTGGTTGATCCCACCGGCGCCCGCGATGCCTTTGCAGGCGGATTTCTGGCGGGTTACCGACAGCACTACGACCCGGTAGAAGCTGCTGTGATGGGCAGCAT
>DKFH01000122.1 GCA_002452315.1 Anaerolineaceae bacterium UBA6801 | reverse complement strand
AGTTTATCGCCTGCGGGGGGTGCGGCGTGCTGGACCGGGAGGTGGCCGTGGGGCACGTGCTCCTGCCGGTTGCAACCATCCGGGATGAGGGCACCTCCTATCATTACCTGCCGCCTTCCCGCGAGGTTGCGATGGACCCACGCGGGGTCTCAGCCCTGGAAACGGTGTTAAACCGACATGGGCTGGAATACTTGCGCATCAAGACCTGGACAACCGACGCCATCTACCGTGAGACCCACACCAAAGCCGCTGTCTACCTGGCGGAAGGCTGCCTGGCGGTGGAGATGGAAGCGGCAGCTTTTTTTGCGGCTGCTAAATTTCGTGATGTTCCCTTTGGTCAGCTGCTGTACGGTGGTGATGCGGTCATCGCCGAGGAGTGGGATGGCCGGGACTGGGAGACGCGGACGGATATCCGCCGCAATTTGTTCTGGCTGGCGGCAGAGGCGGTGTTCGAATTGTGAAGCTGTCCGCAGGGGGCGGTGGAGCGTGCAACCCACACCATGCCCATGATCAGCGGGGATTACAGGCCGGGTGGGGCTTGGGGAGTGATGCCTGGCGAAATCGAGTATCATAAAATGAAGACGAAAAAGGAGTAATGATGCCAGATTTGACAAGCCAGGTTCTTCCGAGGATTAAAAATCAACGCATACAGGGCGTGCCGCAAGCAGACGACCTGGTCATGCCCTGCTATGAGGGCTTATCGCTGGTCAACCTGCCCGGGACGGTGACCAAGCTGCTGGATGTCCCCGCTTTTGGCGAGCCGCCTTTGGATGCTATCATAACAGATCAGCTGGGGGGGCCTTATCGTAAAGTCGTGTGCCTGTTGGTGGATGCCCTGGGCTACGACCTGTTCAAACAGGTCATCAACCCGGCGCATGACTTGGTATGGGGGCGGCATTTCGACCGGGGGGTATTCAGCCCGATCACCAGCATTTGCCCGAGCACAACTGCGTCTGCACTGACCACGCTGTGGACGGGCGTAGGAGCCGGCGCCCATGGCGTGATCGGCTATGAAATGTGGGCAAAGGAATTTGGGCTGGTGATGAACAATATTCTCCATTCGGCTGCGAACGCCAAAAATGATGTGGGCGGACTTTCCCGTGCGGGTTTTGATCCGGCTATGTTCATGGACCGACCGACGCTGGGCCCACACTTGCGGGCACATGGCGTCAAACCAACGACATTCATTCATGCAAAGATTGCCAACTCCGGTTTGTCGGTGATGCAGATGCAGGAAGTCAACCTGCAAACCTATGTGAACGAGGCTGACCTGTGCGTGAGCCTGGGGGATTTTCTTAACAGGCGGGGCGGGGTGCGTGAATTTATTTATGTGTATTATTCAGACGTGGATACCCTCATGCATCGTTATGATGTGGCTGATCAGCGAGTGATGCTGCAATTTAGCGCCTTTTCATCCCTGTTTGAAAACGGGTTTTTGAAGCGCTTATCAACCGAAGTGGCGGAAGAGACCTTACTGATCCTGACGGCAGACCACGGTTCCATGGCCACGCCACAGTATGATCGCTATAACCTGGCAAACCATCCCGAGCTGAACGCTTACCTGGTGATGCAGCCGACCTGCGAACACCGGCTGCCCTTCCTGTACATCAAACCGGGACAGGTGGGCCAGGTGCGGGATTACTTTGCTAAGACCTGGCCGGATGATTTCTATTTGATTGACCCCGTGGAAGCACTGGAAGGCGGTTTATTTGGACAGGGTCCTTTTGTCGATGGTGTCCGGGACCGGTTGGGCGATTTAATCGCCGTCGCCCGGGGGGATGCCTACCTGTGGTGGTCTTCAAAGCCGAACCTGATGGCCGGGCGTCATGGCGGGTTGAGCACAGGGGAGATGCTGGTGCCGTTTTTCGCACTGCCGTTGAGTGAATTGTTATAGTGTGGTAGCCTGACATTAAAAAAACAGCCCGGTGGCGATCCCATCGGGCTGTTGGATTAAGGGCGTGCGTTCTTAAGCGGTGGTCAGATAGCGATTCAGCTCCCAATCTGTGACCTGGGTGCGGAAGGCTTCCCATTCCGCCTGGCGGGCATTGCGGAAGGCATCCGTCAGGGATGGGCCAAGGGCGTCCTGGATGACCTGGTTGCCCTGGAAGGCTTTGAGCGCCTCATACAGGGAACCCGGCAGCATCTCGATGCCCATTGCGTGGCGTTCTTGTTCAGAAAGCTCGTAGACATTCAAACTGTTGAGCGGTTGCGGGCAGGCCAGCGTGCGATCGATGCCGTCTAAACCGGCCGCCAGCATGGCATTAAACGCCAGGTAGGGATTGGTTGATGGGTCCGGGCAGCGCAGCTCGAGCCTGACAGTATCGCCATCATCGGGCATCGGTTGGGGGATACGGATCAGGGCTGAGCGGTTGACTTGCGCCCAGCCAATGTAGACCGGTGCCTCATAACCGGGCACCAGCCGCTTGTAAGAATTTACCGTTGGGGCTACCACTGCCGAGAGGGCTTTAGCATGTTGGAGCTGTCCCGCAATGAAGTGGTAAGCCAGCTTTGAAAGTTTGAAGGGGTCTCGCGGGTTGTAAAACAGGTTTTCACCCTGTGTGCTGAAAATGGACTGGTGGCAGTGCATGCCCGAGCCGTTGATCCCAAACACGGGTTTGGGCATAAAGGATGCAATCAGACCGTATTGTGCAGCAATGGCTTTGACGGCATATTTGAGGGTGAGGACGTTGTCGGCTGTTTTTAAGGCGTCGGCAAAGTGAAAATCGATTTCGTGCTGACCCAGGGCGACTTCGTGGTGGCCCATTTCAACTTCCAGGCCCATCTGATCCAGGGCGGACATC
Source organism: Anaerolineaceae bacterium UBA6801 (assembly GCA_002452315.1). GTDB lineage: Bacteria > Chloroflexota > Anaerolineae > Anaerolineales > Anaerolineaceae > Brevifilum. The sequence continues at coordinate 4,265 of DKFH01000122.1, read as the reverse complement.
AATTCGGTGCGCACCTGGACGGCCTCATCGTTGGCTGAAAAGTCAAAATAGCCACCGATGTCGTGGGGAACGGGGCGGACTGTCTCCCCGCCGTTTTGCAGAAAGAGGAAAAATTCCGGTTCCGGCCCGACATTTAAAATAAAGCCGCGTTCTTCTTTAAGGCGGGCTAAGGTGCGTTTGAGCCTGCCCCGTGGATCGCCCTCAAAGGGTTCGCCATTGGGCAGATAAATATCACAAAGCACCCGGGCGCGCTTCATATCCTTGGGGGTCCAGGGCAGAATGGCGTAGGTGTCCGGGTCAACCACCAGGTGCATGTCGCTTTCCTGGATACGAGCAAAACCCTCTACGGATGAGCCATCAAACCAGATGCCGTTTTTAAGGGCTTTATCCATCTTGCTGATGGGCGTGTCAACGCTCTTGACCACCCCGTTCACATCCGTGAATTGAAAGGATATAAACTTGACATCATCTTGCTTAATTTTTTTGATCAAATCTTCGGTGTTCATGCGGGTCTCCTTTGTAGATAGCGAACCAGGACGATTCGGGCTGGCAGCAAACCGTGCGTTTGCATACCATAACCGCCATATCAGGCTGCCCTGATACGGCACAGGAACCTTGATGGCTGCTTTGGCCTGCATGTCGCCATGCAGTTTTGAACATCCACATCTGAGCAGGAAAACTTGAGCCCGGTTTCAGGCTCAGGAGGCATCCGCTGATCACTCGATTTTTCCCGGTATTCCGGGTTAGCGCTCTCTGCGAAGAGAGGAACCTCCACCTCGTCATCTCTTTTCCCCCGATTTGAGACTCAGCCGCTTGGTTTCCTTGTGGACCCCGTTTTGACCGGTGATTTTGCCCGTCAAAAGGGGTGTGTTGGTGTATTCAGTTGTTGAGGAGGTTTATACCACAGTTATGGGCAAGTGCACATGAAATAATTGTTAATTCTTTTTTAAATCTGCTCACCCCTTGACATAGAACAAAAGTTCTGTATAATTAGAACATAAGTTCTGTTACTGAAGAAAGAGGAGCATGACATGGGCGCAATCCATACAGTGATGCCTGGTTTACAAGCTGAAGGTGGCTTGAAGCCCTTAACCCGCAGGCACATCCGCACCGGTCAATTCCGGCAGGCTGAGCCTGGAAAACGCCGCAAGACGACCACGGTGGGCGAATTGCTTACAACCATCCAGACGGGCAATTTGCCTTTCCTCCTGCTGGGTGAGTGTGCAGATGGCTTACCCTTTTTGGTTGAACTTGGCAATCCCGACCGGGGCGCGATCCTGATTGGTTGTGACCGCGGGGCCGGAAAAACCCACCAGCTGCAGGTTTTGGCTGATTCGGCGGTGAGGATGAACGCGCCCAGTGAATTTCAGGTGGCTGTGATCACCTTCAGGCCCGGTGAATGGCAAACCTGGGCATGCTCGCCCCACAACAAGAAATACCTGCAGGGCATCTATGCCTGGTATGACCCATGGGTGTCAACGTTCATCCAAAACCTGGTCGACCTGACTGAAGCCCGCCTCGACGGGATGCAAAATGGACCCCATATTTTGTTCATTTTAGATGACCTGAACTTCCTCGAAGAATTGCGTTTTGAAACCCAGGTCAACCTGCACTGGCTGCTGGAATACGGCGCGCAGGCAAATATTTGGGTGGCTGGGGCGATCAATGCCGGGAAAGCAGCCCAATTTCGCTTTTGGGTGGAGCCTTTCCGCACGCGCATCATCGGGAAGACTGCGGACGAGGAAAATGCGCGTATCCTTTCCTCCCGTACGGATTCAGCTGCCGATGGTTTGGAGCCGGGCTTGTTTCGAACCTGGACGGGGCATGGCTGGCGGACTTATCGCTTGCCGCTATTGGGAGATGTGTTGAAGTGAGGTCAGTATGGACATCGGCATGCTTTGGTTTGATAATGACCCCAAACTCGACTTGAGTGAAAAGGTTCAAAAGGCGGCTATCTATTACCAGGGCAAATATCGCCAGGCTCCAAACCTGTGTTATGTGCACCCCAGTATGCTCCCGACGGTCAAAATCACGGCAGGTGCTATCACGGTTCGGTCACATCAGGCCATCCGACCGCACCATTTTTGGATTGGCTATCAACGAGAAGTAGAATTGCAGTCCCCCCCAGTTACCGAACCCTCTGATTCATGAGCCAGTCGGCCAGTCAAAGGGCAACTTTTGATAACCGTAGGTATTGAGGATGGTGGTCTTACCCAACTTGGTTTCCCGGAGGGTGCCCGGATAGTAGATATGGATATGCCCATGCAGGTGATAGGTGGGTTGAAACGTTTTCACCAGCCATAAGAAGGCTTTCACCCCCTGGTGTGCCCGATCGGATTGGTCATGGATGCCCCAAGGGGAGGCATGGGACACAAAAATATCCACATAGCGGCCATAGCGTAGTTTGTTCAGCAGGAAACCCGGCACTAGCCGCATCACCTGCAGCCACATTTGTTCCTGGGTGTATTGATAGCTCCCTTCATTGTAACGGATGCACCCCTGCACGCCTGCCAGGAGCAACCCAGAGGACCTATCTCTGAGCACTTTTTTGTGCAGGTTGATTCCCCCCCAGGGTGATTTTCGCGTGCCGCCATAACCATGCTCAATTTCTTTAGCATGATTACCCCGCACAAAATAAAGGGGGATATCGAGGGTGCTGATGATGTATTCCAGGTAAAAATATGAGAGATCCCCGCAACTAATGGCCAGGTCCACATCGTGAAAGCGCCTGGCAATATCGGCGCTATAAATGAGTGAGCTTTCCACATCGCTGACCGACAAAATGTTCATGACCTAATTGTATGACATAAACATCATATCTGTTAGGCATTGTAGAAGTTTACAGGCCTTTCATCCGTCAATGGCGACTGCCATGGCGACGACTTTATCGCGATCATGGCTAATGCTGACCGACCAGGTGGTTAAACCCAACTGATCCGCAACGGTTTTCGCCTGCCCATGCAGTTTGACCACGGGCTGACCGGTGGGGAGATGAATTATTTCGATATCCTGCCAGTGCACTCGTCCGATGCCGGTACCCAGGGCCTTGGACACCGCTTCCTTGGCGGCAAACAGACCGGTTAAGGCCTCAGTGCGCTCCTGGGTTTGGGCGATCTCCCGTGCGGTGTAGACGCGCTGGATAAACCGCTTGCGGATGGCCGGGTTGACCTCATCCAGGCGGGAGATTTCGATGGTATCAATGCCACTGCGAAGGATCATCTCAGCACTGCCTAAGGTCCGGCCACGGCTACCGCCAGGCGGTCAGGATCGAGGTATTTGCGGCTGGCTTCCAGGATATCCTCCCGCGTGATGGCCTGGACCAGTTTTGGGTACTGGAGGAAATAGTCCAAACCCAGGTTGAAGCGTTCGATATTTAACAGCGAAACTGCCACACCGCTGTTGGATTCCAGCGTTAGCGGCATGCGGCCCAGGAAGAAGGATTTGCTGTCGGAGAGCTCTTCTTCTGTGACGGGCTCTGTGACGAATCTGCGCACTTCTTCCGTGATCAACGCCTTGGTTTGTTCGATGTTGCTGGGATTGACGCCAGCGATCATCTCCCAGGCCCCTGGACCTAAACCGATGCTGAGCGAAGAATACGCGTAATACGCCAAGCCTGCCTCTTCACGCACGCGCTGACCCAGGCGTCCCATCATACCAAATTCGCCCAGGATGTTGTTGCCCACCCGCAAGGCATGGAAATTCGGTGAATGCCGGTTGGGGGCATGGCTGCCCATGACGATATCAGCCTGGGATTTGCCGGGGATATTGAGTATGTTTTCCTTTCGGTCCTGCAGCGGTTTGACTGGCGGAATGGGGGGTAATGGTTGCTGGTTCGGATTGGTCCAATCCCCAAAATACTGCTGGACCGCCGCCACCGCCTGCTGCGGATCTACCGCACCAACGATGGCGACCACCATATTTTGGGGACCGTAGACGTGCTGGTAGAAATGCACCAGGTCATCACGCTGGATGGCCTTTACGGTCTCTGTGTAGCCATCTTCGGGGTGCTGGAAGGGGTGATCGGCAAAGACGATCTGGTCAAACAGCAGCGAGGCCATGGCAGCGGTATCCTGGGCACGGATGTCGAGAGCGGTGAGCATTTGGGTTTTTTGGCGGTTAAATTCCTTTTCAGGGAAGTTGGGGGTACGCAGACAATCTGAGATCAGGTCCAGGATCAGGTGTAAATCCTCGCTCAGGCAGTGCGCGCTGAAGGATGTGGTTAGCGTGCTGGCAGAAAAGCGTAAGCTGGCGCCAATGGACTCCAC
>DKFH01000150.1 GCA_002452315.1 Anaerolineaceae bacterium UBA6801 | reverse complement strand
GGTTGAATGCGCCCAAAAGGCGCCAACGGCGCGCCCAATGGTCCCACGTCACCTGCAATCAGCACATCCTTAAACGCCGCCATCATCACCCGCTGCACTAAATTGACCGCGGCCACATTGATCTCTTCTACCCGGCCAACCAGCCCATGACGGTCGAGCTTGGTACGGTTGGCGCCAAAGGTGTTGGTTTTAATCAATTCCGCGCCAGACTGAATATAAGCGCGGTGAATATCTGCTACGGTGGCAGGCTGGGATAAATTTAAAGCGTCAAAACAGGCGTCAATCTTAATACCTCGATCGTGCAATAAGGTGCCCATGGCACCGTCTGCAATGATCGGCCGGTCAGATCGATGCAATCGATTGAGAAATTTGTTGTCTTTATCAGTCATCATCAGTCTCCTGACTCTTTACGCGTTCATCAATTGTTCCACACGGCTGGTGCCAATGTTAAAATACTTCGCCTGCGGGTGATGCAGTATAATTGCTGCCGTGGATTGCTCGGGCACAAGTTGAAAGGCCGCCGTCAATTCCATCCCCAGCGCTGATTCCGCTGGCAAGAGGTCAAACACCTTGCGGTGATCTTCCAGTTCGGGGATGGCAGGGTAACCCCAGGAATACCGCTTGCCGCGCCCCGGGTCCAGCCCCAATTCTCGCCGGATGTGCTCGTGCAAGTAATCCGCCGCGGCTTCTGCCATCTGCACAGCCAGCCCATGCAGGAAATAACCTTCTGTGTATTCCCCTGCAGCTTCCAGCTCGGCAAAACGCCGGGTGGTCTCGTGTCCGACGGTGACCACCTGAAAGGCAACCACATCGATCTTGCCCGACTCAACCGGTGCAAAGTAATCCGCCAAGCACAACCCCTGGGCGCCTTCCTGCCTGGGAAAGTTAAAGCGCGTCACAACCTCGGGTCGATTGTCCTTTATGCTGTCCGGGTCATAAATCAGCAAATCATCGCCCTCCGCCTGGCAAGGCCAATACCCATACACGCCCTGGGGAGATAGCCACCCCTCCCGCGCAGCTGCTTTCCGCATGCGGATCAACCGTTGGTCAAACTCAGCCTTAAGCTGCTCCCAGGCCTCCCCATGCGCATTTTTAGCACCCCACGAAAGGCGGTAAAGCTCGTTGATCGATAGATGTTCGCCCACCATTTCCAGGGGCATGTCGGCCACCACACGCGGGCCCCAATGCGGCGGGGAAGGCAGGTCTTCCAGGAGCGGCACGGTTCTCTTGGCAGCTGATTTGGCTTGTAACGGCTTTCCCCCCAATGCCCTGCCCAGCTCAAAATCGGCTGCCTGGTGTGTTTTTTCCAGCAGATCAACCCGTTTGTCCGGGTACATCAAGGCATCCATCGTGGCTAAGCCTTCAAATGCGTCCTTGCAATAAAACACGCCCGGCGGGTAATAATGCCCGCCCTCCGTCAACAGGATGCGCCGGCCAAACCGTGGGTTGATCGCTGCGCCGCCAATCAACACCGGGATCGCCAGCCCGCGCCGGTCCAGCTCGTTGACGATCAGGGGCATTTGCTTGCTGGTGCTCACCAGTAATGCGCTCAAGCCAATCGCATCTGCTTCTTCCTCCACCGCCCGGGTGATGATCGTCTCCGCTGGCACCTGTTTGCCCAAATCAACCACGCTATAGCCATTGTTAGAAAGGATGGTCTTGACCAAATTCTTGCCGATATCATGCACATCACCATACACCGTCGCCAAAACCAGCTTACCCTTGGAAACGCCCTCTTTCCTCTCTAAAAAATTCTCCAGGTAGCCCACAGCGATCTTCATCACCTCGGCGCTTTGCAACACAAACGGCAAAATCAGCTCGCCCGCGCCAAATTTATCGCCCACATCCTTCATTGCCGGCAGAAGCACCTCGTTCAGAATCATCACCGCGGTCTCAGATTTAGGCGCTTGCGGATCCCGCTCGAGGATCAGGTCAATATCCGTCTCCACATCGGCCTTATGGCGGTGCAGGATGCGCCAATGCAAACGTTCCTCTGGGGTCATCGCGCCCAGGTCAATGCCGCCCTGATCCTGCGCATCGCCCTGGTCTTCAACAGTCTCAAAATAGGCGATCAATTTAGCCAAAGCGTCCTCGTGCCGATTAAAGATCAAATCTTCAGCCAGCTGACGTTCGGCATCCGGGATTTCGGCATAGGGTTTAATGTGGGCCGGGTTGACGATGGCCATATCCAGCCCAGCATCAACCGCATGGTACAGCATGACACTGTTCAGCACCGCGCGCGCCGGCCGAGAGAGCCCAAAGGAGACGTTGCTCACCCCCAGCGAAGTCAGCACGCCCGGTAATTCAGCCTTAACACGCCGGATGCCCTCCAGCGTTTCCACAGCCGAGTCCACCAGGTCTGGGTCACCTGTCGCTAATGTAAAAGTCAGCGTGTCATACACCAGGTCCTCGGGTTGCAGACCATATTCACCCACAGCCAGGTCATAAATCCGCCTGGCCACCTCTACCTTACGATCGGCAGTCTTGGCCATGCCCGCTTCGTCAATGGTCAGGACAATCACCGCCGCATTGAACCGCTTGGCCAGCTCAAAAATTTGTCCTGCCTTTTCCGGGCCGGATTCAAGGTGGGTGGAGTTGATCAAACTGCGCCCCGGGTTAGCCTTCAGGGCAGCTTCAATCACCTCCACCTCGGTTGAATCAATCACCAGGGGGACCGGGACCGCATTGGTCAGCTTTTTAACCACACCCCGCATTAAATCAGCCTCATCTGCCCGTTCCGTCAGTGCAACGCACAGGTCCAGCCCATGCGCGCCGCGCTCGACCTGCTCGCGGGCCATCTCCACGATCGCGTCCATTTCGCCATCCATGATCAACCGTTTGAATTTGCGTGAGCCCTGCGTGTTCAGACGCTCCCCAATCAGGAAAGGTGCTGGTTCCTGGACCATCGACACCGCCTGCACCGGTGAGGCAATCTCTGCCGTGCGCTCAGGCGCAGGTGGTTTGGGGCGCTCACGGTTCAGGCGTTCATTAAGCAATTGGATATGATCTTCCCGCGTGCCGCAGCACCCACCGATCACCCGCACGCCATATTCGTTCACAAATTCCATCAGCAGGTCAGCAAACGGCTCCGGCTCCATCGGGTAAACGGCCTGGCC
>DKFH01000057.1:7093-8721 GCA_002452315.1 Anaerolineaceae bacterium UBA6801 | reverse complement strand
TGATGACCCTGATTTCGATGGCTTTGGCGGTGGCCTTTGCTTACAGCCTGGCATCGACGGTTTTTAACCTGGAAAGCGCCTTTTACTGGGAGCTGGTCACGCTAATTGATGTGATGTTGTTGGGACATTGGATCGAGATGCGCAGTATACGTCAGGCTTCAGGAGCACTGCAAGAGCTTTCTAAGCTTCTGCCGGATACAGCCGAATTGGTGGGGAAAGATGGTGACATCCGTACGGTCATGATTTCTGAGCTCAACAAGGGCGATGTGGTTTTGATCAGACCGGGTGCCAGTGCGCCAGCCGACGGGGTGATCATCGAGGGCGAGTCCAAGATGGATGAGTCCATGATCACCGGGGAATCCAGGCCTGTACCGAAGAAAGAGGGCGATAAGGTGGTCAGTGGTACCATTAACGGCGATGGCAGTCTGCGGGTTGAAATCACCGCTGTGGGCGATGAGACCACACTGGCTGGCATCATGCGGCTGGTGGATGAAGCGCAGCAGTCCAAGTCCCGTACCCAGATTTTGGCTGACAAAGCCGCCGGTTGGCTGTTTTACATTGCCATCGGAATCGCAGCGCTGACGGCCATCCTGTGGGTGATCGCGATTGGCTGGGAGATTGATGTGTTAATCCGTGTGGTGACCGTTCTGGTGATCGCCTGCCCCCACGCATTGGGGCTGGCCATCCCGCTGGTGGTCGCCATCTCGATTTCAATCGGCGCGTCTAACGGTATTTTGATCCGGGACCGGATCGCCCTGGAAACCGCCCGTAACTTAGACACGATCGTCTTTGACAAAACCGGCACGTTGACCAAAGGTGAGTTTGGTTTGGTCGGGATGGTTGCTTCAGAGAAGATGAATGATGACGAGGCCTTAACATTGGCCGCAGCCCTTGAACAGGATTCAGAACACCCCATTGCCAAGGCAATTTGGCATGCAGCGGAAGAGAAAAACCTCCAGGTTCCATCAGCGACGGCTTTTGAGGCGATCAAGGGCAAGGGGGTCAAAGCCCAAATAAATGAAGATCGTTATTACATCGGTGGGCCGCAACTGTTGAGGGCGCTTGATTTGTCTTTAGAAGGCGAAATTGAAGCAGAATATTCTACAGCCAGTGAAAAAGCACAGACGACGGTTTTCCTGACCACTGAAGAGGTAGTTTTGGCGGCTTTCATGCTGGCAGACCAAATCCGGGCAGAGAGTTTTACCACCATCGAAAAGCTCCACCAGCAAGGCTATGAGGTGGCGATGTTGACCGGCGATAATGAGGCCGTGGCCAAGGCTGTGGCCGATGAGCTCGGCATTGACATCTACTTTGCTGAGGTGCTTCCGGAAAATAAGGATAAAAAGATTCAAAGTTTGCTCGACCAGGGCAAGCGCGTGGCCATGGTGGGGGATGGCGTCAACGACGCACCTGCGTTAGTCCGGGCAGATGTGGGTATTGCTATTGGCAGCGGCACGGATGTGGCGATCGAGTCGGCTGGGATCATCCTGGTCGATAGCGACCCGAGCGACATCTTGCGCATTATCCAGTTGAGCCGTGCAACATATCGCAAGATGATCCAGAACCTGATCTGGGCGACCGGGTATAACGTAATTGCGCTGCCCCTGGCGGCTGGCGTCCTGGCGCCC
>DKFH01000057.1:0-7065 GCA_002452315.1 Anaerolineaceae bacterium UBA6801 | reverse complement strand
AATGCCCAATTATTGCGGCGTGTGCGGGATGAAATTTAATGGCTTTATTGACCCATTACCGCACTTGTGGCATAATGTAAGCGTTGTAAATTGGAAAAATTTGCGTTGATGGAAACGAGTACAGGGTCCGCTGGCACACAGCGATCCCGGGCGGGTGGAAGCCGGGAAGCCAAGACCATGGAAAATCCTTCCGGAGCTGCAATCTGAACTTCCCTGGTGGAAAAGTAGGTGCGCCAGAGTCACGCTCTGTTATCAAAGTGCGGTTATTTCACTCTCTGATGTAACCGGCCGAGGTGTTCACAAGATTGTGAGAACCAGGGTGGTACCGCGGGCAGACTGCTCGTCCCTGAACTGGGACGAGTTATTGTTTTTAAAGCAATTCATTTGGAGGACCGATGTTTGAACCTGTTTCATCACGCTTGAACATTAATTTGCTGGAATCTGAGGTGCTGCGTTTCTGGCAAAGAAATGATATTTTCCATTTATCGATGGATGCCCGCCGGGGCGGCCCGGAGTATGTCTTTTATGAGGGTCCGCCTTCAGCCAACGGCAAGCCTGGTGTCCATCATGTGCTCGCGCGGGTGTTCAAGGATATGTTCCCGCGCTACAAATGCATGCAGGGTTACCATATCTCGCGCCGGGGAGGCTGGGATACCCACGGTTTGCCCGTTGAGATTGAGGTGGAAAAACGCCTGGGCTTCAAAAATAAACAGGACATTGAAGATTATGGCATCGCCGAGTTCAATCAAATGTGCAAAGATTCGGTTTTTACTTACATTAAAGACTGGGAAAAGCTGACTGACCGGATCGGTTTCTGGGTTGATCTGGATGATGCCTACATCACCTATAAAAACGAGTACATCGAATCAGTGTGGTGGCTGCTTAAAAATATTTGGGACAAAGGTTTGCTTTACCAGGGCTTTAAGGTGGTCCCCTATTGCCCACGCTGCGGAACGCCGCTTTCGGACCATGAAGTTGCCCTGGGCTACGCGCAGGCGACCGATCCCTCCATTTTTGTGCGCATGCCCCTGGTGGATGAGGAAAATACCTCCCTGTTGGTGTGGACCACCACACCCTGGACGCTGCCGGGCAATGTGGCGGTAGCAGCCCACCCGGATGTGGAGTATGTCAAAGTGGCGCTGGGTGAGGGGGCTGACCAGGAGTATTTGATCCTGGCGAAACCCTTACTGGAGAAGGTTTTAACCGGGACGGATTACAAGGTGGTCAAAACCTTTAAAGGCAAACAGCTCAAAGGGAAGCATTACCAGCCCCTGTTCACCTTTATGCCGGTTGAAAAAGACGCCCATTATGTCGTGATGGCCGATTTTGTGACCATAGAAGATGGCACCGGCCTGGTGCATATTGCCCCCGCCTTTGGCGCCGATGATATGCAGATGTCAATCGAGTTTGACCTGCCGATTTTGATGACAGTCAATGACAGCGGCCGGTTTACCAATGACGTACACTCCTGGGCGGGGATGTGGGTTAAGGATGCTGACCCACTGATCATCGATGAACTTCAAAAACGGGGTTTGATGCTCTCGGTAGGCACCTATACCCATACTTACCCCTTCTGCTGGCGGTGTGACACGCCGCTGCTTTATTACGCACGTTCAACCTGGTACATCCGCACCAGCGAGCTTAAAGACCGCCTGGTGGCGCTGAATGAGAACATCAATTGGTACCCGGAGTACATCAAACATGGACGTTTCGGGAACTGGTTGGAGAACAATATTGATTGGGCTTTGGGTCGTGAACGCTATTGGGGCACGCCACTGCCAGTATGGGAATGTGAGTCCTGCCATCACCAGGTATGCGTGGGTTCAGTCGAGGAGATGGGTGCCTATGCAGGCCGTGACCTGAGCGATGTGGATTTGCACCGCCCGTATGTGGACCAGGTTCATTTCGAGTGCCCGGAATGCCACGGATGGATGAGCCGGGTGACAGAGCTGATCGATGTGTGGTTTGATTCGGGCTCCATGCCGGTAGCCCAGTGGCACTATCCCTTTGAAAATGAAGAAACCTTCCAGGAACAATTCCCGGCTGATTTCATCTGCGAGGCCGTTGACCAAACCCGCGGCTGGTTTTACACTTTGCATGCCATCAGCACGCTTGCTTTTGACAGCCACTCCTTCAAAAATGTGATCTGCCTGGGGCTGATCCTCGACAAGGATGGCTACAAGATGTCAAAATCACGGGGAAATGTGGTCGAACCCTGGGATGTGATCAACAAACATGGGGCGGATGCCCTGCGCTGGTATCTATATACCGCCAGTCCACCCGGGCAGGAACGGCGCTTCTCCGAAGACCTGGTTGGTGATGTGGTGCGCAATTTCACGCTGACGCTGTGGAACACCTATGCCTTCTTTGTGACCTATGCCAACCTGGATCATTGGACACCCGATCAGGTTGAGGTGCCTGAGTACAGCGACCTCGACCGCTGGTTATTGTCATCGTTGCATGCGTTGGTGAGGGATGTGACCAAAGCTTATGAGGAATATAACGTTCTCGGGGCGACGCGGCCGATTGAAAAGTTTGTCGATCAGCTCTCCAACTGGTACCTGCGGCGGTCTCGCAGGCGTTACTGGAAAACCGAATCAGACGCTGATAAAGCCGCTGCCTACGCCACGCTTTACGAGGCGCTAAAGACCCTGGCCTTTTTGTTGGCGCCAACCATGCCTTTCCTGGCTGAATCACTCTATCGCAACCTCGTTTTGAGCGTTAACCCGGATGCACCGCAATCCATCCATTTAGCGGACTGGCCAACCTTTGTTCCGGCTTTTATCGATGAAAAGCTGAACCAGGAGATGGCTACGGTGATGAAATTGGCGTCACTGGGGCATGCAGCCCGCAATGCTGAGAACCTCAAGGTAAGGCAGCCGCTCGGTGAAGCCGCTTTCGTGGTCGGTAACCTGGATGAGCAGTCCGTTGTCGAGGATTATGCTGACCTGCTAAAGGACGAGCTAAACGTCAAGACGGTCAGCCTGTTGGGCAGCGCCAGTGATGCGGTCAGTTTCAGCATCAACCCCTTACCCAAGCAATTGGGCCAGCGTTTCAAGGCACAGTTCCCGCTGGTGCGCAAAGCCCTCTTAGACCTGCCTGCTGACCAAACCGCTCGTAAATTGCTCGAGGGCGAGGCGATCACGATCGTTTTGGAAGGCGAGACGCTCCAGATCACCCCGGATGAGGTCGAGGTGCGTGCCGAGGCCAAAACCGGGTTTGCTGTCGCCTCCGAAGGGGCCTACCTGGCCGCTTTGGTGACGGCCTTATCGCCGGAATTGGTGCATGAAGGCCTTGTGAGGGAGTTTGTCAGGCGGGTACAATCACTGCGCAAAGACGCCGATTTTGATATTGCGGATCGCATCCATCTGTATTACACGGCATCTGAGCAGCTGGATGCCGCCATCCAGGCTTTTGGCGATTACATCAAAGAGGAAACGCTGTCGGTTGAGTTGACCGCTGGTGTCATACCGGAAGACCTGCCTTTGTTGCAGGATGAATTTGATGGTGAATCGGTGCGCATCTGCATTGAGAAGGTCTGACACCGTCAGGAGAAAACATTGAAAAAAATTATTAAAACCTATGGGGTATTGGCCCTTGTGGTGGGGGTGGTCTTGATCCTTGATCAGGTGACAAAAGCACTGGTACGGGCCAACCTCCCTTTTGGGGCTAGCTGGTCGCCTTTTAGCGGCTTTTTGTCCTTTATCCGGATTGTGCACTGGCAGAATACCGGTGCAGCCTTTGGCATGTTCCAGGGGGGGGGAGTGGTGTTTGGGGTTTTGGCGATGATCGTCTCCCTGTTTATCATCCTGTACTTCCCAAAAATCCCCCAAGAATTCCTGGTGATGCGCATTGCCCTGGCCATGCAAATGGGCGGGGCGCTGGGCAATTTGATCGACCGCATTCAATTTGGCCCGGTGACCGATTTTATTGCCGTAGGCGCATTCCCGGTGTTTAACATCGCCGATGCCAGCATTACAGTAGGCGTGGGCATCCTGCTATTGTTCATGTGGCTGCAGGAGCGTAAGGAGAAAGCCGCGGGACAAGAAACAGAGCCCACTCAGCAAGACTTTAACGAAAAAACTTCAGACGGCCTATCATGAAACAGACGCGCTTTCAATTTACTGTCGAGGGTGAGGCAGAGGTGCGGGTGGACAAATACCTATCCGATCAATTGCCGCAGCTCTCCCGATCCCAGATAAAACGTTTGATTGAAACCGACCAGGTGACACTGGATGGTTTCCCGGTGGATAAGGCGGGGGCGAAGGCCAAACCGGGCAGTTTGTTGGAAATTGATGTTGTGATTGAGCAGGTTGGTGGGCTGGTCCCTGAAAATATCCCCCTGGAGATTCTGTTCGAAGATGAACATGTCATCGTCGTTGATAAACCGGCCGGCATGGTGGTCCATCCCGGTGCGGGAAACCAAGACGGCACACTGGTGAATGCTTTGCTGGCCTATTTCCCGCCCATACGCGAGGTGGGTGAGGCGGATCGGCCGGGTGTGGTGCATCGATTGGACAAGGACACCTCTGGTGTGATGGTGTTTGCTAAAACGGACAAAGCTTACCGCTGGTTGGTCAAACTGTTTAAGTCACGCGAGGTTCGCAAAACCTATCTAGCCCTGGTGGACGGCCATCCCCCAACGCCAACCGGGCGCATTGAAGCGCCGGTTGAGCGGGACAGCCGAGTGCGCACGCGCATGGCGGTAGGCCTGCGCGGCCAGGGCAAGCCTGCCGTGAGTGAGTATTTTCAGGTGCAACGTTTTGCGAAGCATGCCCTGTTGGAAGTGCATCCCGTCACAGGGCGAACACACCAAATTCGGGTCCATCTGAGCTATCTGGGTGTGCCGGTAGTTGGTGATACCCTCTACGGGCGGCGGCATCTCAGCATTCCAATGGAAAGAATTTTCTTGCACGCCAAGTCGTTAACCCTCAGGCTGCCCGGGGAACGCAACCCGCGCAGTTTTGAGGCCCCTTTACCGGATGAATTGCAACAGGTACTTTCAAGGTTAGAACAACAAGAGGAGCGGCTGTGATGGGTTGGATTGATCTACGTTCGGATACAGTGACCTTACCAACGGATAAAATGCGGCAAGCGATGGCCTCCGCCCAACTGGGCGACGACGTCTACGGTGAGGACCCGACGGTCAACCGTTTACAGGCGCTGGCAGCGGAGCGTATGGGCAAGGAAGCGGCCTTATTTGTCCCATCAGGCACGATGGGCAACCTGATTGCCGTGCTGGCCCATTGCGGACGCGGCGATGAGGTCATCATGGGGAATTTGGCGCATACCTACCTGTATGAGGCCGGTGGGATTTCTGCCCTGGGCGGTGTGCACCCCTTTACCGTGTCCAACCAGGCGGATGGCACCTTGCTGATCGAGGATATCCAGCGAGCAGTCCGGGCGGATGACTCCCATTTTCCATGTTCAAGGCTGTTGATCCTTGAAAATACCCACAATCGTTGCGGCGGTGTGTCACTTTCCCGCGATTACATGTTGGCAGCAGCCCAAACTGCCAGGGATAATGGTCTGGCGATCCATCTGGATGGCGCCAGGGTTTTCAACGCAGCCGTTGACCAGGGTTTACCGGTTTCCGCGCTGGTTGATATGGTAGATTCGGTCACATTTTGCTTAAGTAAAGGCCTGTGTGCACCTGTGGGTTCGGTTTTATGCGGCAGCCAAGCATTTATCTACAAGGCGCACCGGCTGCGCAAGCAATTAGGAGGTGGTATGCGCCAGGCTGGTGTGCTGGCTGCGGCGGGGATCGTGGCGCTGGAAGAGATGGTCGACCGGTTGGCGGAAGATCATCAGCGCGCGGCCGCTTTAGCAGATAGGCTGCGTAAAGTGCCCGGCCTCCGGCTGGTTAAGGGCTCACCGAACACCAACATGGTCTACATCGAAATTGACCCAGCGCTGGGCATATCTGCGGAGGTATGTGCGGCGCAGCTCAAAGCCGAAAGCGTTTTAGTGGGGATCACAGGCGAGCGCCAGTTTCGTTTGGTGAGCCACTTCTGGATCAGGGATGAGCATATTCCCCACATCGTCAGCGCGTTTGGAAAAGCATTGGCATAACGGTCATTTACCCGGTTAATATCGAGAAATTAATAACGATTTCGGATA
This sequence comes from Anaerolineaceae bacterium UBA6801, assembly GCA_002452315.1. Taxonomy (GTDB): domain Bacteria; phylum Chloroflexota; class Anaerolineae; order Anaerolineales; family Anaerolineaceae; genus Brevifilum. The sequence goes on along the minus strand of DKFH01000057.1, from coordinate 945 downwards.
GAATTGGTGAAAAATCAGTTTTTAATGCATGGAAATTTCCTTTTCGTTTTGCAAAAATGATTGGGTATAGTTAACCCGAAAAGGAGCAAAGATGTTAATTGTTCTATCTGATTTGCATTTCTCAGAAACAAAATCCTCGCAAATCGGGATGCATCGCTTTACTCGGAATCTCCTACCTGAGAATTATTCAGCTTATTTTGACGAAATCAACAAGTTTGCACAGGCGAATCACATTCAAACGGTAGATCTGGTGCTGGCAGGGGATATTTTGGAAATTTCTCGCTCAGCCATCTGGCTGGAGGGAGAAGATCGGCCGTATATTGATTATCATGCCGTTGAGCCAGGTTCTGAAGCTGAAGCCACCATTCTGAAGATCATCCAGGCCATTGCCGAGGATGAACATGTCGCTGAAACACTAAATTTATTTCAAAATCTTCAGGGCCATTTTGACATGCCGATCAAGCTGCACTTGATCTTGGGCAATCATGACCGGTTGGCAAATGCGACACCAGCAATCCGCAAAGTGGTGCGTGAGTTGTTCGGTTTAACAGGCGGGGAGGCTCTTTTTGATCACCACCTGATCTTACAGGATCACCTGGGTAAACCCTTCTGCCTGGTGAGGCACGGGCACGAATATGACCGCACCAATTTTGCCATCGATGTTCTGGAGCAGGAATCAATCCCTACTTTCATCCCGGAATCAGTTTACGGTCAGTCCAGTTTAGGGGATATCACCACGATTGAGTTTGGCGCGTCCTTACCCTGGCTGTTTGTGAGGCGTTATGGCGCGGAGCAGATCTTGAACGATCCCACCTTATTGGCCCTGTACCAGCGGTTGATGGAATTCGATGATGTTCGCCCGGCAACAGCCTGGTTATCCTTTCTCTTTTCAACGCCTGGCGTGGATGAGAAAAGGACCTGGGAGTTGATGGAACCCTGTTTTAC
>DKFH01000010.1 GCA_002452315.1 Anaerolineaceae bacterium UBA6801 | reverse complement strand
CCAAGGCTGCCTCCGGTGACCCCACTTCCCTGCCAGCCCGCCAGACACTGGCCATGGCCACCAGCCTGGGCGCCAAAGCCATCCACCTCGACCACCTGACAGGCTCTCTCGTGCCAGGAAAACGCGCAGACCTGATCCTGATCGGCATCGACGAACTGCATAATTCTCCCAATTTCAGGCACGATCCGGATGGCATCTATGCCCAAATCATCTATGCCGCCAAATCCACGGATATCAGCGATGTGATGGTCAACGGTCAATGGCTGATGCGAGAAAGGGAATTGCTCACCCTTGATGAGCGCCAGCTCATCCAGGAAGCCCAGGACTATGCAGGCAACATTGACGCCTTCCTGATCAAACGGGAACAATCTGTGCTCTCCAAGCTGATCGCCATCGGCGACACAATGGAAGAGGAAAGTTTTGAAGTCCAGGCGAAAGTCCACATCAAAGGCCCAAATGCTATAATCGAAGCCCTCGACAAAGAAGCCATCCAAATCGTTTACACTCGCCACTACCATGAGTACGACACCTATTTCTTCTTTGAAGATGAAAGCGAAGGCCGTTTGCGCTACCGGGAGGACGAATTCATCAACAAGAAAGGTGAAATTACCAACGTGAGGAGCCGCCTGACACTGGTTGGCTTAACTTCTGAAGAAACCTTCGATCAGGATGTCATGCTCTCACGCAGCCGTTACTTTGCGCCAGCAACCCACTCCCTGCGGTTCTTCAGGGAATATTTCGCCCCCTCACGTGAGATTGAAATTGAGAAAGACCGGCGCCGGTTCAAAATTCAGTATAAAGGCACAGATTTCTACATCAATATTGATACGTTGATCAGGCCAGACCTGGGTCATTTCCTCGAGGTCAAAAGCCGCACCTGGAGCCGTGAAGATGCTGAGCGCAAATCAAGGTTGATCGCAGAACTCATCGAGTACCTGGGCGCATCCTCTGAAACAGCAGAGACGCAGGATTATATCGAAATCGTTCAAGCGCATTTATCCGCAGGCTAGCGAGAAAGAAAAATATCAATGACGGTAAATGTCCTATTTGTTGCTGCAGAATCAGAACCCTTTGTCAAGATCGGCGGCTTGGGGGATGTCGCCGGCGCCTTGCCAGGGGCTATTCACCGCATTTCGAAAAAACATCCGGAAAGATACCCTATTGATATCCGCATGGTCCTTCCCTACCACGGCGTGATTAAACAAAAGAACTTCCCGACCACGTTTCTCGGCCAGTTTAACGTCTCCAAAGGGCAAGAGGTCATCCCTTGCCGGGTCTATCGGTATGATGGCGGGCTCATCCCGGTCTACTTGCTAGATGGCGACCCCATCAATGATGATGCACCGGTTTACTCCCTGGTCACCAGTGAAGACGGCGAAAAATACGTGTTTTTCTCTCTGGCTGCCCTCAGATTGGCTGAATTTCTTAAGTGGCGCGTTGATATCCTGCACGCCAACGACTGGCACACCGCCTTAGCCATTTACGCTCTCAACATTTTGCCCCCGCCATCAGACTACCTCGCAAACACCAAGTCTGTACACTCTTTGCACAATCTGCCTTTTATGGGCTACGGCATCCAGGGTTCCTTAACGGATTATGGCTTACCTCCATCAGAAAACCCCCTGCTCCCCGAATGGGCCCGCCACACACCGCTCCCCCTGGGGTTGCTGCATGCAGACAAGATCATCGCTGTCTCGCCCCACTACGCCGAAGAGATCCTCACGCCTGAATTTGGCTGCGGTTTGGAAAATTTCCTGCAAACACGCTCATCAGCGCTCACTGGCATCATCAACGGCCTGGATACTGACCTGTGGAACCCCGAAACCGACCCGTACATCCACCAGACCTTTTCACAAGATACACTTTCCACCCGCTTGGAAAATAAACGGCATTTACAGAACAGGTTCAAGCTTCCCAGCGATGATCAAGTGCCCCTGCTCACCCTCATCAGCAGGATGGACCCCCAGAAAGGGATTGATATCGCCTTGAAAGGTCTGGTCTACTGTGAAGATGTGCCCTGGCAGGCCATCATCCTCGGCACAGGTACCCCCTTTGTGGAAGATCTGGCTTGCGAGTTAGAAGCCCGATACCCCCAACGGGTGCGCAGTGTGATTGATTTTGACAACAAACTGGCCCATCAGCTCTACGCTGGTGCCGATATGTTCCTGATGCCCTCCCGTTACGAGCCGTGCGGCCTTTCGCAAATGATCTCAATGCGCTACGGTTGCGTGCCCATTGCCCGGAGGACCGGCGGATTGGCAGATACCATCCAACCTGTCTCTCGCCGTGTGAATGGAGGTACGGGGTTCCTGTTCACAAAGCCTTATCCTTCTGTTTTTGCCGAAACCGTAAAACGCGCCCTGCGTTACTATCACAAGCCCGATGTGTGGCGACAAATTCAGCTTAATGGCATGCAAGTGGATTTTTCGTGGGAAAACTCAGCCCAACAGTATATTGACACTTATCTTGACCTTCTAAAAGAATAACTGAAACGAGTAAAAGGAGCACCTAATGGAGCAAAACCGAGCATCTGGCGTGATATTACACCCTACCAGCCTGCCAGGCCCTGACGGCATTGGTGACCTGGGGCCGGAAGCTTACCGCTGGATTGATTTCCTGCATCGGTCAGGGTGCCAACTCTGGCAAATTCTACCCTTAGGGCCAACAGGCTATGGCGATTCGCCCTATCAATGCTTTTCGGCCTTTGCAGGCAACCCATATTTGATCAGCGCCACCACCCTCCTGGACCAGGGCCTGCTGACCAAAGCTGATCTGGCGGATAGGCCGAACTTTCCCATCGAAAAGGTGGATTATGGCCCGGTAATCGAGTGGAAATTTACCCTGCTGCGCAGATGCTTTGATAACTTCCAGTCAATGCACAACCCAAGCCTGAAAGCAGAATTTTCAGCCTTCAAAGACACTCACAAAGAATGGCTGGCTCCCTATGCTACCTTCATGGCCATCAAACAAACCCAGGGCGGTGTGTCCTGGAGCGAGTGGCCAGAACCCCTCCGGAAACAGGAGCCCAAAGCCCTTACCAAATTTATCAAAGATTCGACCGAAACGATTGAATTTCAGTCCTTTCAACAGTTCATTTTTCACCGCCAATGGGGTGCCTTAAGAGATTATGCTCACGAAAAGGGCATCCGCATCATCGGTGATATCCCTATTTTTGTTGCTTATGACAGCGCCGATGTCTGGATGAACAAAGACCTCTTTTACCTGGATGAAGATGGCCTTCCGGAAGTGGTGGCCGGCGTACCGCCGGACTATTTCTCAGAGACCGGCCAGTTGTGGGGAAACCCCCTCTATAAATGGGAAGCCCACCAGGCAAACGGCTATCAATGGTGGCTGTCGCGCATGAAGGCGGTCTTGAACCAGGTCGACATCGTCCGTTTAGACCATTTCCGAGGGTTTGAAGCTTACTGGGAGGTGCCCTATGGTAACGAAACGGCTGTTGAAGGCCGTTGGGTGAAGGGCCCAGGAGAAGATTTCCTGCGCGTGATCAAAGAAAAACTGGGTGAACTGCCTATTATCGCCGAAGACCTGGGTGTGATCACCGAGCCTGTCAAACAAATGCGCGACAACTTCAACCTGCCGGGCATGAAAATTCTGCAATTTGCCTTCGCATCAGACCCCGATGACGACTTCCTCCCCCACAATTATCCTGTGAAGTGCGTCGCCTACACCGGCACCCACGACAACAACACCACCCGTGGCTGGTATGAATCCGCGCCGGAACGTGAACAGGATTTCTGCAGGCGCTACCTGGCACGATCAGGCCATGATATCGCCTGGTCGATGATGCGCGTGCTGTGGCGTTCGGTAGCAGCCTGGACTCTGGCGCCCATGCAAGACATCCTCAGCCTTAGCTATTGGGCTAGGATGAATTTCCCGGGCACTGCCTCGGGCAACTGGACCTGGCGCATGCACCCGGATGCCATCAGTGAAGGCTTAATTGATAGGCTACACGAAACAAATTATCTTTACGGACGCTTGCCCGAAGCTGATAAAGAAGCTATTCGGCAAGCCATCCTGGAAGAGACCCAAGGGCAGGTTATGCCCCATTAGCGTGTTTATTCCGCCCCATTGACCCGATCACAATCCCAACCATGATCAACGCAGCCCCCGCCCCCTCCAGGGGTGTGGGGCTTTCTCTTAGGAATATAAACGCCAGGAGGATCGTGCCGATCGGTTCACCCAGCAGCGTCAGTGCGACATACACAGCAGAGATGTACTTTAAGGCCCAGTTGAACAGGGAGTGTCCCAGCAGCTGTGGGAAGATCCCCAGCGCCAGCAACCACAGGTATGTTTCCCCAGAATATGAGAATACGGGCTCAGCCCGGATGATGACCACCAGCAACAGGAGCAGGGCTGCAGCCCCGTAAACCAGGGCGACATACGGCACTGTATCAAGCTTTTTCCGTATTTGCCGGCCGATGATCATGTACCCCGCCGCCATCCAGGCGCCGAACAGCGCCAAAAAGTTGCCCCACATCGCCTGTCCGCTGAACACCTGCGCCTGGCAGATAAATTCACCCTGGGATATCAGGCAGGCCTGCCCGATCCCCACGATCACCCCGCCAGTGATCGAAAACAACAAGCCAATCAACACCCCCCGCCGAATCGGTTCTTTTAAGATCATGGGCGACAGCAGCGCCACCCACAAAGGCGTGGTCGTCACCAGCACCACCGAACTGGCAATCGAGGTTAATGCCAGTGAGCTGATCCAGGAGGCAAAATGCAGCGCGAGGAATAAACCCGC
>DKFH01000164.1 GCA_002452315.1 Anaerolineaceae bacterium UBA6801 | reverse complement strand
TTGATGGTGGAATTGGGCCAGAAAGCCTGGGATGCCAAGGTGTCTGATCCCTCCTATGCCAGCGCTTATGATGCCCTGGTGACACTGGATCAACAAAGGTCAGATTTGGTGGCAGAAATAAGCGCCCTGAAGGATGAAATCAACACTGTAAGCGGTTCTCGGGCTAAACTGGTTGCTGAGTATGAAAACCAGATGCGCGAATTGGAAGCCACCCACAAAAACGTTGCCAAAAAGTTTGATAAGACCACTTCTGAGCAAGAAAAACTGCAAAAAGAGCTTGATAAGCTCCTCAAAGACAGAGAAAAATTACAGGCTGAGCTTGACACGCAACGGAACAAGCTAGCTGAGCTGGCAGAATCGGACGACCCGGATAAAGACACCCGGATCGCTGATAGCGATGAGAAAATCATGTCCCTTGAAGTTGACCTGGCCCAGGTTGAGGCCAGAGTTACTGAGATTGAAAGCCAGCGATCCCACCTGGCAATTGAACAAAAACCTTTTGAAGAAAAAATAGCCCGTTTGCAGGATCAAATCTCCACTGTGGAAGGCAATCGAGAGGAGGCATTAGCATCGCTCGACCAGCGCATCGCAGCATTAGAGGAAAATGTCCAGTCAAAAGAAGCGGCGATTACTGCATTGAAAGAAGAAATGGCGCCTATGATCGGTGATCTGGGACCGCTGGTTGAAACCGCCCGGCCTGAATCAGACGCGTTGACGGACAGCTATAAGAAGATCGATGAAACCAAGGCCAATTTGGGCGAGATCTCTCAGGAACTGTACCTGATTGCGGCCAGGCTGGAGACTTGCGACCAGGGCAGTGTGCACAATTTTTACCTGATGGTCGCGGGGATTGTGCTTCTGGTGGTGCTGAGCGTGATTTTCTTTATCCAGGCTTTCGTGTGATGTTGATGGTGTCAGCTGGGAAATTTTTCCACGCCTGAGGTCAAAATGTGAATCTGTGTTTGATATTGTTCAACAACGAGCACATTTTTTAAATAGGAGCAGACCCAAGAATATTTTAATCTGCCCGGAGTGTGTTACCAAAAACAGCGTTTATCGAACGGTATGTACCAACTGTGGTGCAAGTTTGATAGATGTCACTGTTTCTGTTGAAGGCCAAACACCCGGTGCGCCTCCCCCCGCGGAATCGAAACCCGCACCTTCTTTATCCAGCATGCCCAAAACACAACAGGGGCCACACGACCGCACTCAATCCATTCGCTTTCCAATTAAATACACCGCCTTAAAAGGCATTGCAAATCTTTACAATACGATTGCAATTATCATGGCGGTTCTGGCAAATATCCTCGGTTTCGTGGGGTTTATCTTACTTTTCACGGATGGGGTTGTGGGCTTGTCTATTATGCTAATGGCCATTGTTTTTGGTGTCAGCAGTTACGTGCTCTATAAACTGGTGGCAGAATCGATTTTTGTAATTCTTGATATCGAAATGAACACCCGCCAGACTGCCACTTACATGAAATATCTGATTGATCATTCAGTGAGGTAAAATATTTTTTATTTTGAAATGAAGAGCGATGGGGCCAGTTCCAGGAAGCAGGTAGCTGGTCCCACTCAGCTATGCAGTGGGGAATTCAAGACGGGGAGCTGAAAGCTGATCCCATTCCGCTTCTCCGTTTCCTTACAGGACGGTTCCCAGTCGCTGGCGCTGCAGGAGTCTCTGACGCTTCGGGGACTTCGTAGCAGGTAGCTTGTAGCTGGTAGGGGGGATACCACCTGCTGAGTTGTCTGGGCCAGGTTTATGCCCCCTAATTCCCAATATCTGATTGCCTAAAATCTGATTCCATTCACCACTCTTTCATTAAACTGAACTGCAAAATTGTGTTATAATAGAGTTGTTAATTATTTTCTGACGGTCATCCGTCAATGTACTGCAAATTATTGCGGACTTATCAAATGAAACAAAACTGCTCTGGCATTACTGGTGTCAGTCATTGTGCATTGACAAAAAGCACTTCATTACCGGACCTAAATTCCTTTATTGGTGTGTTGGTTATTCAAAAGCCTGCCTCAGGATTCTAATCCTCAGGTCGGTTTTTTTGTTCATTTTAAATGTATAAAAATATAAGTGTGGAGGTCTTGTGAGCGAACCCGTTGTAACTATTCGTGATCTTAATTACCGTTATCGCGGTCAGAAAGGTTTTGCCCTGGAGGGCATTAATTTAACCCTGATGCGCGGGGAGTTCATGATGTTGATGGGGCCTAGCGAGGCAGGCAAAAGCACCCTGGCTGCGACCATCAATGGGCTGATCCCACATTTCCATATGGGCAAGCTTTCTTGCGGTGTGGAAGTGATGGGTCGGGACACGAAGGAATTTTCTGTTGCACAAATGGCTGAAATTGTCGGTATGGTGTTCCAGGATTTTGAGGCGCAATTATTTTCTACCAATGTCGAATTGGAAGTTGCCTTCGGCCCGGAAAATTTTGCTGTCCCCAGGGAAGAGATCAAAGCCCGTATTGATGAAAACCTGAATTATGTGGGACTGGACGCTTTCCGCAATCGACCGCCCTCAACGCTTTCGGGCGGGCAGAAGCAAAAACTAGCCATTGCATCGGTTTTGGCATTGAAGCCGCAGGTGTTGGTGATGGATGAGCCTACCACCGACCTTGACCCGATCAGTAAGATGGGGGTGTTTGAGATCACCCACCGGCTGTGTAAACGCGAGGATCTGACGCTGCTGATCGTTGAGCACGAAACAGAAGAGGCCTTATTTGCCGATCGGATCGCCCTGATCAAGGAAGGGCACCTGATCAAGGTCGGGCAGACCCGGGAGATCCTCTCGGATGTTGATTTATTGGAATCTTTGGGCGTTATGCCGCTGGGCATTCCCAAGTTCTTCAAGGCCGCCGGCCTAACTGAACTCCCACTCACGCCGGATGAAGGTGTGGAGACTTTTGCATCTTCAGGATTTAAGATCAACGAGGCTGGCTATCAACGGATGCTCGCAGCGGAAAAAGCTGCTTTAACGCAGAAAAATTCGCCTTTGATAGAATGTAAGGGTCTATCTTATACTTACGTGGGCGAGGTTGAAGCGCTGAAAAATGTGGACCTGGAGATCCATCGCGGTGAGATGGTTGCTATCATCGGGCAGAATGGCAGCGGTAAGACGACATTGGCCAAGCACTTCAACGGCCTGTTGACACCTACTAGGGGTGAGGTGCTAGTCAATGGCAAGCCTACCCGGGAACAAGGCATTTTTAAACTGGGGCAAAGTGTGGGGTATGTCTTCCAGAACCCGGATCACCAGATCTTCTCAGAAAAAGTCTTTGATGAAGTTGCCTTCAGCCCGCGCTTGAGGAATTTTTCCGAGGAAGAAGTCAAACAGCGGGTGACAGAAGCGCTGGAAGCGGTTGATCTGGCGGGACAGGAGGAGGAAGATCCCTTCACCCTCACCAAGAGCGGCCGCCAGCGGGTAGCTGTAGCCGCAGTTTTGGCATCCAACCCTGATGTGCTGATCCTGGACGAGCCCACTACCGGCCTGGACTACAGTGAACAGCGCAGCATGATGAATATGGTCAGACGGCTGAACGAGAATGGTAGCACGATCATCTTCATCACGCACCATATGTGGGTTGTGGCCGAGTATGCCAAACGCGCTTTCGTGATGAAAGACGGCGACATCATCCTGAAGGGGACCACCCGCGAAGTGTTCTCCCAGGGCGATGTTTTGCGGGATGCGTTCTTGCGCCCGCCGCATTTTGTTGAATTCAGTTATCGCCTGGGTTATACCTTTTTGACCCCGGAGGAGATGATCGCATGTTTAGAAGGAGTGCATAGCTGATGGATGCTGAGATCTACATCGACAATAATTCTTTTATCCACCGCCTTGACCCGCGAGTTAAGATCATCATCTTTCTCCTCACGTTTGTGGCCATCCTGTTATTTGAAAACCCGCTGTGGATGTTACCGATCACCGTTTTGATTGTGGCCCAGCTGGTGATCTCGGGCGCGTTGCTGAACCTGCGCCGGATTCGCTACATTTTGATCGTGCTGACCGTCTCCAGCATGATTTTGTGGAACCTGTTCTCAACAGGTGAAACCCAACTGTTCTGGCGAATTTCGCTTGAATCGCTGAGCTTTGCTGTTGCCCGCACGATGCTGATGATCTTGATGATCTCCGCTGGGATGATTTTGATCACCTCAACGCGCAATGAGGAGTTGGTCAACGGGATGATCATGCTGGGTATGCCCTATCGGGTCGGATTTGCGATTTCGACAGCCCTGCGTTTGGTCCCCACCATCGTTTCCAGTACGATTACCATCAGCCAGGCCCAGCGTAGCCGTGGCCTTGATTTGGAATCCGGCAACCTGTTAGAGCGCGTCAAGAAGTTCTTACCCTTGTTGGTGCCTGTGTTTATTTCCACCATCCGCAGTACGAATATCTTTGGCATGGCGCTTGAATCGAAGGGTTTTGGCGCCAAAGAAAAGCGCACTTTCTACCTGGTTTTTGAAATGCGCAAGGTGGATTACGTCGTGCTGGCATTTGCGATTGTCTTTATGGCTGTTTCAGTCTATTTTGCGATTTTGGGGTACGGCCAAATTGAAGGTTTAGTCCGCTTTTAAAGCTTGGAGAGCCGATGGATTTAAGTGAAATCAACGCCCTGTTACCCTTTTTGCTGCGCCGTGAAAACGTGGCCCGCTATGAGGATGGCGAGGTGGTCATGTGTGACCGGCGAAAATACCCCTTTGAAAAAGTTTTCTACCGCTGCAAGGATGTGGAATGTGCAGCGCGTGCGATTGAGGACATGGTCACCCAGGGCGGCGGTCCGCAATATGTTGCACTGTATGCTATGGCGATGCTGGCCGGGCAGATCGCCGATCGAAAGGAAGCCCAGCAGCGAGCAGCCTTTGAGGAGGCTCGCCAGCGCCTGGTCAACACCCGGCCAACTAACACCAGCATGGCGCGGCACCTCGACACCGCCGTTAAAGTGATCCATCGAGCGCTGGATGAAGGCGGATCGGTTGAATCTGCGCTGCTGGAATGGATTGAAGGCATCCGCGCTGCCAGTTATGAAAAACACCTCAAATGCGGCCAGTTTGGCGCCAGCCTGATCGTTGATGGTGACGGCATCCTGACGATGTGTTTTGCGGAAACCTCCCTGCTGATGACTTTAGCCATTGCCAAACAAGCGGGAAAACAAATGCAAGTCTATACGCCCGAGACCCGGCCTTATCTGCAAGGGGCCCGGCTGACCGCCCCCAGCATTGATGAAATTGGTGTGCCGGTGAAGATCATCACTGACAACATGCCAACGCATGTGATCTCTGAAGGCAAGATTCAAAAGTACTTCACTGCAGCCGACTTGGTCACACTGGATGGCCATGTGGTCAATAAGATTGGCACCTTCCAGAATGCCCTGGCTGCCCATTATCATGGTGTGCCTTATTTTGTGTTCACCCAGGCGGCCGATAAGTTCAAGCCCAGTCGGGCATCGATCGAAATCGAGGCGCGCGATCCACAGGAGATCAGGATGTGCCGCGGGGTACCGACCACCCGGCAGGACATCGAAGCCTATTACCCGGCCTTTGATATCACCCCGCCGACTTTTGTGGCCGGTGTGATCACCCAGCATGGCATCCTGAGCCCTTACGACCTGGCGCGGTATTTTGGATAAAGTCATCTGAAAGGAGTCGGCCTTGGAATCTGCAATTATCACCGGTACCGGTATCTATGAGATCCCCGGGTTTGAGTTTGTCCAAAAAATCGTGGAGACCGATTACGGCCAGGCCCTGGTCAATATCGGCAGGCAGGGCGATTTTGAGCTGGCTTTCCTGGCCCGGCATGGCTTATCACACACCACACCACCGCACAAGATCAACTATCGCGCAAACCTGAAGGCGCTGCATTCACTCGGTGTGAAGCGCATCTTGGCCAGCAATGCCGTCGGTTCGATCAGTCGGGACATCCCCCCGATGGGCTTGGCGTTGCTGACGGATTTTCTTGATTTCACCAGCGGACGTGCGCTCTCGTTTTATGATGGGGGCGATTCTGGCCTGGCCCATACCAACATGGATGTGCCTTACTGTTCTGCACTGCGAAAAACGGTGTTAGCCTTAGCCCCGCAATTTAACCTGGCAGTGCATCCCGAAGCGGTTTATGTGGCTACCAATGGGCCGCGCTTTGAATCCCCGGCAGAAATTCGCATGTTCGCCCAGTTGGGCGGCGACCTGGTCGGGATGACTGGCATCCCGGAGGTCGTCTTGGCGCGGGAATTGGGCATGCACTACGCCGCCATCGCCTATTCAATCAACTGGGCGGCTGGCCTGGAAGAGGAAATGTCCTTTGTCAGCGACCAGATGATGGAAATCAGGCAACTTTTAGCACAGCTTTTGGTTAATACATTAAAAGAACCTATATCTCTGGATTGTGGTTGTGATAAGGCTGTTATGATGATGCAAAAACCTGCTCATTAGCCTTTTAAATTGACCAATCAGTATCACAGAAAGGAGGAGCTTCTCGAAACATCGAAACAAGCCTTTATTAAGTTCTTTTATTCATCTAATCCATACTATGTTTAAGGAGATAAATCATGAAAGAAGTTATAAGCATGTGGAAGAACACCCGGATGATCATCCTGGTGGCACTTTCGGCTGCCATTTATGCGGCATTCCTGATCGTGTTCAAAGGCGGTATCCCGATCGTCCCCGGCATCACAGAAGTGCGCCCGGCGAACGTTTTCCCGCCCGTGTTCGGTTTGTTGTTTGGCCCGGCAGGCGCCTGGGGCGCTGCCATTGGCAACCTCATTGGTGACCTGTTTGGCGGCACCCTGGGGATTGGCTCCATCTTTGGTTTTGTGGGCAACTTCTTCCTTGGCTTTATTCCCTACAAAATGTGGGGCGCCACCTTCGGCCTGGTTTCCAAGGATGATATGTCCCAAACCACCAACAATTTCAAGAAAGTTCTTGCATTTGAGCTGGTTGCTCTGGTCTCGTCTGCAGCCTGTGGCATCATCATTGCCTGGTATCTTGATATTGTGGCTATTGTGCCATTTGCCTTCCTGTCCATCACCATCACGATTAACAACTTCGCGGCTGCATTTGTCCTGGGCCCAATCCTGCTAGTTTTGCTCTACCCGCGGGTCAAGCGCTGGGGCCTGATCTGGACGGACATCATGGCGGAAGAAGATGTGGCCAAGGGCTTTGCCAAGACCATCGGCTCCATCCTGATGATCGTGGGTTCTCTGGGCGGCTTGATCGTGGGCGTGTTGGTGGCCGTCGGTGTTGCCGGCCAGCAATTGTATGGGTTCACCGGCGAGCAGGGGCAGGTGGCGGTGTGGCTATCCGTGCTCCCGTTCCTGCTGATGATCCTCGTGGCCAGCTTTATGTTGTCCGGCCGCGAGCAGTTTGTTGAGGAAGAAGAGTAGTCTTTCACGCTTCCAATTAGGCCTAAAAGGTGAGTGGCTGGTTCTGCCACTCACCTCTTTCTTATAAGGATTTATTCAAGATGAACACATCCCCCAAACCTGTGGACACCCTGCTGACTGGTGGCACGATCCTCACCATGAATGCCAGACGGGAAATTTTAACCGATGCTGCCATGGCCGTTGACGTTGGGAAGATCGTTTGGTTGGGTTCAGCTGAATCCGCAGCACAACAATATCAATCTCAAGAACGGATTGATTTGAATGGGCGGGTGGTGATCCCGGGTCTGGTCAACGTCCATGGGCATTGGGCGATGACGCTTATGCGGGGTTTGGTCGATGACTGTCCCCTGGAACAATGGCTGGCGAAAATCTGGCGGGTGGAAGCCGAGCTGATTTCTCCCGAGACAGTGGTGCTTGGCTCTCAGCTGGCGATGGTGGAGATGATGCGCGGCGGCACCACCTGTGCAGCAGATATGTACTGGTATTACCAGGATGTGACCGAAGCTGCCCGCGAGGCTGGTTTTCGCATCGTAACAGGACCCAGTTTTGCAGAAATCGAAGGCTTTGAGGATTATCGCAACACCAACCAGGCCATTGCCATAGAATACCTGGATGCCTATCGGGAGGTGCCTCTGGTGCATCCGTGCATTCAGGCGCATTCTGCCTATACCACCAGCGGTCCCACGTTGGAACATGTGGCCCAACTGGTCCATGACAACGGGCTTATGTTTGTGACCCATGCGTCTGAATCCAAAGGCGAGCTGGCCTTGGTGCAGGAAAGACACGGCAAACGCCCGCTGGAGGTTTTGGATGGGTATGGTTTATTACGCGAACAAACGCTGTTAGCGCATTGCGTGCACCTCACCGATGACGAAATAGCCCGATTAGCTGAAACAGGCACATCTGTAGCGCACTGTCCTTCATCTAACCTGAAGCTGTCCTCGGGCATTGCTCGGGTGGCGGCGATGGTTGAGATGGGGGTCAATGTGGGAATCGGCACAGACGGCGCAGCCAGCAATAACGACCTGGACTTGTTTCATGAAGCGCAGCTGGCAGCCCTGGTGCAAAAGGGCATCACCGGCAATCCGCAGGTACTGCCAGCGGAAAAGGTATTTGCAATGCTGACTATCGATGGCGCCCGGGCTGTTGGGCTGGCAGACCAGGTTGGCTCTTTAGAGGTCGGTAAATCCGCTGATTTAGCAGTGATAGACTTCGGGGCAGCGAACCTGACCCCCTGTTATGACCTGTATTCACACCTGGTTTATGCCTTATCGGTCGGGGATGTGCAGGATGTGATGGTGGCCGGCCGGCTGTTGATGAAAGACCGGGCGATGCTGTCCCTGGACGAGGAAGCCATTCGCGAGGAAGCCAATCGGATCGCCTGCGAGGTAAAAGCACTGTAGCTCATAGTTGATCTCTGAAAGCTTAAAGCTGTAAAAACAAAGGTCGAAGCCCAATACCTGATACCCAATTCCTGATTGCCTAATTCCTGATACCCAATACCTGATTCACCCTTCACTCAGGGCAATTGCAAAGTCAAACATTCTTATTGTCTCAACGATCTTCACATTGTAAACACCCCTTCCCGCCCTCCGGGTACCTTTCCACTCGATGAGGGGAGCCTACTTCCGCTTCGCTTCAGGGGTTTTACTTCGTTCAAGGCAGGGGATGGGGTCGGAAAACACACGAATTACGATATTTCAAAGATTAATTACACTTTGCAATTGCCCAAATTCCTGTTCACCATTCCCTGCTTTTTCCCCAATTCTGCGATAAAATGATCTTATGCTTCCTGACATCCGTGTACGGCAACGGGACTACCTGCTGGAAATCTCGCGCGCCCTGACTGAAGAGCTCGACCTCGACAAACTCTTAAGCCGCATCCTCAAATATGCCATTGAAATGCTGGCCGGGCATGCCGGCTTTATCGCCCTGAGCAATCCCCAGGGGCGCTGGTTCCTGGCCGTCGCCGATGGGCTGCCGGATGCCATCCAGCGCTTCCTGGATGCCTGGCTGGAGAAAATCCCCCCCACCCAGGACCCATCCGACCTGCAATTGACCGAACTCAACCGCCTGCTCCAGCAGATCAGCATGGGCAACCTCTCCGCCGTCGGCCTACCCCTCATTGCCCAGCGTGAGGTGATTGGCTTCATTTATATTTTCCGCAATTACCGGGGCGTCTTTTCGGCCAATGACCGCTCGCTCCTGTCGAGTTTTGCCAACCAGGCTGCCATCGCAGTGCGCAACGCCCGGCTGTATACCGAGGTTAACCGGGAAAAACAGCGCACGGATGCCATGCTCGATTCCGCTGCCGATGGGATCCTGATCCTCAGCCCCGACCGCGCCATTGAACGCACCAATGCCGCCTTTGCCCGCATGTACGGCCTCTCGCAGGCCGAACTGCAAACGATGAAACACGGAGACGTGATCCGCTGGGCCAAACCGCCCAACGGTATCACCCTCGAGAAGGCCGAGGCGGGCGGCTGGCCACTCTCGCCGCAAGCCCATCTGTATGTGGAGGGCGATATCGAACGCCCGGGCGGACAACCTCCTCTGCCGGTCGGCATCACCTATGCGCCGCTGCTTTCCATGGATGGCGTGCTGATCAACACCATCGCCACGGTGCGAGACATCACCCGCTTCAGGCAGGCCGACGAATTAAAAAGCGAATTTGTCTCCATCATCAGCCACGAGCTAAAAACCCCTGTGGCATTGATCAAAGGCTATGTCAGCACCCTGCGCCGGGACGACGTGGAGTGGGATTGCAATGTGATGGACAGCAGCCTGCAGGTGATCGAAGAAGAGGCTGACCGCCTGACGGAATTAATTGAAAACCTGCTCGAAGCCAACCGCCTGCAGATGAACGGCATGCGGCTCGAAAAGGCCGATGTCAACTTTTACAACCTGGCCCACCGCCTGGTTGAGCGCTTCCAGGTGCAATCGGAAAACCATCACATCATCATCGATATTCCCCAGGACTTTCCCATCGTGATGGCGGATGAGACCCGCATCGAGCAGGTGCTCAGCAACCTGATCTCCAACGCCATAAAGTACGCACCGGGCGGTGAAATCCGCATCGGCGGTCAAACCCTGCCCGACCAGGTGGTGATCTGCGTGCGAGACGAAGGCCCAGGGATTGCCACGGGCGACCTGCCGCACATCTTTGACCGCTTCTACCGGGCCCAGGAAGCCAGCCGCAAGACCAAGGGCGCCGGGCTGGGGCTTTACCTGGCACGGGCCATCATTGAAGCGCATGGCGGGCGCATGTGGGCGGATGCCAGAACCGAAAAGGGCACCAGGATCTGTTTTTCACTCCCCAGGGACTGACCGGCACGTCCTGCTCTAAATTGAAAGCCATCACGAAGATTTCTCCAACACACAACAAGCTGTGGGCAATGATATGACTCACCTGAAAACATAGAAAGGAACAACCGGGCTTGGCAATGCGACGACGAAATTGGCGCAGTTATATTGACGCCTCAGATGAAAAACCACACCTTTCCTGGGCGCTGGTTAAGCGTGTTTTGGGCTACGGCAAGCCCTACGCCTGGCTGATGATTGGGAGCCTGCTCTCAATCCTTGCCTATACGGGTGTAGCGCTGCTCTCACCCCTGATCCTCAGGCATCTGATTGACTATGCCATTCCTGAAAAAGACCTGCAACGCCTGGTCTTGGCTGCCATGGGCTTATTAATCCTGCCTATCATCAGCGGATTCTTCCAGATCATCACCCGCCGCCTGGTTGCCCAGGTGGGCGAGGGTGTCATCTATGATCTGCGGGTTTCACTGTATCAGCATCTCCAGCGCATGTCGCTGCGCTTTTTCACCCACACCCAGCTGGGCGAGCTGATCAGCCGGCTCAACAACGATGTGATCGGCGCGCAAACCGCCATCAGCCGCACCCTGGTCACCCTGGTGACCAGCTTGGTCGAAGTGGTCGCCACCCTGGCCGTCATGCTGACCCTCGAATGGCGGCTGACGCTGATGGGCATCGTCATCCTGCCCCTGTTCATCATCACCGCGCGGCGCCTGGGCCGGGTGTTCCGCGATATTGCCCGCCGCCAGATGGAGATGAACGCCCGCATGAACGCCACCATGAACGAAACCCTCAACATCGGCGGCGCGCTATTGGTCAAACTCTTCGGTCAGAGGGAGGCCGAGGTCGATCGCTTCAGCCGGCGGGCTGCGGAGGTTAAAAATTTGGGGGTCAGACGGGCTACCCTGGCGATCATCTTCATGGTCATCGTCCACCTGTTCACCGCAGTAGGCACCGCCCTGGTGTACGGCGT
>DKFH01000013.1:8000-12392 GCA_002452315.1 Anaerolineaceae bacterium UBA6801 | reverse complement strand
GGATGCTGTGTTATGCCCTGGCATGGCTGCTGACTCGTCAGCCAGCCAGCCTCAATACGGCTTGATTGAAAATAGCGCGGATTAGGATTACTGCCTCTCAACGCCCTCGCCGGTGAAGGGAACAAACATGACGCTGCCCATGTTATAGGCCATTAGCTCACCCCCGGTTTTGACAAATTTCCATAAGGTCTGGGCATAACCCTGCGGCCCAATCGGGATCACCATCACGCCGCCCTCAGCGAGCTGGTCAGCCAGCGGCGCAGGCATGTGGTCCGGCGCGGCTGTCACAATGATGGCATCAAATGGCGCATGGTCTTCCCAGCCGTAATACCCATCTGCAGCCAGTGTCCGCACATCATAACCAAGCTCATCAAGAATATTTGTGGCGCGCTCATACAGCTCTGGCACGATCTCGATTGAATACACCTCCACATACCCCAGTTCAGCCAGGATGGCGGCCTGGTAACCGGAACCCGTGCCAATCTCCAGCACCTTATCGCCGGGTTCTAGATCCAGCAATTCCGTCATCAACGCCACCAGTGAAGGCTGTGAGATGGTTTGACCATACCCGATGGGAAGCGGGGTGTCTTGATAGGCGCGCTCTTTTAAGCCATCGGGGACAAAGTGATGCCGGGGCACCGCGCCCAGCGCGCGGATGACGTCCTCATCCTGCAGGTTCTGGGCCTGCACAGCATGCCTCACCAACCCCCGTCTGGCTTCGGCAAATTCTTCTGGCTCTCCATCCATAGCGCCCACCTCATCTATGACAATGCCCTCATCACCTGAGACCTGTGGTTGGGGCGCACAGGCGGCGGTCATGGCCAGCAGGGCCAAAACGATCAGCATCAAAGGTAATGGGTTGATCTTCAATTTGGGTACCATCCTTAGATGTCGCTTTTTCATCACAGCTCATTTCACTCCATGCTCGGGTCACTGCCCCCCGGGTTGTGTCACCTGAATTCGAACCCCTAAGATGGGGCAGGGCTATTGAATGAAGGTGTTGTCCCGCAAATCTTGAAATGCCTTGTTAAGCTCCTCTCGCGTGTTCATCACGATGGGGCCGCCCCAGGCAATGGGTTCCTCCAGGGGTGGGCCGCTGAGCAATAGCAGCCGTGCGCCTGACTCACCCGCACGCATCCAGAAGTGATCACCCTCATTAAAAAGAACCACGCTTTTTTCGGGGATCACCTGCCCGGTTTGGGGGTCAAAGCTGGCATCGCCCGCCAGGATGTACACAAACAAGGTGTTGGCCGGGTCTGTGTTCAGTGCCCACTCTGCACCTGGCTTAGCTTCGATATCGATATATAAAGGGCTGACATACTTGCCATCAAAAGCACCCTGGTGCCCCCGATACGTCCCGGCGATGAGATGCACCCGGGCCTGTTCTTCGTCGATCACCGGTACATCAGCATCCAGGATATCGTTATAAGCCGGGTCGGCCATTTTATCTTTGGCTGGCAGGTTGAGCCAAATCTGGCAGCCCAGCAGCCGGTCTGAGGCCTGGGGCATTTCCTGGTGAATGATCCCCGAACCGGCAGTCATCCACTGGCAGTCGCCATCCAGGATGCTGCCGCTGTTGCCCAGGCTGTCGCCGTGTTCCAGGTCGCCATGGATCAGGTATGTGATTGTTTCAATACCCCTGTGCGGATGCCATGGGAAACCACGCAGATAATCTTCGGGGTTGGTGGAGTCAAACGCGTCCATCAATAAAAAGGGGTCAAAATCGCGGGTCTCATCCCGACCGAACAAGCGCACCAGGTGCACGCCGGCGCCGTCTACAGCATGTTTGCCCCGAATGATCTTTTTGATACTACGGATTTCTTGAGTCATTTTTGGCCATCCTGTGGTTTGTAAATTCGATGTGGGTCAATCAGCGGGCACCTTGGATCAAGGCAGATCGCCTAAACGCCCGGGAGCATTACTTTATTTGATCTTACGTTGTGGCGCGGGGGATGTCAATATCTCAAATTTGATTTCCACCAATTTTTTACTGAGAGGGCCTCACATTCCTGCATGATTAATCGGTTCATGCGGTATACTAACCCTTGCGAAAAAATGAAACCAGATCAACACACCGTCTACTGCACCTTTTGCGATGCCCCGGAGCATGTCTACCCCGGTCATCCTGACCATCCGGGCCGCTTGCAACCCATGCGGGCCTGGCTAGAGGCTCCCCCTTACCCTGAAATCACCTGGTTGGATTACAAGCCAGCCCCTGAAGAAGCCATTTTACGGGTCCACCACCCAGCGCTGCTGGATAGGTTGCAGCAATCCAGCCGCTCAGGTCCCCGCGAAATAGACCCCTCACCCACCTATGTCACCAAGGGCAGTTATCAAGCCGCGCGCCAGGCCGCTGGCGCAACTTTAGCCCTCAGCCGACGCTTCCTGACGGATGGTCAGGGACGAGGGTTTGCCATCATCCGACCTCCGGGGCACCACGCGGAACCAAACCGGGCCACCGGTTTTTGCCTCTTGAACAACATTGCCATCGCGGCGGCCGATGCAATCGCTAGTGGCATCCGCAAAGTGGCCATCGTTGATTTTGACGCCCACCACGGAAACGGGACACAAGCTGCTTTTTACAACATCCCCCAGGTGGGGTACTTATCAATCCATGAGGAAAACCTCTACCCGGGCACTGGCCGCCTGAATTCAGCCCCCGATGCGCATGGGCGCATCATCAACGTCCCCCTGCCTCCCTTCGCCAACCGGGCCGTCTTCCTGGGCATCTTCCAAAACATCGTCACGCCCTGGTTACGCAAGTTTGGGGCAGAGATGCTCCTGGTGTCAGCCGGGTTTGACACCCATTTCTCAGACCCGCTGACCACCACCACCCTCGATACGTGCGCCTTTTACGAAATTTCTCAACTGCTTATCGAACTGGCTGAAGCCTACTGCCAGGACCGCATCCTGTTCGTCTTGGAGGGTGGCTACGATCCCCTGGCCTTGCAGGATAACGTCCAGGCGTGCCTGGCGGCCTTGTGCGGCAGAAGCACATTTCCAAATCGCTTTGGTAACGCGCCTGACGGTTATGCACAGATAACGGTGAACATCAACCACATTCAAGCACTGCACCATTTATCGGAGGTTTAACTTTTGTTACAGCTTTACTTTATCCGTCACGGACAATCCACCAACAACATCATCCTGGATGAAAAGAAAGAGGGCTACCTGCTGGCCAGGAGAACCGATCCCGAACTAACCCCCATCGGGGTGGCGCAAGCAGAACTGCTTGCGGATGCCCTGGCCCAACCCTATAACACCAACGGAAATGACCCTCAAAACCGGGCTGGCTTCGGCCTGACCCACCTCTATTGCAGCATGATGATCCGCGCCGTAAAAACCGGGGTAGCCATCGCCGAAAAGACACACCTGCCCCTGGTGGCCTGGCCGGAATTACATGAAACCGGCGGCTTATTTGATACCGAAATGGTTGGAGATGAACCCGTCTTCATGGGTCAGTCCGGCCCTGGCCGTTCCTATTTCGCGACCCATTTTCCCTGGCTGGTGCTTCCCGAAGATCTCCCCGAATCGGGCTGGTATAACCGGGAAAAAGAACCCCGTGAGTCGTATGCTATCCGGGCTCAGGCCATTTTCGACCGGATTATGGCCGAACATGGCGGCACAGATCATCGCGTTGGGCTTGTGATGCATGGCGGCATCTTCGCCCGCATCATTTCGGCCATTTTCAACCTTCAGGCTGAAAATTACTGGCTATTGATGAACAATTGCGCGGTCAGCCGGGTTGATGTGAGGCCGGATGGCAAGATCACCTTGGTTTATCTTAACAAAGTGGATCACTTACCCGATCACCTGATCACCTGAGACCTGGATGCGCCCGTAATGACCCCCAACCGCAAACCATCTTCCAGCATCACAACCCGACCCGCCCAACCGGTAGATGCCCGCCCGGTCAGCCTGCTGATTTATGATACCTTCCCGAAAATGGCGACTTATGTGTTTGGCCTGGGCAATGCCACTCGGGCAGTCGTGCTCTTTGAGACGCTGTTTGCGCTCAAGGGCCATCGATTCAGTTACCAGCATACAGAGATCATCACCGCAGGCGATCGTGTGGTGGGCATGTTCATCGCCTACCCCGGAAAGGACCTGATGGGGCTAAAATGGCAAACCGTCCGCGTGCTGTTCAAGCAATATACATTTTTCGAGAAATTGCAGCTCATCAAAAGAGGCCTGCCCATTATCTTCATCCAGGAGGCCGCTAAAGATGAGTTTCTCTTATCCAACCTGGCGGTGAAAAAAGGCCAGCGCAGCCAGGGAATCGGCACCCAGATATTGAGCCATGTGGAGGCCAAAGCCCGCCATGCAGGCTATCGCAAATTGGCTTTGCTGGTCACAATGGACAACCAAAAAGCCCGGAAATTCTATGAACGC
>DKFH01000013.1:642-7984 GCA_002452315.1 Anaerolineaceae bacterium UBA6801 | reverse complement strand
CTGCGCATGGTGAAGGAATTAGAACAATGACTGAGACCACTTCTGGCATATACCCCCCAAAAGTCAACGATGTTCTCAACATCCTGAAGGAAAACGAGATCCCTTTCGAAGTGCGCCTGTTTGATACACCCGCCCGCCAGGCCAGCCAGGCAGCCGCGCTGCTGGGCTGCCCGCTGGGGGCGATCGTCAAATCCCTGGTGTTTGAGAACAAGACCACCAGAGGGTTGTTCCTGGTGCTGGTTTCAGGCCAGAACCGGGCAAACACGCATATCTTAAGCACGCTGGTAGGCGCCGCGGTGGGAACCGCAAAACCAGAGACGGTGCTTTCCAAAACGGGATTCCCGGTCGGCGCAGTGCCGCCCATCGGAATACTTAACATAGACCAAACCATCATCGATGCTGATTTGATGACCTACCCACACGTGTGGGCATCGGCTGGCGAGGTCAACGCCCTCCTAAGCGTTACCCCATCAGACCTCCATCGGCTGACAGCCGGGCAGGTCGAAATAATCAAACAAGGGTAAAATTTAAATACCATGCTTGACCATTGCAACATGCCCATTGTTGGATCAGTTCAAAGATGAAAAATGGCGACAAACGTTTCCTCAATGGCATACCTGATCATGTTAAACAGGAACAGAAACTGATTGAATGCATGCAATAAAGGTTACAATAGATTCATCAGCACTGGTTTGGTCTACCTGATCACCCAAGCACTGGATTGAATCAATTAGCCTTAAAACCCAAGGATAGCCATAAATATGCCTGTCTACTTGAACATCATCTTCCTTTTCATCTTATTCTTTTTCAATGCCATCTTCGCCATGTACGAGATCGCCATGGTGGCCTCAAAAAAGGTCCGCCTGCAGCAGCGCGTCGAAGAAGGCCACAAAGGTGCCGCTGTCGCGCTGGAATTATTGGCTGACCCCAGCCAGCAATACCTGTCAACCGTGCAAATCATGATCACCCTGATTGACACGCTGGCCGGTGTGATCGGTGGCGCCATGCTGGCCGATCCCCTGGCGGAACAATTGGCAAAGGTACCCTTTATCGCCAATTTTGCCGGTATCATCGCCTTCATTTTGGTGGTGGCCGTCATCACCTATTTTTCGATCGTGTTGGGCGAGCTCATGCCAAAGCGTATGGCCGTCAGCACGCCTGAAAAAATTGTCACCATCCTTTCGCCGGCCATCCGGTCCCTGACTCGGCTGTTCAGACCCCTCACCAGGTTCTTAACCCTTTCCGCTACCTTGGGCTTGAAGATCTTAAGAATAAATACGGATTTAGGCCCCACAATCACCACAGATGAGATCAAAAGCTACATTGAGGAGGGTCGTGACATCGGCCTGATTGAAGATGCCGGCCAGGAGATGTTTTCGGGCATCTTCCGCCTGATCGACCGCCGGGTGGAAGCGCTTATGACTCCCAGGATGGAAATGACCTGGCTTGATATCAACCACCCCATAGACCAAATCTGGGAGCAAATTCTCAACACTACCCATTCCCGCATCCCGGTGGCCGATGGCGACCTGGACCAGATCCTGGGCTATATCCAGATCCGTGATCTGCTCGGGCATACTCCCCCAGATCCTGGCTTTGACCTCAAAGATTACATTAAAGACCCCATTTACCTGCCGGAAAATATGGCCGCCCTCAAAGCCCTGGATGCCATCCAGGGAAGCGGTGTGCACCTGGCAGTGATCCTCGACGAATTTGGCGGCATTACCGGCATGGTGACCGAATACGATATCCTCGAGGCCATTGTGGGTGAGATCCCCGAAGACAGCATGGATACCGATTACCTTGTTTTTCAGCGCGAAGATGGCTCCTGGCTGTTTGACGGATTAATTGTCATCGATCAGCTCAAAGAGATCCTCAACTTTTCAGAAATGCCCGGTGAGGAACGGGCAGCCTACCAAACCCTGAGCGGCTTTGTGATGAGCCAACTCGGGCGCATCCCCAAAACAGGGGGCAGGTTCACTTATGAGGGGTACCGCTTCGAGGTGGTGGATATGGATGGTCGGCGTGTGGACCGCGTTTTGGTCAGCCCGCTACCAGAGGAGACGGCCAAGGACGAGTAAAGCCTACCGCCTTCCCACAAATTCACTGATTTGATTTAGCAACACCCCCACTGAGAAATTTATCTACTTTCGGTAAACAGGGTCCAGGCATCATCCGCTTTGAATCGCTTCTGCAGGCGAGCGATGGGCCAAACCCGGCATCGCCTGTGATGATCAGGATTTTTCGATCTTTCGATTTCATTAAGTTTTTCCCCCTCTATTTGTTTATGCAGAGGTAATCCAGGGTGCGAGATAGCACCTCGATCACCGTTTGTCGCATGATTTCTAGCCTCTCACCTGAAAAATGGCATTCAAAAGCGCGGGTCGCCCCGTCTGTGCTAATCGCAATCCACACCAACCCCACCGGCTTTTGTGGTGTGCCGCCTGTCGGCCCGGCTATCCCCGTGGTGGAAAGGCCGACATCGGTGCCAAATTTGACCCGAATGCCCTCCGCCATCTCGCAAGCCGTCTGCTCACTGACTGCGCCAAACGCCTCAAGCGTGCTTGCCCGTACTCCCAGCACCTCGGCTTTGATCGCATTACTATAGGCCACCACACCGCCCACAAAATATGCTGAAGAGCCTGAAACCGCCGTGATCACATGGCTGAGCAACCCGCCTGTACAGGATTCGGCGGTGCTGATGGTAAAGCCGCCCCGGGTCAGCGCCTCGCCAACCGAGGATGAGAGGTTTAGCAGCGTTTGTTCCATCACCAGCCTTTAAATTTTCTCCGGGTCTTGATGCGCCTGGCCTTTGCCAAGCTCCTGCGAGCGGGTAAAGGCAGCCCAAATGGCGCGCGAGATCGCAGTGCGAAAGCCCATTTTCTCCAGGTAATAGATGGCTGCGGCTGATGTGCCCGCGGGTGAGGTCACCTGGTTGCGCAAGCGGGCCGGGTGGGCCTGGTTTTGGTTATAGAATGAGACGGAGCCTTTGATTGTCTGCAAAACCATTTCCTCTGCAATCCGCCGCGGCAAGCCCAGGTGTACGCCCGCATCAATCAAAGCTTCCACAAACAGAAACACATAGGCCGGACCGGTGCCGGAGACCGCGGTGGCCATATCGATGTAGGATTCCTCGTCCACAAAGATTTCCTTGCCCAACGCGTCCAGCACCTGTTGAGTGAACTCATGCTGTTCAGCCGAGAGGTCCAGGCCGTGCGTCCACACCGTCATGCCCTCGCCCACCTGGGCGGGCGTATTGGGCATGGCGCGCACAACAGCGGGTTGCGCAAGGCCAGCGGCAAGCGACTGAATGGTCGCGCCGGCCACAATTGAAATCACCAATCCATGCGCCGGGATTTTTCCCTGCAGATCCTTCATCACCACAGCCAGTTTTTGCGGTTTAACCGCCAAAATCACCACATCTGCATTTTGGACGGCTTGCGCGTTATCCAGCGAAAACAGCACCTGGTATTTGTCACTTAATTCCTGCAGTCGCTCCAAGCGCGGCCCCGCGACAGTGATCATAGTGGACGGGATGCCTTTCTTCTTGATCAGGCCAACGATAATGGCCTCACCCATCACACCTGGGCCGATGATCGTAAAACGATGTTGTTGATTAAATTCCATAATAATTTCCTTATTAATCGGATTGCCAGCGGGTAAACAATGCATGTGAAAGGACCCTGTTACGGCTCTTTTCAACAGTGACCAGCTCGCCACACGTGAGTTGACCGCCAAGGTCTTTAACGATCTCGAACAAAGCCTGGTGCGGGACCAGGGCTGAAGCCTGGATAGCATAAGATGTCAGGCAGATAAAGCGCGGATGTGGTGAGAGCACCCGCCGACAGAGTTTTAGCAAATCGGCGATATCCTCGAAATAATCCCACACCCTGCCGCTGGGACCGCGGCCAAATTTGGGCGGGTCCAGAATTAGCCCATCGTAAAAAGACTTGCGCTTGGCCTCCCGGCGGAGGTACTTGCGGGCATCCTCCACCAGCCAGCGCACGGGTGCGTCGCCTAAGCCGCTCAGCGCCAGGTTGTCACTGGCCCATCCCACTGCGTGCTTGGAAGCATCCACATGCGTTACCTGTGCGCCAGCCCTGGCGGCCGCCGCTGTGGCCATCCCGGTGTATCCAAATAAGTTGATCACCTTCAAAGGCCTTTTCGCCCCCCGCACCTGCGCTTCGATCCAATCCCATTGTGTGGCTTGCTCAGGGAAAACGCCGATATGGCGCGAATTTGAAAGACGGATCTCGCTCTTCAACCCCTTATAATCAATCACCCACTGCTCTTCGATCGGCTTATTGAACGTCCAGTACCCGCCATCTTCGCCGCGAGTGGGCACCATCACAGCGTCTGCGGCTTTCCACGCGTCTTCCGGCAAGCCCTTCACCCAGATGGCTTGAGGCTCCGGCCGCAGCAGTACATACGGGCCAACGCGCTCCAGCGCTTCACCGCCACCGCTATCCAAAAGTTCATAATCTTGCCAATCCCGGGCGGTGAGGAGTTGTAAAGACGGTATGGTGTATGGTTTCATCTCAATTAGACCTTAATTCGATTGTAGATTAAAAAATTTGCACCAACCAGGGGATCAAGTACTGAAAGCACAACCCGATGGCTGCCGCACGTTCAAGTGTGTTAAATAATAAAACCCGCAGCGATTCTTGGGTTTCACTACGTCGAAATTTGATATACGGCGGCACAAAAAACAGCAAGAACAGCGCTGAAATGGTCACCTTTACCCAGGCCGGCACCAGGTTGATCAGAAAAAAAGACACGATCCCGGTGGAACCCAGCAGGATCACCACGGCCGTCATCATGATGGCCGCGGACCGCTCCCCCAATAAGGCGGCCAAACGATCCTGCCGTGCTTGCCGTTCCGCTTCATCGGTCCTGCGCGCATCATGCAGATCGTTGAAAATGCTCAAAAGTATCATGAATAAAAAGGGCCACATCCAGGTCCGGTTCAAGGTCCCATTAAAGGCAAAATAGGCGCAAAGAAATGGCAGTCCGGCCTGCAGCAGCCCGCGGGAGATCATATCGAGCAAGGCGACGGTTTTCAGCCGGATGGCTTTGTGAGAATACACGATACCCAACAGCAAACAGGCCATCCCAAAGGTAAAGGTCCACCAGCCCAGCAGTACATACACACCCGCCGCAACCAACCCACACACCAGCGCAGCCAACCTGGCTGTTTTTGTGGAGATCAGCCCGCTTGAGATGGGGTTGCGCTGTTTGTTTTTGGTTGAAAAAGCATCTTCGGGGGCATCTTCAATATCATTGACCATGTAAGCAAAGCTCACAGCCAACCCGTTGGCCAGCATCACAAGTACCAGGCGTTGGTCAAACACACCGCCCGCTTCGGCCACGCCCAGCAAGGTGGTGATGAGGATAAAATATCCAAATTCATTAATTCGGGTCAGTTTGGCTAAACCTGTCAGTGTGCTTTTCAATGGGGTCTCCATACTTATGTAAAAATGAGTATACCATTTTTTATCCCTCGAAAATCAGGCTGGAAAACCCGGGGTTAAGCTATAATAGACTGGAACTTAAACCAATTAACACCGTAAAATACCGGACAAATTGCTGAGATTAAGGCGGCCAGATGGAGTAAATGAGCCTGTGGTGGGGTTTTGCGCCCGTAGTTCAGTTTGAGCATAAGGTAATATTACGCAATCACTAAAATCGAAGGGATCACCATGGATTTTGACCAAATAATCGATCGTCGTCACACCGAGAGCGCCAAATGGCACTATTACGAACCCGATGTGCTGCCCATGTGGCTGGCTGACATGGATTTTAAAGCACCGGAGCCGGTCATCCAGGCCTTGCACGAGCGGGTGGAACATGGCATCTTTGGTTATGGCGGACCGCCGGATGGCCTGGCTGAAGCGATCCTTCACCACCTGGCCGATTGCTTTAATTGGAGCGTAGAACCAGACCACCTGAGCTATGTGTGCGGTGTCGTGACCGGGTTCACCCACGCCATCTACAGCCTGACCGAACCCGGCGACCGCGTCCTGATCCAAACCCCGGTTTATCCCCCGATTCTGAAAGGCCCTGAAGCAAACGGCCGTGAATGTGTGCATAATCCCCTCATCCTGCGTGAAGACGGCCGCTATGAAATCGATTTTGACGATTTCGAACAAAAAGCCGCCTCCGGTGTCAGGCTGTTCATCCTCTGCAACCCCCATAACCCTGTCGGGCGGGTGTTCACTCTCGCAGAGCTGACCCAAATGGCAGAAATCTGTATAAAACACGACGTTCTGATCTGTTCGGATGAAATCCACGCAGACCTGATCTACTCCGGTTATCAGCACCTGCCCATCGCCACCCTCTCACCGGAGGTTGCCCAGCAGACCGTGACCTATTTTGCACCTTCCAAAACCTTTAACATCGCCGGGTTGTCAACCTCCGTGTGTATCACACAAAACCCCGCCCTGAAGGAGAAACTATGCCAAACCATGCCGATGCTGTTAGGCCACCCCAACATCCTCGGCTTGCACGCCGCTCGGGCCGCTTACCAGCACGGACGGCCCTGGCTGCGTGAGGTTATGGCCTACCTGGAGGCCAACCGGGACTACCTGGTCGAGTATGTAAATGCCAACCTCCCCGGCCTGCGCATCTGGCGGCCAGAGGGCACGTTCTTGGGCTGGCTCGATTGCCGGCAGCTGGATGTAGAATCTCCCCATGCTTTTTTCCTGAAAGAAGCCAAGGTAGGATTAAACAATGGGGTCAGCTTTGGCGAAAGCGGACAGGGCTTCCTGCGCATCAACTTTGGCTGCCCCCGCGCCATGCTGACGGAAGGGTTAACTCGCATCAAGGCGGCCCTCAACAACTAATAACCTGATGGCAAACCAACCCACAGGGGCTCAACCATCCAATCAGGGGCGATCCACAAACACCGGTTGCTCGGTGTTATTGATCGTTTTCCTGGTGGTCTTACTCAGCCCGCTGTTGATTTATTTATCCCTGGTCTCCGTCGGCGCCATCCTGATTGTGTCCGACCCAATCGAGCCGGTGGATGCCATTGTGATCCTCAGCGGTGATTCGGGCGACCGGCTGGCTATGGCGGCGGATATGCTTGAGCGCGGCTACGCCTACAACCTGGTCATCACCAACACAGACCGCACAGCCAACCGGCGCCTGGCCAGGGAAGCGCAAGCTCTGGGGTTTGATCGCGAGCGGATCTTCATTACCGATCTAGCGGTCGACAGCACCCTCGACGAATCCCGGGCAGTGCGCCAAATTGCCCAGGACCAGGGCTGGTCATCCTTTATGGTCGTGACGGACCCCTACCATAGTTTCAGAACACGCCTGATCTTCCGGCGTGAACTGCGCG
>DKFH01000013.1:0-527 GCA_002452315.1 Anaerolineaceae bacterium UBA6801 | reverse complement strand
CTGCAAGGCGACCCGATCAGATTTGTGAAGATTAAAGCTCTTCCTCTGTGACGGCTACAGGGATCACGTTCGCGGCCTGTAAACCTTTTGGACCATCTTCAATGGAGAATTCTACTTCCTGGCCCTCCTTGAGCCGCTTGTAGCCTTCCATCTGGACTGCGGAGAAGTGAACGAAAACATCGTCCTCACCATCGTCACGACCAATGAATCCGTACCCCTTGGGGGCGCTAAACCATTTGACGGTTCCAACATAACGTTCTGACATGCTAATACTCCATCTTTCTAGGATTTATTAAGGTTCGACGCGCGCAGCTCACCTGTGGTGAACGGGTCACCTTTGTGGGCTGACACCAGATAAATATAATCCCAACCAGGGGTGATGTCAAGTAGGGGCATGTGGCAGTAGCTCTCGATAAATAAATCTCTCCAGTGTTTACCAACTCATTTCTGCTTTGAGGGTGTTGAAAAACGAACAATGATTGCTCATCATTTGTCAAAATCCATAATTAATTCTATTAACTACTATT
>DKFH01000035.1 GCA_002452315.1 Anaerolineaceae bacterium UBA6801 | reverse complement strand
AAATTGCAGATACTTATCCGCCGCGACATCGAACTGTGCCAATTCGTATTTTTCATCCTCGGATAGCGAGCGGATGAATGCCTGGCCTTCCGGGCTCTCAAAAGGACGTGCGGGCAGGTAATCTCCAAGTCGGTTTTCGGTATTGCCGATCCCCACCACGATGGCCGGCTGAATAAAGCCCCACCGGCTGAGCTTGGTGATCGCCTCCGCCACACCCCAGGTGACATGGTCATACGCTTGTGCTGGGTCAAACAGGTTTTGCCCATCGTGCATGTAGATAACCGGAAAACGCTCATGCGGGTTCGTGTGATAGGCAGGCGGCGTCCACACCCACACATCCCGCGGGATTAACCCTGGTGCTTTCATCGCCGGGTAATGCGTCAAAGATATCATCTGGCACCTCCTCAATACTAGAAATCGCTCACCGGCTCCAAGGGCACAGGCGGGTAGATCTGTTGGGGCACGGGCAGCATTGGGTTATAGACCCAATCGACGGCCAGCACGCCGCAGCGGTGTGGACCTACCCAGCGCAGCCCTTCATAGGTGCCGCGTGTGAGCACATCGGTCATTCCCAGGCACAGGCTGCGGGCAGCCGGCATTACCATAGCCGTGGTTATGAAATGCAAAAACTGCCTGGCGCAGGCCGTCTTTCCCCTCGATCGTGTCGAGGTAGGCTTTGGCCTGCACTTCATCCAGGCAGGTGGATGTCTGGATGTTGAACCGCCCACCGGCGATCAGGTCTCCCGGCAAAAGCTCCTGGGGTAGGTAGTTGACCATCACCTGCTTCAAGAACCTGGCTTTGCGTTCGGCGATGGACCACTTCCAAAAATCCGGGTGCAGGTCCACCGGGCGGGCAACCTGCTTGAACGCGCCTCTGAAGGTCGAAAAGAAGGCATAGGTCTCCGGGACAATATAATAGTTAAACTCCTCATACTGAAAGTCCCAGGGGGTGCCGGTGGTCCCAGGCGGTAGCTTCGTTGTTCCAGGCGCGCTGGACGCCTGAAAAATAATAATCCCGCAGCCATTGAATGCGCGGGGAGAGGTTTTCGGGGTTCTTGATCGTATACGTGTGCTTCTTGTGATGTGTGAGGTTGCCCATATCACCATACTCCGCTTTATTTTTGTGTTAAGGAAAATATAGTATGATTTTAACCAAAATTACAGAGCAAAACGGCTTTTGCCCTTAATAAAACCAATTCGTTTTCATCGTTCGCTGTTGAAGGTTCACTGTAAGCCCACACATGGAGGTTGATATGGCGCCCCTGCTTTACCAGGTTGATTCCTTTACCAATGAACCCTTCCGGGGCAACCCGGCCGCGGTGTGCCTGCTTGAACGCCAGGCGGAGGTATCCTGGATGAAAGGGGTCGCCCGCGAAATGAACCTTTCTGAGACGGCCTTTGTGTCCCAAGCGCCCGGCGGTTTCCGTTTGCGCTGGTTCACCCCCAAACAGGAGGTGGACCTGTGCGGCCACGCCACGTTGGCCAGCGCCAAGGTCCTCTTTGAGCGAGAGCCCGCCCTGAGGGACCAACCCATCCTGTTCAAAACCCGCAGCGGTGATTTAACAGCCAGCTGGGCGGATGGCGATGTGGAATTGAACTTCCCCGCCATGCCCATGCAGCGCTTCTCTTACGAGAGCACAGTGGACCGGGCCCTGGGGTTCAGGCCCGTAGACGCCGTTTTTTCAGGCGATTATTACCTGTTTGAGGCTGAAAATGAAAGCATCGTCCGCACAGCCAGCCCGGATATCGCCGCTGTTGAAAAGCTGCCCATGCCGGAGGTGATCATTACCGCCCTCTGTTCTGACCCGGAGGTCGACTTCATCTCCCGCTTTTTTGCCCCCCAGTTGGGTATCCCCGAAGACCCCGTGACCGGTTCAGCCCACTGCCTGCTGGCACCCTTTTGGGCGGAAAAACTGGGCAAACGGCAGTTCACAGCCTACCAGGCCTCCCCGCGCGGGGGCTGGCTGCGCCTGCGGCTGGAGGGCGAGCGGGTGATGATCCGGGGAGCGGCCGTGATCATCTTTGCGGGCGAACTGCGCGTTTAGCAGGGATATCAACGCAGCATTTACCCGCTATGTGACCATGCACGTTATGATAAGACCATGAACATCACCTATTTAGGCACCAATACCCTGCTGATCACACAAGGTGACACAACCCTCCTGGTTGACCCCCATTTCTCGCGCCCAACCATGCTAAGCCTTTTGGGCAAGATCCGCCCGGACCCCGCCCGTATCGCCAGTGGGCTCACCCGTTCAGGAATCAACCGGTTGGACGGGATTTTGCTCACCCACACCCACTATGATCATGCCCTGGACGCCACGGAGGTCCTGCGCCAGGCTGGCGGGACGCTCTACGGCAGTGAATCGGCCATCCACCTGGTGCAGGGGGCAGGCCTGGGGGTCAAAACCGGTGTGCAGGTTGTCCCACGGCAGATCTACCAGATCGGGTCCCTCCAGGTGTGCTTTCACCCGGCGCGGCATGTCAATTTTCCCGCCCCGATGGGCTGGCTGATGCCTGCTGAAGGGCGCATCACCCGCCCGTTGCGCCCGCCAACCTGGTTGTGGAATTACCAGTGCGGCGCGGTGTACGCCATCCAGGTGGACCGCACCCTGATCTTCGGCAGCGCCGGGTTTGAGCCGGGGGCTTATCGGGGTTTGGCGGTTGAATCCGTGGTGTTAGGGGTCGGCGGTTTAGACCTGCAGCCTCAATCCTACCTGCAAGCGCTTTACAGCCAGGCAGTGCTGGACCCGGGCGCCAGGCAAGTCTTCCTCTCGCATTGGGATAACTTCTTTGACCCCCTGGAGAAAAATTCCCAACCCATGCGGCTGGCAAAGCGCAGCATATCCCAAATCACAGCCCTGGGCGCTCGCTATGGCCACACGGTTCAGGTGCTTGAGCTGGCACACACCATCCCCAGTGCGTAAACCCTACATTAGGCATAAAACCCGCCGCACATGGATAATTAACCCCAATTCGGATAAGTTTAGGTATAATTACAGTCCTTGAAGTAAAGTTGAGGAATGATGAGACGATTCTTACTGGTTTGCATCACGCTGATTTTGATCACCACCCCGATTAACGATGTCTACGCGCAAGCGCTGACAAGCGCTTCAACAGATGCTGCAGGTTATTATTATGAACTGCCCTTATGCCTGCCCGGCATGCCTGCTGACGGCACCTGTTTGCTGTATGGCCCTGCCCAGGTAGTCGCTGAGATGAAAGCCTCCGGATTCAGCCACCCGCGCCGGGCCCTGCCGGCAGCCACGCCCCCATCAGAGTTAGGCGAGCTACCGGTGGCGATTGCCAAGATCAACCTACCTGAAACAGACCCCGCCCCCATTTATGCTACATTCGAGGATGCTGTCGCAGGTGCCAACCCCACCAGTTATATCGAACCCGGAGCCTTGCGGTATGTCAGCTACGTCAACCGCCAGGACCATGGCGGCAAGCCCTACGTTCAACTGTCCACAGGGGAATGGATGCGGGCTGCACCTATCGCCTACACCAAATATCAGGGCGTGGAATTTTTTGAAAACCCCCGCAATGATTTTGGCTGGATTGTAGGCTACGAGGACACAGAAAGCCGGCGGGAGCCATCCTATACTGCACCGGGAAGCGGCCAGTCCTACCAACGCGGAGACCTGATCCAGGTCTACGAAACGGTCGAAGCCGATGGACTCACCTGGTATAAAATCGGGCCAGATGAATGGGTCAGTGACTACATGGCCAATGTCGTCTCGGTTAATCCCACCCGTCCGGAAGGAGTGAATGCCGACCGCTGGATAGAGATCAACCTCGAGCAGCAGGTCATCCTGGCTTATGAAGATGGCCGGTTGGTGTTTGCAGCCTCAGTTGCCACGGGGAGAGACCCGTTTTTCACCCAGCCTGGTGTGTTCCAGATCTACGAGAAAAAAGAGCTTGAAACCATGCAGGGTGCTTTTGAGGCCGACCGCGCAGATTTTTACTACCTTCAAGATGTCCCCTGGACGATGTATTATGACCAAAAACGCGCCATCCATGCCACCTACTGGCCTTTTGGTTACGGGTATCCCCAATCCCATGGCTGCGTCAACCTCTCCCCGGGCGACGCCCAATGGCTGTTCCAATGGGCGGATGAGGGCGATTACGTGTGGGTGCACGATACCAGCGGGCGGACGCCCACCGATCCCAACTACTACGGCCCTGGTGCGCCGTAGCCCTTCCTGCAAACACAAGCTTTGATCTAAAAAATCAATAAATCCCTCGAATTTCTTAAATTCGCAGGGATTTTTTATTGATTCCTCAAGGAAAGCATGAATACCGCGTTGCGCCAGTCCTCAGTTTTTGTGGAAAAGCAGTAATGTTCCCGTTACCCAATACTTTCTGCAAATATTATTCAGGTCGGTTCACCTATTCCTCGCACCGCATTCCCTCCAGCCGAGCAACTATTCACATATAACTATTCACAACTTTTTCTCGGGCATATCCCGGCTGGCGACCACATCAATCCCTGTGCCCAGCACGTCCTTTAGTACCACCTGGGTGATCTTCACCGGCGCGGTCAGTTCGACCTGGCGTAATTCTTGAGCCAATTTTGGGATCAACGGCTTTGGGAACGCGCTGCGGGTGTAAACCGGCACCAGGGGATGCAAGCCGCCCGTAACCCGCACCGTGGAAGCAACCATCCGGCGTGGGTCCTGCAGCTCGCAAATGGCATATTCCCTGCCGCGCTTGCAGCCGCTCTCCAAAACCTCCAATACCTGATTCCCCTCGTGCTTCACCTTTAATAAACAACCCTGGGGGCAGGTCACACAGATGATGTCGTCAATTTCAGCCATGGTTAATGCCTTTCATACGTATTAAACTTATCTTACCGCTTCCTGACGTTAACAGTCAATTCGGTTGCCTTTTGAACGGCCTCGTAAGCCCTGGGTTTGACTCCCAGGGTCAGGATCTCTCCGGGGCGGGCATAGGCTGCTGCTTTTTTGGCGACCACGTCCCCGTTCTGGTCTTCCACAGTCACCAAAACGCGCTCCTCAATCGGCGAGATAGCCCGCATTTGCAGACGGACCAGCTCTTCGGCCAGGTGCGCCTTATCCAGCTTGTGAGGCACCACGTAACGGATATTCTCGCCTGCCCTGAGGGGAATTTGTTCGCTCGGGGCAGCTTGTTCAGCCTGGGCAAAGGCTGCGGCACCCTTGCCGGCCACATAGCCGGCCTCGGTCACCCAATCCACCAGGTCATAGACGTGCACCACGTTGCCGGCGGCAAAGATGCCCGGTACATTGGTCATAAAGCGGTCATCCACGTAGGGGCCGTTGGTGATCGGGTCGATCAATACACCCGCTTTTCTAGAAAGCTCATTTTCCGGGATCAACCCCACCGAGAGCAGCAGCGTATCGCAGGGGATGATCTCCTTTGTGCCCGGGATCGGGTTCCAGGATTCATCCACGGTGACCGCTTCGATCGCTTCAACACGCTCGTTGCCGATGATGCGGTTGACTGTGCGCTGTTTTTCCAGTGTAATGCCGTAATCCAGCAGGCATTGCACATAATTGCGCATCAAGCCAGTCAGGTAGGGCATGATCTCCAGGACGCGTTCCACCCGCGCGCCCTCGATCGTCAGGCGGCG
Organism: Anaerolineaceae bacterium UBA6801; assembly: GCA_002452315.1. Taxonomy (GTDB): domain Bacteria; phylum Chloroflexota; class Anaerolineae; order Anaerolineales; family Anaerolineaceae; genus Brevifilum. Next base: position 2,182 of record DKFH01000035.1, on the reverse strand, counting down.
GGCCATGATCATGCCGATATCGCCCGAACCCAAAATGACAAATTTCTCGCCGGGCATGAAGCCCTCCACGTTTACAAAGCGCTGGGCGGTACCCGCAGTATACACACCTGCAGGGCGTGACCCCGGCAGCATGATCTGCGCGCGGGTGCGCTCGCGGCAGCCCATCGCCAATACAATCGAGCGAGCCTTGAGCTCCAGGTATCCCAGGCCCTTATTAATGGCGTAAATCGTCCGTTCGGGGGTGATATCCAGCACGATGGTGTCCATCAGGGTCTCCACCCCGTGCCCCCGGGCTTCCTGGATAAAGTGCTGGGCATAGGCCGGGCCGGGCATATCCTCGTTGAACAATTCCAGCCCAAAGCCATTGTGAATGCACTGCACCAGGATACCGCCCAATTCCACATCGCGCTCGATGATCAATACATCCTCGGCGCCATTCTCCTTGGCAGCAATCGCAGCCGCCAGGCCGCCGGGTCCGCTGCCAATGATGACCACATCATACACTTTTTTCATATCAACGCCTCCACGGTGAGGTGATCCTGCTCAACAGCCTTGGTCGGTCGGTAGAGAAATTCGGATCCACGGCCTTTCTTGGTGATGTCCTCCGGTGCCAGCCCCAGTTCGGCAGCTAAAATTTCCACCACACGCGGCATGTCGAAGCCACCCTGGCAGCGCCCGGTGCCCAGCCAGGTGCGCCGTTTGAGGGCATCATAGGTGTCCGCTGGGATGGGCGCATGAATCTCCGCCAGGATTTCGCCTTCCGTAACCATCTCGCAGCGGCACACAATGCGGCCATAGGCCGGGTCTTTAGCGACCAGCGCGGCCTGCTGATTCCGGTCCAGGTGACGGAAGACCGGTCGGGGCGTTCGGATCGGGTTCCAGTCGGGCTTCTCCACCAGGTGTTCACCAGCTTCCCCCAGCAGCTCGATCACTTTGAGTGCAATGGCTGGAGCAGCGGTGAAGCCGGGTGATTCAATCCCGCCCAGGTTCACCAAACCGGTCACATTTTCAGGGATTTCAATAATGAAATCCTGGTTATAATCCAGTTCCGGGTTGGGCGAAGGCGCATTGCCCGTCGCCCGCAGCCCGGCAAATTGGGCGATGATGTGCTTGCGTTGGATGGACGGGACCAGTTTGTTGCCGCCCTCCCAGATCTCCTGGATGCCCGCTTTGGTGACATCCTTGTTTTCCTTTGACTCCACAAAATTGGCGTTGGGCCCAACGATCACATTGCCGTGCAGCGTGCCTGCCACCAAAATGCCTTTGCCCTTCTCCGTCGGGGTCGGGAAGATCACCGTTGGTTGGGTCAACTGAAAATCGGCTTTGTCCAGGATCACATATTCACCCCGCCGCGGCTGGATCACAAATTCAGGACGCACGCCAGCCTGGTGCATGACCTCATCCGCAAACAGCCCGGCCGCATTGACTGCCCAACGGCAAGCAAAATCGCCCCGGTTGGTGCGCACACCCACAATTTTTGTACCCTCCATCAGGAAATCCTCAAAGGCCGTATCCCGCAGCAGCTCCACGCCATTCATCACAGCGTTTTCTGCCGCAGCAACCGTGGCGGCAAAGGGATCCCCGATCGCACCGGTGGGCGCCCACAATGCCGCAACCGCATCGGGGCGGATGAGGGGCTCACGCTGGCGCATCTCTGCGCCGCTGATGATCTCAATCCCCGGCACACCATTCTGCTGACCCCGCTCCAGCAGCTCTTCCAGCACAGCCACGTCTTCCTCGCTCACCGCCACCACGTAATCGCCGCAGCGGCTGTAATCAATGCCCAGCTCCTCGGACAGCCCGGGCCACATCTCCACCGCCATCATATTGGTGAGGGCTTTATTCGAGCCAGGTAAGGCGTCATATCCCGCATGCAGGATGGCCGAATTGGCCGAGCTGGCGCCCATACCCACATCAACCTCTTTTTCAATTAACAAAATGTCCAGCTGATACTTTGAAAGGAAACGCGCCACCATGCTGCCGACGATACCAGCGCCGATGATGATGACATCGTATAATTTGGGCATATAAACCTCCAGATCAACATAGTTCGCCCGGTGACAATAACGCCCCCAATTATACTCGGGTTACCCCTTGCGTCCATGCCATTTAAAGAAAAAGTGACCCCTGTCTTTGATTTTAGTCATAGGTGTCATCTCAATTTGGATACACAATCAGGGGG
>DKFH01000092.1 GCA_002452315.1 Anaerolineaceae bacterium UBA6801 | reverse complement strand
TCGTCAACGGTGAGCTGCCCGCGCCGGAAAGAGTCCGCGCCCTGCTCAACGAAGACGACCTGCTGATCGCTGCCGATGGCGGCCTGCAGCACATAGACCAGCTGGGGCTGACCCCGCACCTGGTCATCGGCGACCTGGATTCGGCCGACCCGGCACAAATCCAGGAGCTGCGCGCCCTGGGCGTTGAAATCCGGGCATTCCCCGCCGATAAAGACGAAACCGATTTTGAGCTGGCCCTGAACGCGGCCCTGGCGTTGGCGCCCATGCCGATCCGCGTGGTAGCCGCCCTGGGCGGGCGCCTGGACCAGACCCTGGCCAACATCTTCCTCCTCACCAGGCCCGACCTCGCCGAGCATGACATCCGCCTGGTTGACGGGCAGTACGAAGTATTCCTGATCCACACATCCGCACAAATCGATGGCGAAATCGGACAAAGGGTCTCATTACTGCCCTTCAACGGCCCGGTCACCGGTATTTACACGGAGGGCTTGCGCTATCCCCTGCGGAACGAGACGCTGTACCCCGAGAAAACCCGCGGGGTCAGCAACCAGTTGGATGCCCCCACAGCCACCATCACCATTGAGAGCGGTTTACTGCTGTGCATCCACGAAACCGTTAACAATTCCGAAAGGAGTGGATAAACCCATGCGATTAACCTTAAAAGTTACCCCCCTGCTTATTTTGATCTTCACCTTACTGGTCACAGCCTGTGCCCCGCAGCCCGGGCCGGCAGAAGCGCAGTCGCTGACTGTAATGACCCACGATTCCTTTGCCATCAGCGAGGAGCTCATCGCCCAGTTTGAGGCCGAACACGGTGTGAGCGTCAATTTCGTGCGCGCGGGGGATACAGGCACCGCCCTCAACCAGGCCATCCTCACCAAGGACAACCCCATCGCCGATGTCTTCTTTGGTGTCGATAACACCTTCCTGACCCGCGCCCTCGATGAAGGCCTGTTCATCGCCTACGAATCCCCTGTGCTGGCCGACATCCCGGATGCCTTCAAAATTGATCCCGGCAACTTTGCCCTGCCCGTGGATTTTGGTGATGTGTGCATCAACTACGATAAAGCTTATTTTGCAGCCCATAATTTGCCCGTCCCGACCTCGTTGGAAGCGCTGACCGAGCCTGAATATGCGGGTTTGCTGGCCGTACAGAACCCGGCCACCTCTTCACCAGGCCTGGCGTTCCTGATGGCCACCATCGCCCACTTTGGCGAAGACGGCTACCTGGATTACTGGGCTGCCCTCAAGGAAAACGGCGTCGTGGTCGTCAGTAACTGGGAAACAGCCTATTACACCAACTTCAGCGGCTCAACCGGCCAGGGTCCCCAACCGATGGTGGTCTCCTACGGTTCCAGCCCGGCAGCCGAGGTGATCTTCGCCGAGACCGAGCTGGACGACTCCCCGACCGGCTCGATCATCGGCCCCAACACCTGCTTCCGCCAGATCGAATTCGTCGGCATCCTCAATAACGCTGCCAACCCCGAGCTGGCTAAAACCTTTGTCGACTTCATGCTCAGCGTCCCATTCCAGGAGGATATCCCCCTGCAGATGTTCGTCTTCCCGGTCAATCCGCAGGCCGCCCTGCCGGAGGCTTTTGTGGCCTATGTTGATATCCCCGAGCAGCCTGCCAGCCTGCCCCCCGAGCTGATCAACGCCAACCGGGAAGCCTGGATCAACGCCTGGCTGGAGGTCGTCCTGGATTGAGCACCAATCCCCGCAGTGTTCCTCGCTGGGCCAAACGGCCCACCTGGCGCGCCCTGTTGCTATGGCTCCTGCCGGCCGCCTTCCTGGGGTATTTCTTTTACCAGCCCCTGCTGGCCTTATTTAACTTGGTCCTGACCGGCGGCTCGCCCGGTCAGGGCCTTGGCCTGGGGGTGTTCAATCTCGCCCGCATCTGGGGGCCGCTATCCTTCACCGTAGGTCAGGCCGTGCTTTCCACCCTGCTGACGCTGATCATCGGGCTGCCTGGCGCGTGGCTGTTTGCCCACTACACCTTCCCTGGCAAAAGAATCCTCAAGACCCTGACCACCCTGCCCTTCATCCTGCCGACCGTGGTCGTGGCTGCCGGGTTCAATTCCCTGTTGGGGCCGCGTGGCTGGGTCAACCTGGGGCTGATGGCCCTTTTAGACCTGCCATCACCGCCCATCCAATTCCTCAACACCTTTGGGGCCATCCTTGTCGCCCATGTCTTCTATAACACCACCATCATCATCCGCGTCGTCAGCAATGCCTGGTCCCAGCAGAACATCCGCCTGCAGCATGCAGCCCAGGTGCTGGGCGCCAGCCCATGGCGCACCTTCCGGGAAGTGACCCTGCCCCTGCTCAAGCCCGCCATCTTCGCCGGGACCCTGCTGGTGTTTTTATTTAACTTCACCAGTTTCGGCGTAGTGCTCATGCTGGGCGGGCCGCAATACGCCACCCTGGAGGTGGAGATCTACATCCAGGCCTTGCACCTCCTCAACCTGCCCCTGGCCAGCGCCCTTTCGATCCTGCAATTGCTGTGCACCCTGGCCATCACCCTGGGTCACAACCGGGTTTCAGGCCTGGGGGATATGGTCATCTCGCCCTCAGCCAGAACAATCGTCACCCGCAAGCCGCGCAGGGCTATCGAGCGCGTGGTGGTCATCCTGCTCGTCATCACCCTGTTCACCCTGCTGGTGACGCCCCTGGCATCCCTGGCTGCCCGCTCCTTCGTAAAACTAGAGCCCACGCGGGGCGAACGCGGCGAGGTCGAACGCGGATTGACCCTGCAGTTTTACCGCGAACTGGGTGTCAACCGCCGCGGTGACCTGTTCTTTGTCCCGCCGATCATGGCCGCGCGCAACTCCTTTCTCTTTGCGCTGATTACCATCGGGATCACCCTCAGCCTGGGCTTGCTGGTTGCCTACGCGCAAATGCAAACCACGGCGCTCAACAAAATCCTGGATCCCCTGTTGATGCTGCCTTTGGGCGCTTCCGCCATCACCCTGGGTTTGGGCTTCATCATCGTCTTCACCCGGCCCCCCTTCAGCCTGCTGCGCTTCCCCATCCTGGTCCCGATCGCCCACTCGCTTGTAGCCCTGCCCTTCATCGTGCGCACCCTCACCCCGGCCCTCAGCAACATCCCTGCTTCATTGCGCAACGCTGCCCGTGTTTTGGGTGCCTCCCCGCTGCGGGTCTGGCGTGAGGTTGACCTGCCCTTACTGGCACCAGCGATCCTGGTCAGTATGATCTTTGCCCTGACGATTTCGCTGGGAGAATTTGGCGCCAGCACCTTTTTGGTCAGGCCCAACTACCCCACCCTGCCCGTGGCAATCTTTCGCTATATCTCCCAACCCGGCGCCCTCAATTATGGCCAGGCGCTGGCCATGTCAACAATTTTGATGCTGGCCTGCGCGCTGGGCATCTTTGTGATTGAAAAAACCCAACCATCCAGCAAGGATAATATGTGATGCTAACGGTAAACCATATCGAAAAATCCTACGAGGGACAGCCCCTGTTGAACGGTGTTTCCTTCTCGGTGGAAGAAAACGAAACCGTATGCCTGCTGGGCCCTTCCGGCAGCGGAAAAAGCACCTTGCTGCGCATCATCGCCGGGCTGGAAGAACCTGAAGGCGGCGAGGTGCTCTGGAAAGGGGTATCCCTGGCAGATGTACCCACCCACAAACGCCACTTTGGGCTCATGTTCCAGGATTATGCCCTCTTCCCGCATCGCAACGTCGCTGAAAACATCGCCTTTGGGCTCAGGATGCAAAACCTGCCCAGGGCAGAGATCACCGCGCGGGTCATCAGCGCCTTGGAGACCATCGACATGGCTGACTTTGCCGACCGCAAGGTGACGGAGCTGTCCGGCGGGGAACAGCAGCGGGTGG
>DKFH01000096.1 GCA_002452315.1 Anaerolineaceae bacterium UBA6801 | reverse complement strand
TTGCCCAAACCGGCCACACTCACCACGGATGAGGTGGTCGAAGCCCTGCAAACCCCGCTAGAAAACATCTCCGGCATGATCCGCCGGGTTCTGGAAAAAACACCCCCGGAGCTGATCTCCGATATCATCGATCGCGGCGTGGCAATGTGCGGCGGGACCGCCCTCTTGCGCGGGATTGACCGCTACCTGACCGCTTCCCTGGGCATCCCGGCCTACCTGGTCGATAATCCCACCACCTGTGTAGCTGAAGGGGCAGCCAAAGCCTTCTCGATGATCGAGGTCCTCTCCCGCACCTTACCCCCCAGGATGTAGCCCCTTAATAATCATGTCAGTCCCAATAAACATGCAAAAGGACGCTGCTGAACAAAACGCACCAACCCTCGGGGAAACACTGGCGGTTTTCCCAAGCCACAACCAGATGATCAAACGCTGGGGAGCTTTAATCTTCGGTGCGGCACTGATCATATCCTCAATTGGATTGACCTTCCTCCTGGTAAGCCAGACCTGGGACAGGATCAATATCCACGGCCGGGCAGTCATTCTAAGTGCCTTCCCGCACCCAACAGCCCTGTACGCGCTGATATTCATCGTCGGTCTCCTATTGGTGACCCTGGCAGTCATTTTTTGGCAGGATGGCATCCATTTATTCGAACAGGGCTTACTACAGCGTTCAGCCAGAAAAAGCAAAATCTGGACATACGAAAACACAACTAGGTTTGACAGCCACCTTACCCAGGTTACCTTTGCCGGCTCAATGGTCAGTACCGCTGTAAAGCTCATTCTGGAAGATCAAGCGGGCCAGCGCCTGGTGATCCGCAACCGCTACAAGAACATGCCCGCCTTGATTGAAACCCTGCGCGCCACAATTGTGCCGCTGTTGATCGAAAAGTCCCGCCAACGCCTACGCAAGGGCGAGGACTTGGTTTTTCATAAAGATTTAAAGGCTCACCAGGACGCAATAACCATCAATGGGGAAGATGTGCCCTACGAAGCGGTTGAAATTACCGTCGAAAACCAGGTGCTTAAGCTCCACAAAGCCGGGGATCTCAAAAAGGTGTACTACAAATCCAGGGTTTATGATATTCAAAACCTGGATGTGTTGATCAATTTATTGGAAAACCCGCCTAAGGATGGGGTTTAATCCTCATCTAAATAATACATCATCCGCTGCAATTGCAGCACCGGATCAATGTGTTCCACATGAACATGGTCTGGCAATTTTAAGGTCGTTGGCGTGTAATTGAGAATTGCACCCACGCCAGCCATCACCAATTGGTCAGCAGTGGTTTGTGCCGCCTCGCCTGGCAGTGTTAGGATTGCCATTTTGACCGCCTGTTCCTGAATATCCGCGATCATCGTATCCACATGCCGGACAACCAGCGACCCCACCTGGGTGCCAACTACGTCCGGGTGATTGTCAAACAACAGGCAGATATCGATCCCCCGATTGGCAAACCCCTGGTACCGGCTTAACGCACGCCCCAGGTTGCCGGCACCCACTATTGCCACCTTCCAGATCCTATCCAGGTTGAGGATTTTCTGCAGTTCTTCAATCAAGACGTAAATAGAGTAACCGGTACCCTGCTTACCAAATCCGCCAAAATACGACAGGTCTTTGCGGATTTGCGCAGCCGTCGTACCCACCCGTTCGGCCAGCATGACAGAAGACACCGTATGCAGGCCTTCTTTGGCCATCTGGTTGAGTGTTTGTAAATATGATGGTAAGCGCCTGATCACAATATCCGGAACAAAATCTTCAGCCATGTGGCTTCACCTTTTGGTGCTTTCGAATTTCTGGTCTTTAGTCAACATACACATGATATTATATGCTAATATCACATTTGGGCCATGTGACCCCCCCGGTCATCCAGGACCTGTGAAAATATGAGGATAAATCATCAAATATACGTTAAAATATAGTCTGTATCGGTTTTTTTTCTAAAATAGGAGGTTCAATGCGCGCGGGAAGGATTATCGCTTTTATTACGGCTGGGGTTTTCATCATCTTTGCCTTTCTATTCATTTTAGGCGGGTTCAGCCCCGATGGCTCGCCAAGTTGGATCCTGATCGGCCTGGTAGGTCTGGTGATCGGTTTTGTGCTGATCTATGTCGGCACAAAGCTCAGCCCGCCCCAAAAAGCGGGCGACCAGGTGGTCAACTTGAACATTGACTTGCCCGGCCAGGTTGGGATGGACACCATCAAATGTCAGTCCTGCGGAGGCCCCATCACCACCAAGGATGTCAAAATGATTGCTGGCGCACCGGTGGTTGAATGCCCGCATTGTTCTACAACTTACCAGTTAACCGAAGAACCCAAGTGGTGACCTGTGAAAAAATTTAAACTTTTACTGCTGGCCCTTATCCTGATCGGCCTGATAGCCTTTCCAAGATCAGCGGCAGCGCAAACCTATCGTTTTGAAGTCACGGTCTTTGAAGTGGAAGCCTACATCGAAGATGATGGTACCCTCTCACTCTGGTACCTGATCGAATTTCAGAATTCGCCCAGTGCCGACGCAATTGATTTTGTCGATATCGGCATGCCCTCCTCCGCCTATAACCTCAATTCAATCCAGGCGGAAATTGATGGCAAGCCTATCAGAAATATCGAGAGCTCACCCTACGTGCCCAACGGTTTTGCGCTGGCCTTAGAAGACGATTCGATCCCCCCCGGCGGAACCGGCACGGTCACAGCCTGGATCCCGGGCATTCGCAATGTCCTCTCGGAATATGACGGCGGCGACCGGGAGAATTACATCAATTTTCAGTTCACCCCCACCTGGTTTGACTCAGACTTTGAGAGAGGTTCAAGCGCGGCCTACCGCATGACCATCATCCTGCCCCCGGGCGTGGGCGATGACGAGGGCGTGTACTACTCACCCGAGCGTTGGCCAGGGCCGACCACACCGGATGACACTGGACGGACTGCGGCTGAAGGCCGGGTGTATTATTCCTGGTTCACGGACAATGCCAACGCGCATACACGTTACTTGTTTGGTGCAGCTTTTCCCAGTCAATATATCCCGGAAAATGCTGTGCTGATCACCGAGCCGCCCCAGACCACAGTGCCCGGCATTGTCAGTCAGCCCGTGGGGTTTTTCCCATCCCTGCTGGGTTTCATCCGCGACCAACTATGCTGCTTCGGTGTGTTTGGCTTTTTCGCTGCCCTCTTTGGATTCACCATCTACCAGGGAACGGTCGGCGCCAATAAACGCAAGATGGCCTACCTGCCGCCCAAGATGAAAATTGAAGGAAACGGGATCAAACGGGGTCTCACGGCTGTTGAAGCGGCCATCCTGATGGAACAACCCATGGATAAGGTCCTGACGATGATCCTGTTCGGCGTTCTCAGGAAAGAAGCTGCCACAGTCATCCAGCATGACCCCCTCGAAATTGAAGTCACGCAACCCCTTCCGGAAGGGCTACACACATATGAGGTGGATTTCTTGACAGCGGCAGTTTTGAAAGGCGAGAAAAGACGTGCTGCGATGCAAAAGTTGATGGTTGACCTGGTAAAGAGCGTTGGAATGAAAATGAAGGGTTTCAGCCACAAAGAAACGGTTGCCTATTACGAAGACATCATGCGCAAGGCCTGGAAAATGGTGGAAGAATCCGACACACCCGAGGTCAAGAGCGAGCGCTACAACCAGACCATGGAATGGACCATGCTCGACAGGGACTACGAAGACCGCACACGGCGCACCTTTACAACCGGCCCCGTCTTCGTCCCGATCTGGTGGCCGCGTTATTCACCAAGCTATCGGCGCACCATTGGCGGCACGGTCTCCAACCCGATTCCTGCTCGAACCACATCAGCAGGCGGCGGAAAGGTCTCATTGCCCAATATCCCTGGCTCCAATTTTGCTGCAGGTGTGATTAACGGCGTGACCGGCATTTCTGCAGGGTTGATCGGCAACCTGACGTCCTTCACCAACGGCATTACCACTCGTACAAACCCCATCCCGGTCTCCAGCTCAAGCGGCTCCGGCGGCTTTCGCGGCGGCGGGGGTGGCGGCAGCTCCTGTGCCTGCGCGTGCGCTTGTGCAGGCTGTGCCTGTGCCTGCGCTGGCGGCGGTCGATAAATAACGCTTCAATGAAAACCTTACCAGCAAGTACTCGAAGTCAGGTACGTCAGCATGAATGTGTTTAATCGCTTCAGCGATAAATTAGCCCAGGTATTTAAAAAAGATCATCACCTGCCAACCGGCTTATTTCACTATAAACGGGAAGGTGAAGACGAAAAAATGCGCCTTCACCTCAGAATTGACCCCGATGGCAGCGGTCTATTGATTGCCAATGCCAACCGGGTCGTTCAGCTCAACCCGTCGGCCACACTGATGGCCTACCTGCACCTGGAAGGCCATACCCCCGAACACGCCGCACGCCTGCTGCATCAGAAATTCAAGGTCTCCTCTGCGGATGCCCGGCAGGATTATCTCGATTTCACCCTGCAGCTGGAAGAGTTGATCGCGACCAACGGCGCCTGCCCGGTATGCGATTTAGACCTGGAAACGACCACACCCTTCAGCGCCACGCCCAGCGCGCCCTACCGCATGGACCTGGCCCTCACCTACCGCTGCAACAATGACTGCCACCATTGCTATAATGCCCGGCCCCGCAATCACCCGGAGATGGATGTTCAATCGTGGCAGCAGAACATCGACAAGCTATGGGACCTGGGCATCCCGCATGTGGTATTCACCGGCGGCGAGCCTACCCTCTACCCTGGTCTGCCCGAACTTGTGGCCTATGCGGAAGAAAAGGGCTTAATCACCGGGCTCAACACCAATGGCCGCAAACTGGCCGATCAGGCTTACCTGGATGCGCTGGTGGGAGCCGGTTTGGATCATGTTCAAATCACCATCGAATCCCATGATCCCGTAATTCATGACAGGATGGTCGCCGGGCACAACGCCTGGGAGCAAACCGTTGCAGGGTTAAAGCAAGTCCTGGCAACACCCTTATATGTCATGACCAACACCACCCTGCTGACCCACAACGCACCCACCCTTACCGCAACGCTGAAATTTTTAGCCGAATTGGGCGTGCCAACCATCGGTCTGAACGCATTGATCTACGCTGGAAAGGGTGAACAAGTCGACACCGGCCTGAAAGAAGCGGACCTACCGCCCTTGCTGGAAAGCGCTCGTCAGATCACCCAATCTCATGGCCAGCGGCTGATCTGGTATACGCCCACCCAGTACTGTCATTTCAACCCCTTGCAGCTTGACCTGGGGATCAAAGGCTGTACGGCAGCCCTCTACAACATGTGCGTTGAACCGGATGGCGCCGTCATCCCGTGTCAGTCCTACTATCAATCCCTGGGGAACCTGTTAGCAGACCCCTGGGAAGACATCTGGGAGCATCCCCTGGCCTTGCAGCTGCGTCAACGCGGGGACATCCCGGAAGGCTGCCAGACCTGCGATTATTTACCTGAGTGCGGCGGCGGCTGCCCGTTGGCACGCCAGCACCAGGCGGTCCACCCGATCCAAAACCCGGTATTTTAGAGAGGAAATGGAGTTAATATGCCCAACCTG
>DKFH01000070.1 GCA_002452315.1 Anaerolineaceae bacterium UBA6801 | reverse complement strand
CCCGCCATGGCGTCAACCCCAAGGTAGTTAACATCATTGCCTCGCACCACCACGAAAGCGAACAGGAATCCGTTGAGGCGGTGATCGCTGAGGCCGCCGACGCCATCTCCGGCGCACGGCCCGGGGCCCGGCGTGAGGACCTGGAACAATACATCAAGAGGCTGCGGGCGCTGGAAAACATCGCCAACAGCCATCAAGGCGTCGAGCGCAGCTACGCCATCCAGGCGGGCCGCGAGGTACGCATCATCGTTAAACCTGAAGAAATCGATGATGTTGAGGCCAACCGCATGGCCAAGAGTATCGCCCAGCAAATTGAAGAGACCATGCAATACCCCGGGCAAATCCGGGTGACGGTGATCCGTGAAAGTCGGGCCACCGAATACGCCAAATAAGTCTTGCTAATCAAAAAAAGCTGTCCTCACTGGCAGCTTTTTTTATTTAACCCGAAACAGCGTAGGGGCACGGCGTGCCGTGCTCCAATGAGTTTTTCAAGACCCTCTCTACTTCAAGAACGGGTTGTGCGCCTTTTCAAACCCCACCGTGGTCTCAGGGCCGTGACCGGGCAATAGACGGGTCTCATCGGGGAGAGAAAATACCTGGGTCCGGATGCTCTCCAGCAGGGTAGACTGGTCTCCACCGGCCAGGTCTGTTCGTCCAATGCCCTGCCGGAAGATGACATCCCCGCACAACAGGGTGTTCAGACTTTCGACATAGAACATCACATGCCCAGCGCTGTGACCGGGCGCATGACGCACCTCTGCCACGGTCTGTGCATCGGCTCGCAGGCCCAGGGCCATGCCATCCTCAAAGGTAAGCGCCACCTCGGGCAGCGGCGGGATCGTCATGCCAAATTGGCCTGCGCCACCCTCTTGCGCATACCAGGCGCGGTCTCCAGGGTGCAGGCCCACGGGCAGGGCGGGATTGAAAGCCCCCGCGATCTCACCCGCGCCAGCCAGGTGATCAAAATGGCCGTGCGTCAGCCAGATGGCGCGGGGCGTCCACCCCAGGGCTGCAGCCCGGTCCAGGACGACCTGACCCTCAAAGCTGGGGTCGACCACCACGGCATCTCCGCTGGCATGGTCACCCAGCAGGTAAACATTATTGGGCAGTGGGCCTAACGTCAGGCGAATAAGTTCAAGCCTCATATGTCGTCTCCTTTACCACCAAATCTTCATGCTTGTGGCGGCCGTTAAAATAACGCCAGCTCACAAAGAAAGCCAATAGCAACACCAGTAAGCTGACCGGGTAAACCGATACCGGCCGCCATTGATACAATACGCCCGCCAAAATCGGGGCGACCATAAACGCCAGCGCATTGAGCGTTTCGACCATGCCAAATGCCAAACCCACCTCGCGTTGACGCACCACCGGTTGGACCAGCGCGACGGTCATCGCCCGACACAGGCGATATCCGCCCATAAAGAAGTACCCCAGTCCATACCATAAAAAGCTCCCACCGTTCCAAATCAGCACCGCAAACAGGATCAACCCGCCCTGGCCAATCAGCATGGCGATGCCCGCGTGCAGGTTGCCAAAGGCCAGCATCATCAACACACTGCCCAAAGCGCCCAGCGAGCCCAGACCCCCGATCTGGCCCAAAGAAAGGTTGCGCTGGTTTTGCAGGAAGTTGGCGGTCAGAGGCTGCGGCAGGGTGACCGCCAGCATCACCAGGGCTATCACCAGCAGCAGACCCAAAAAACGCCGATTGTGCAGCAGGTGCGTGTCGTCTTCCATGATCGTTCTGGCTTCCACAGGCTGCTTACGCACAAATAACACGGTCAGCGTCGAAAAGGCAAACAACACCCCAGAGGCGTAATAGACAGACCGCAGACTGAAGGTTTCAGCGATGATGCCCCCGATGATCGGGCCTACGATCCCGCCGATATTGTAAGCCGAGGAGATAAAGCTGACTGCCCTGCCAACCGACCACTTCCCACGCGCGGCTTGCACATAAGTGTTGAGCGGTGCCATCACCGAGGATGTCACCCCATACAGCATCAGCCCAATCACAAAAGTACCCAGGGAAGGCGCTAACGCCATGATCCAGGTGGCCGCCAGCCCAGAGATCCAGGAAAACCACATCAGCGGCCGGCGCCCAATTCTATCCGCCAGGTAACCCGATGGAATCTGCGAGATGCTCATCACCAGGCCGTTCACCCCCAAAATCGACCCGATCATGATCGGGTCTGCGCCCAATTGCTGAATGTACAGGGGCTGAAAGATATAAAACATCCACTCCCCAATGCCCCACAGCAGCATGGAGATGGACAAAATTTTGAGGTCACGTGTCATGCCGGAGCCCTCAGCCAACCATAAAGTCTTCCAGGGGCAGAACTGAGCGTGGCAGGTCGGTGAGCGAGTCCAGGCCGGTTTCGGTCACAGCCACGTCATCCTCAATGCGCACGCCGCCCTTACCCGGCAGGTAAATCCCGGGCTCTACGGTAAAGGTCATCCCCGGCATCAGCAAGCGGGTGTTTCCCTCATAAATATATGGCGCCTCATGGGCTTCCAAGCCCAGGCCGTGCCCGGTGCGGTGGATGAAGGCCTCGCCATACCCCGCAGCGTTGATCACCGCACGTGCTGCCCGGTCCACGGCGCCGGCTTCGACCCCCGCCCCCCCTGCTTCGCGGCCGACCTGGTTGGCGCGCAGGACGATCTCCCCAATCTTGAGCAGTTCGGGGTCAACCTCGCCAAAGGTAAAGGTGCGGGTAATGTCGGAGAGATATCCCTCACAGCTGGCGCCCCAATCCACCAGCAGCAGGTCGCCGGGTTGTAAGGTCCGTTCGGTGGGCACGCTGTGGGGGTTGGCGGTGTTCTCGCCAAAGGAGACAATCGGCGAAAAGGGCAAATCCGGGTCCGACCCGGCGCTCAATAGCTGGATGATGAGCTGGTTGGCAACCGCTTTTTCGGTCACCCCCGCCTGCAGGCCCTGCAATGTTGCTAAAAGCGCGTCCTGGGCTATGCACGCAGCCTGACGCATTTTTTCAAGTTCATGTGCATCCTTCACCATGCGCAAGCCCGCCAGGCAGGCACTGGCATCGAGGAAGCCATGCTCAGGGAGCACATCCCCCAGGTACATCAATTCCAAATAGCGCATGCGGGTGGCTTCCACGCCCAGGTCGAGTTCTGCAAGGTGCAGGTGTTCTGCCGCGCGGAAAAACGCCTCTGGACGGGTCTCGGGGTCATCGCTGTAGGTAAATGCCTCGACCTTCACGGACACGTCAGCCAGCTTTGCGGTCTCCAGAGCCGGCAAAATCATTGCCATCTCACCCTCAACCGTGATCAGCAGCACCGTCGGGCGCTCCATCAGGTGGAAGTGCAGCCCCGTCAGGTAAGTCAGCGTGGGGCCGGGGTTCAAAGCGAGCGCAGCGAGTTCAAATTCGCGCATTAATTGGATGAGTTTGTCGATGCGTGCCTGCATGATGGTGCCTCCTTGGATGTCTATGGGGGTAATTATAATCGATGGGAAACAGGTATTAGGAACTGGGAATCAGGTATCAGGAATTGCGAATCAGGTATTAGGAACTGGGAATCAGGTATTAGACCTGCTATTAGATG
>DKFH01000089.1 GCA_002452315.1 Anaerolineaceae bacterium UBA6801 | reverse complement strand
GTTCTACATCCAATCGCAGCAACATAAAAGCGGCGGCTGGGGTGATTCCAGCACCACTGCTTACGTACTCATGGCGCTGAATGCTTTAGGTATCCAACCCGAGGATTGGCACACCGAATCAGGAAAAAATCCTATCCTGGATTTGCTGACCTATCAAAACGCTTCGGGCGCTTTTATGTTCTCTGAAGACTATCCGGATGACAATCTGATGGCCACTGCAGCTGCTGTTTTAGCGCTTACAGGTGGGCACTACCGCATCCAACCAGCGGAACGGGATGCGCTGAATGCGGCTGGGCTGGTCATCCACACCGACCAGGCGGAAATTACTACAGCTTGTGTTCATTTTGAAGGGGATTCCCTCTCAGGCTTGGCCTTAATTGACGCATCTGGCATCCCCTATCAGCTGCAGGACGGTTTCATGAACAGCATATCAGGGCTCTCAAACCCTCAAGGCGGCACCATGTACTGGTCATACTGGCATTGGGACGGCCGAGAATGGGCTTTTAACAACACCGGAGCAGGTGACTCCCGCGTTCAGCCAGGGAGCATAGAGGCGTGGTATTTCACCAGCTGGGAACAGTTTCCATCTCCCCCTCCTGCGTATGTTCCCCACCTGAGAAGCATCTGTGGCGGTAACTGGCTTAAAAACTACTCGGTCCAGCCCTTTCTCAACCATTACGATCTGTATCAACCGCCCCTTGAGCTTAGCCAGATTGAGATCAGCCAGGCAGAAGAAATGACATCTGAAGATGTCGTCGAAGCAATTGAGCCGACACCCGTAGAAACGCAACCCGAGGTTGAGTCAGGGCCCGTCGTGGTCCAACCCGAGGTTGAGGATTTGCCGCTTACCCCCATCATCATCATCGCCGTGGTTGGGGTGATCGTCCTGGTCCTCATCATGTGGTTAATCGTCAGGAAAAAATGAACAAGAACCGCCTGCTAAGACTGGGGACCGACCTGTTTGTCATCTGCCTGGGGATGCTGAGTTTGATATCGCCTTTTATCTTCCCTCAGGCAAGCACGCTCAACAACCAGGCCGCCACATTCCCAATCATGATCAGCTTGATAATCCTCTTGTGCTTACTGATTGTGATCTTTGAAGCCCAATCTTCCCTGCTGGATAGCAAGATGATCGCGTTTTTGGCGGTGTTAACCGCCATCAACGCAGGCTTGCGCTTCCTGGAGAATGCCATTCCCGGTCCTGGCGGTTTCAGCCCAACATTTTTTCTGATAATCCTCTCGGGTTATTATTTCGGCAGTCGGATCGGGTTTCTGATGGGCGCGATGACCTTGTTGATCTCAGCCCTGATCACTGGCGGCATCGGACCCTGGCTCCCGGGTCAGATGATCACGGCTGGCTGGGTGGGTCAAAGTGCAGTGCTAGTGACATTTTTGGTCAATAAATTCGCCTTAAGAGACAAGCCGGGCGAGATCATTTTGCTGAGCGCATTCGGCGCGCTGTGGGGCATGCTTTACGGGGTCATCATAAACCTGTGGTTCTGGCCCTTTCTGGGGGCTGGTGTGGGCCAAACCTTCACCCAGACGGCTAGCGCGCTGGAGAACTTGCAGCGCTATGTTGTCTATTACCTGGCAACCTCATTGGTGTGGGATATTTCTCGTGCTGCCGGTAACACACTGATCATTTCCTTAATGGCCAAACCCGTATTAAAGATCTTACACCGCTTCAAACGCCGCTTGTCGTTCCAAAACCAGGAGGTGATCAGGCGATGATGAACGCGTTTGTGTGGACATTGTGGTTGCTGGCGGGTTTAATTTTCCTGCTTTCGACACGCAATCCAATCTACCTGATCATCACGCTAGCAGGGCTATTCATCTTGGGCAACCGGTTGGCAAAGGCGAAGCACATCAGCGCATGGGTTAGGTCCAACCTGCGATTTTTATTGACCATGCTCCTCTTATCCACACTGATTAATGGATTGTTTTCCCATGCGGGTGAAACCGTTTTGTTTACCATCCCGCCCAGCTGGCCACTGATCGGGGGAAACATCACCCTCGAAAGTCTGGCTTATGGCGCGGTCAACGGATTGGTCATCGGTGCGCTGTATATCCTGTTTAATATCATCAACCTGGCCTTGAGCATCAAACAAATCACCCGCCTAATACCGAGGGCATTTCATCCCATCGCCATGATGGTGACAATCGCCCTGACTTTTTTCCCCTCCATTCAACGGCGAGCCAGAGAAATTAAAGAAGCACAAATGATCCGCGGCAACCCCATGAAAAAAATCTCGGATTGGCTCCCGATTTTGATCCCCCTATTAGTGACCAGCCTGGAAAATGCCTTCCTGCTGGCTGAATCGATGACCGCCCGTGGTTTTCACAAGCAGGTTGACCTCAGAACACCGCGTAACCTGATCAGCCTAATCCTGGGCGCATTTGCCGTCTTTTCTGGCTGGATTTTGCAGCTCTACCGCTACCCCGCCTGGATCACCATTGTGCTGTACCTCATCGGCGGAGGTTTGATCCTGCTCACCCTGATCCTGATTGGCAAGCAAACCAAAATTACCCGCTACCACCACGAGGGCTGGACCCGGTTAGACATCCTTATGTCCTCGGTGATTTTGGTTTACCTCATCAGTTTTGCCTATGTTTCCCTGGCAGACCGGCTCTCAACCCTGAGCTATTCACCCTATCCCTATATCTCCATCCCGGTTGTTCAAACGCTGGGCGTTCTCTTCTGTCTATTGCCTGTATTTCCGATGGTGCTGCCGCGATATGATTAAATTCATTGATCTCACTTACCAATATCCACTCAGTGACCAAAAAGCCCTCAATCAGGTCAACTTTGAAATTCCGCCTGGCACGCTGACACTGGTGACAGGCGCATCCGGCAGCGGCAAATCAACCTTATTGCGCTGTATCAACGGCTTGGTCCCACATTTCACTGGCGGTGTGATCTCCGGGCAGGTGCGCGTTTTCGGGTCTAACCCCATCGCTGAAGGCGTTGAAACGATAGCAAAAAAGGTTGGTTTTGTGTTTCAGGAACCCGAATCACAGTTTGTGTTTGACACCGTCGAGGATGAGCTCGCTTTTTCCCTGGAAAATCAGGGCATCCCCAGGAACGAAATGGACCGCCGTATTCAGGAAGTGCTGCATATGGTAAATTTATCCCATTTGCGACATAAAAACATCAACGAAATCTCGGGCGGTGAGCAGCAAAAAGTCGCTATTGCCAGTGCCTTGGTGGCCCAACCAAAAGTGCTTATCTTAGATGAACCAACCTCGCAACTGGACCCCCGATCGGCAGATGAGGTGTTGAAATTCATTCTCGAACTCAAAACCCGCCTTAATCTAACGGTGTTGATCTCGGAACATCGTTTGGAACGCTTGCTGCCCTTTGCTGATCTGCTCATGAACATGGACACCGATCAGGGAGTTTTATTCGGTGAGCCCCAAGAAATATTACCCAAAATGGTTCAGGTCCCACCTGTGATCGAAATTGCCCGGCGTTTATCCCTCTCACCTCTACCGCTGACCCCAGAAGCCTTTCCGCGATCAAAATCGGTCACTGCTGCCCAATCACGGCAAGTTGAACAGACCCAACTCATTGGGGAAACCGAAGTATGCCTGGCGATCGAGAACCTTTCCACCCGGCTGGGGGACCAACACGTCTTGAAGGGCATCAACCTGGCGGTTCATCAGGGAGAAATCCTGGTGTTGATGGGTCCCAATGGCGCCGGAAAAACAACCCTCTTGCGATCGATCTTAAAGATGGTCCCATGCTCAGGGAAGATTACCCTCAGCGGGGTTGATGTCAGCAAGATGCAATTTGCAGAGGTCATTCAAAACATCGCTTACCTGCCGCAAAATCCCAACGATTTGTTATTTGCCGAATCCGTCTGCGATGAGCTCAAAATCACGTTGAAGAACCACAACCTGGCGGAAACAAGTGTGGATTTGAATGAATTCCTGGCGTATTTTGGTTTAACAGACAAGTGCGACCAATACCCACGGGATCTCTCTGTCGGAGAGCGTCAGCGGACAGCCCTGGCCGCCATCACCGTACACGACCCGCGCATCATCTTCCTGGATGAACCCACCCGCGGCTTGGATTATCAAACTAAACAAGCGCTATCCGACCTGTTCCACCAATGGCGAAAGGCGGGCAAAGCCATGCTGCTGGTCACCCATGATGTTGAATTCGCCGCCCACATTGCAGACCGGGTCGCCATCCTTGAAGCCGGTCAATTAATTTTCACGGGAAGTCCGGCCACAGCCTTCACAGACTTTCCAGCATATCAGACCCAAACCGCCAAGATCTTTCCTGGCAAGGGCTGGATCACCCCTGAGAACCTGATCAAAACCTAGCTTGCCTTCATCCACGATATGACCAGTAAGGACAGCTTTTAGTGGGACAGTTAGCCTATATCTGGATTAAATCATCCATTGCTCACAGAAACAAACAAAGGCTATGGTAAAATAATCCCTGCCACATTTATCGCTCTTAACATTGGCATGTGCAGTATTGATGTTTCTCACCATGAATGATTACATCCTTCACTATGGCGTGAATGCATCCCTGAGTATAAATATAGTGCCATCTTTTGATTATTTTATAAGTTCATATTTCTCATAATCCAATACACACAGTAAAGGTACAAATTTTCGCAATTGAAAAACCTAAAGATCAATTCCAAAAGTTAAATTTAGGAGAACGCATATGTATGGTTACAGCGGGAAGATATTGCACATTGATTTAAATGAACAAAAACATTGGGCCGAAGAGAAACCAGAGGAATGGTATAAGATCTACATCGGCGGGGTCTCGATGGCCAGCCGGCTGTGCTGGGAAAATATCGAGGTCGGCTGTGGTCCTTACGATCCGGGAAACCCGATTTGTTTTGCTAACGGGATCTTTGCCGGCACACCTGTTCCAGTTGGAGGAAAATATGGCCTTGCCTCCAAATCTCCCTTAACTGGCGTGCTGGGCGACAGTTTGTCTGGCAGCTGGTTTTCAATTGCGCTCAAACGGGCTCGATGGGATGGCGTTGTCATTCACGGCGCCAGCGACAAGTGGATTCACATCCTGATTGACGATGACCGGGTTGAATTTCTGCCCGCCGATGAACTGCTGGGACTGGGCACCCATGAAACCGAAGAAAAGATTCGCGAGATTTTCGGTGATGACCAGGTTCGGTCCGCAACCATCGGCCCGGCCGGCGAAAACATGGTCCGCTACGCCAATGTGACCAATGACGGCCGCCAGGCTGGCCGCACGGGGCATGGCGCAGTATGGGCCAGCAAAAAGATCAAAGCTGTCTCGGTGCGGGGCACATATGGGGTCACAGTTGCAGATCCCGACACACTTCTCAAAATGTCATTTGATATCACCGAGGTCGCCCAGGGGCCCCACACAGCAAAATATCGTATTTACGGAACCTCCACCAACGTCCTCAACGCCAATAAGCACGGGTTCTTGCCGACGAACAACTTCCAGGAAGGCACCTTTGATTTTGCTGAGCTGGTCAGCGGCGAATACCTGGACGAACACCACAAAGTGAAGGTGATCGCCTGTGCCCAATGCCCCATCGCCTGCGAACAGATGTCCATGGTCAAAAAGGGACCCTATGCAGGTTCAATGACCGGTATCGAATATGAATGTTTGCAGGCGGTCAGCTCAAACTGTGGAATTGGCGATATGACTGCCGCCATTCGTATGGTGGATATCTCGGACCGCAGCGGGATGGACACCATGAGCATGGGCGTATCGATATCCTTTGCCATGGAGAGCTTCGAAAAAGGCGTCCTTAAAAAAGAAGATTTCAAATGCAAGAAATATCCTGAAGGGTTTGAGCCCTATTTCGGCAATGCCGAAGCCGGGGTGACTCTGGCAGAGATGATCCGGGACAAGGAAGGCATCGGTGCACTGCTGGCAGAAGGCACGCGCATTGCTTCGCAAACCTTGGATCAGGAACGCAATGCAGAAACCTACAAATGGGCAATGAATATCAAAGGCCTGGAATGCCCCGGTTATGACGCCCGTTCATTAAAAACCTTCGCCATGGGTCTGGCTGTCGGCACACGCGGCGGCTGCCACAACCGTTCAGCGGCTTACGACCCCGACATCAAAGGCGAAACCAATCGCTTCACGGTGGATGAGACCCGCGGTGAGGTCGCAGCCCGTTCAGAAGAATATGCGGCCGTTTACGACACACTGCCGATGTGCAAATTCATTCGGCGCTGTTTCACTGGCAAAGCCGATCGGGCTGGCGCATGGCCAACTATTGCCGAGCTGATCAATGCCACCACCGGCTGGAACTTTGATTACGATGATGTCGACCTGATCGGTGTTAGGGCTCATACCATAAAAAAGGCATTCAATATCCGTGAGGGTTGGAAACAGGAAGATGACGACATCCCTTACCGCTGGAAGCACGATCCCATGACCAGGGGTCCAGGCGCCGGTCATGTCGTCACTGACGAAGAATTGGAATACATGAAACAGCTCTACTACAAAGCCAAGGGATGGACTGAAGAGGGTCTCATTCCTAAAGATTTGCTGATTGAACTCGGTATGGATGATGTCGCCGAACAAATCGGTGTATAAGGAGTAACGAATAATGGTAGCTTCCACGTCAAAGTATAAATATATCGTCTGCGATCCTGAGCTGTGTATCGGCTGTCAGCTGTGCGAATACATTTGCTCCTATACAAAAACGGGTGAATTCAATTCCTACCGCAGCCGGATCCGTACTGTGCGGGTGGATGAAGTGCTCATCACCGCGGTTGCCTGTCGAACCTGTGAAAATGCACCTTGTGTGATTGCCTGCCCGCGTGATGCCCTCTCTCAAGACCAGGAATCCGGGATCATCCGCATCGACCCCACCAAGTGCGA
>DKFH01000113.1 GCA_002452315.1 Anaerolineaceae bacterium UBA6801 | reverse complement strand
GGGAGTTGATGGAACCCTGTTTTACCGACATTATCAAGAATTTAAGCACCCACAAACAATTCATGAGTACTCTCAAGCAAACGGCAGCGATCAACAAGCTCAGCCGGGGGCTGTTTCAACTGCTGATCCGCTCCAGAATCATCGAAGGCGGTGTTCCGTATTGGCTGGTGAAATTGATCATGGATCGGGTTTCAAAGACGATCAAGCTGAAAACGCAAGCTGATTGGGCAAAACGGGAGGAATTGATCCTGGATGAGGCATCGGGCTGTAAATGTGTCATCAGTGGGCACTCCCACTTTGCGGAAGTGGCGCTGCTTTCGTCTAATAATGGTGAAGAACGTTATTATCTCAACACAGGCACCTGGCGGAATTACATTCCGGCCACCAAACACTATGATCATTTCGGCCGGTTGCGAGCCCTCACCAAGGTGATCGTGTTTTACCCGATGGAGCGTGATCAAGAGGTCAACGGGCGCACCTGGGCCTTCCATTTCCTGAGCGGGGCGAGCTTTGGTGATCGCCGACTGATTTAATCTCCACTCGAAGGGTTACGGCGAGGTTTTTTTGCCTCAGATATGATTAGGCCTGGTAATGCAGCTGAGGCTATAAAGATTTATCGTGTATTTCGTGTAGTGTTGTCAATATTTTAGGTTATTGCGGATAACAGAGCGCAGGCGCGACTGCTTAGAGGTAGATTACAGCCTTGCGGCCTTTCGCAAGGGAAAATTTTCCCGCTACCTGAATATTAAAGAAAAAAGCAGAACAAGGTGGTGATGGCCTGGTTCTGCTCCTGTCTCCTTAGGCGAGAAATTACTCTTTGTTGTGGGTCATTTCCGGCAGGATATGCCCCCGCAAGGCTAAGACCAAATCCTTACGCCGCAGGGCGCGTTTGCGGTCGATCTCAACTGCGCTGGCCTTGTCATCGGTTAATTTCCGCAGTGCTTCGATCCAGGATGCACTTTTGATGTCCGTCGGTTGTGTGCGCCACCGCTCGACTTTGATGGCAAGATCATCCGGGTTGACCAATTTCTTGTGTGTACGTGTCAGGGTCAGTCCCTGTGATTCGAAGGTGAATTCTTCTTCGCTAAATTCAGGCTGGATGGGGCAGGCGTGCATGCACGCGCCGCATTTGATGCAATAGTAATCCGCTAAAACCAGTTCACCCTCATCATTGATATGTAACGCCCGGGACGGGCAGACATCGGCGCAGGCCAGGCAGCCCTCAACGCATCGTTCGCGGTGCAGTTCCACGCTGCCCTGCCAGCGTTGTGTGACTTTGAAAGCGCCGTTGCTGGCAATTTCACATTGCCGGCAGCGGATGCAGTCATCAAACTCGATCATCATCGTGTCTTTGTCTTCGTCGTAGCTGATGATGTTGGTGGGACAGTTATTGATGACCAGTTCTTTGAGTGAAAAATCAAACGCCTCTCGGTCGAAGGTGAGCTGGCCGCGCACTTCGGGGAAGGCATCGTAGACCAATACGGGGTTTTCGGTTTTGTCGTTGACCGTGATGTTGATGGCGTGCACGGTGCAGATTTCCACACAGATCCCGCACAGCACGCACAGCTCCGGGTCCACGTCCACCGAGGGTTTGACGACCATGCGCCCATCGACGATTTCACCGGGTACGTGGGTCAGGGCCTCTTTCGGGCAGACCGTTGGGCCCATCTGGCAGCCAACACAGCGATCGAGGTCCCAGGTCATTTTATAATGCCGGGTCACCATCGGGCGTTCCAGCGTCATGGTATGGTCAGTACGTGTTTTTTTCGTTTTTCCACGTTCGCTCACGGTATTTGCTCCTAATCCCTTTGTCTCTCGTCGATGAGGTTGTGGTTGTGGTCGTAGAGCTTGATCTTGAGGGGTGTTTCGCCCGGCTGGGCGTGGGTTGCGCAGCCCATACAGGGATCATAAGCTCGGAAAGCCATCTCAATTTTGTTGAGCGCCGCATCGGTGATCTCCTGACCAGCTTTGATGAGGTCTTTTGCAGCTTTGACGATGGACATATCCATGGCTGCGTAATTGTTGGTGGTCCCCACAATCAGGTTGACCGCCTGAACCAGGCCTCTTTCATCGGTTTTATAGTGGTGGGTGAGGGTGCCGCGTGGGGCTTCCACAATGCCGATCCCTTCCGAAGGTGTTTCAGTCGGGATGGTGTGCACATTGGTGTCCGTGATGGTCTCATCGGAAGCGAGTTCAACTGCGCGTTCTGCAGCATACAGGATCTCAATCAGGCGCGCCCAGTGGGTGGCCAGGGTCGAATGGACCGGTTTCCCGCCCAGGGTGTCGAAGAATTTTTCATACATGGCCTGGGCTTCTGGCGTGGCCATGCCATCAGAGGCGTTCAGGCGCGAGAGCGGCGACGCGCGGTAGACACCGCTATCCTCGCCATCTACAAAGCCCTTCCAGCCGATTGCCTTAAGGTACGGGAACTTGAGGTAGGTCCAGGGTTCGAGGTGTTCAGCGATCACATCCAGGTATTGTTCGGGGCCATATTTCACCAGCTCTGTGCCTGTGGGCGAGACGACGCGCACTTTGCCATCGTAGAAATTGACATGATTGTTTTCATCGACCAAGCCCATATAATAGGTCTGGTGAGCGAAGGCATCACTGGTGATCATGTCCACATACTCAGGGTTGCCCAGCACGATCTTGTCGAACAATGCCAGTGATTCTTTGGCGAATTCAACTGAACGGAGTGATCGTTCAAGGATCGCCAGGCGTTCTTCTTCCGTGATGGGCTTGCTGACACCGCCGACGATGGCACTGACAGAGTGAATAAAGCGCCCGCCGATCATGGCGGTGATCTCGTGGTTGTCTTTAAGCAGCTGCATCACCTTGCCGCCGAATTCCTTGCCAACTTTGCGCACAACGCCCAGGATATTGCGTTCGGATTTAGGCGCATCCGGGCCGACCACGAAATCGGGTCCGCCCAGGATGTAGAAATGGGTGGCATGGTCTGCCACGAAGAAGGCCGAATACATCAACTCGCGTAATTTCTTGGCTGTAGGCGGGATCTCTACGTTGTAGACCGCGTCGCCAGCTTTGGCGGCAGCCATGTGGTGGGCAATCGGGCACACACCGCAGGTGCGCTGGGTGATGCGCGGCATTTCCTCAACAGGACGGCCTTCGCAAAACTTTTCAAACCCGCGCAGTTCCGGGATGATCAGGTAAGCATTGGCCAGCTCACCTTCCTCATTCAGGAATAGGTCAATGCGGCCATGCCCTTCCAGGCGGGTGATGGGGTCGATGCTGATCTTTTGCTTCATTAGGGTTTCCTTACTCATATTTCATCTTGCTCATGATCGAATGGGCCAGGCCAAACCGGTAAAA
>DKFH01000050.1:852-3998 GCA_002452315.1 Anaerolineaceae bacterium UBA6801 | reverse complement strand
TCGAAGCCATGAACGGCATCGCCGCTGATTTAGGTCTGGCTGGATCAGCGCCCGAAGATGGACAAGGATAAATGACATGAAGCTCAAGGGAAAAGGGTATTTCATTTGGATGGTCAAATACTGCGAGAAGGGCGATCCTGACCGCATCGCTGCCCTGGCGCGGGAATCCAGATTAACCCATGTGCTGGTGAAAATTGCAGACGGCGCCTTCCCCTACAATATTGACCTGGAATCCGGTTTTGATTATGCCCGGCCTGTGATCAAGAAACTCCAAGCGCAAAACATTGCGGTGTGGGGCTGGCACTACATCTATGGGAATTACCCGGATCACGAAGCAGATATCGCCATCAAGCGCGCAACCGAGTTAGGCGTGGATGGTTTTGTGGTCAATGCCGAAGCCGAATTCAAACAACCCAACAAAGCTGCCGCAGCCAGCCGTTTCATGAAACGGCTGCGCAGCAACCTGGGTGGCGTGCCCATTGCCCTCAGCTCCTATCGGTTTCCCTCTTATCATGCCAGTTTTCCATTCACACAATTTTTAGAGCGTTGCGACTATAACATGCCACAGGTCTATTGGATGAAATCCACAAACACGGCAGGGGCGCAATTGCAGCGGTGCATCAACGAATACAGCCGGATCAGACCCTTCAGGCCGATCATCCCCACTGGACCAACCTTCAAAGAACATGGGTGGGTTCCCCAAGAAAGTGAAGTGGCCGAGTTCATGCAAGTTGCACAGCAGCTGAAGCTGCCTGCGGTGAATTTCTGGTATTGGGAAGGCTGTCGGAGAGACTTGCCCAGCTTTTGGAACTTGGTCCGCGATTACTCCTACGATTCCCCAGCCGAATCCAGCAGTTTTGTGGTTAAGTACTTCGCAGCCCTCAATGGCAACAACCCGGATGAAGTCCTGAAACTCTACCACGACAAAGCTGTGCATATCCGCCCGGGACACGCTATCCTGGGAAAGCAGGCCATCCGTGAGTGGATCGTCCAATTAATGAATGAATTTGCAGGCCACCCCTTTGAACTACTACAAGAAAGCTCAGAACGGAACACCCATAATTTTCACTGGCAGGGAAAGAACCAGCAAGGCAAAGTCGTGGAAGGGCGAGATACCATCGGCGTGATTGATGACAGCATCCGCTATCACTATTCCTTTGTCAACCCGCTCTAAGGCAGATCATTCTAAGCAGAGCCCGTTATCCAACCACTGAGACCGCATCCAGGGGGATCGTCATCTCCAGGATCTCATCTCCCTTTTTGACATCTACAATCACATCCCCGCGCTGCGTTCTGTTACAGCTTGGAGCGTCCGTCACACGCACCAGGCGGCTGGCAGCTTCCTTAAAATGAACCACACCATTGGAGGTCAGTAAACCAATCATTGATCCCACAACGTGCTCACCTTCAGGCAGCTTCCAGGAGATCACCCCGTAGCCGTACCTGCCCTGCAAGGGGAATTGGCGGGTTTCAATCCGTTTTGCCCGGCCCCGATTTGTGATCAATAGCACTTCGCCCCGTTGCGAGGCATTGCCCCCGCCAATGACCTCATCACCGGAGCGCAGTTTGATCCCATTGACGCCGGCCGCAACCAAACCCATGGCTCGGGCTTCCTCCTCATTGAAACGGATGCCCATTCCGCCTTTAGTTGCTAAAAATAAATCCTGGTCACCCTTGGTAAATATAAGCGTGTTCAGTTCATCACCGGGGTTGATTTTTACCAAGGTAAAAGTATTCGCGGATGGCCCGGGCAGTTCGCTGAGTGCAGACCGTTTGACCATGCCCAGTTTACTCACACTGACCACATAACCAACCTCTTCCGAAAGCTTGGCCGGTGCAGAAAAGATGAGTTTCAAACGATGGCGAGATTCCAGAGGCGTAATCCCGTTCACCTTAACGCCCTTATCAGGATCATTGGCGACCGGTAACGCCTGTACCGAGAGCGCAGCGGCTTCGCCATCCTCTGCAACGAGGTACAGGGTGTGATGTGTCGTCGTCCGTAACACCATCCTGGGCGCGTCGATTCCCCATTGTCTGAAAGACTTGTCATCATTCGTGCGGGCAATGCGGTTATCCCTCGAGACCGCCACCCATACGATCTTCTCGGGCATCATATCGGTGGTCGTCAGGCGGTCGGCTGCCGTCTCACCCTCCTGCAACTGAATGATCTGGGTTCGGCGGCCGTCTGCATAACGTTCACGCACGTCCTTCAATTCATCGATCACCACCTCGCGCATCTTTTTCGGTGAGCGTAGCAAGCTCTTCAATTCTCTGATCCGCTTGGTGACTTCTTTATGCTCATCTTCAATTTTCTTGCGCTCCAGGGCGGCTAACCGACGCAAGGGCATATCCAGGATTGCCTGGGCCTGGATTTCATCCAGATTGAATTTACGCATCAGGTTATTGCGCGCCGTTTCAACCCGCTGTGAACGCCGAATCGTATCAATGACCTCGTCCAGGTTCTCCAGGGCGATCAGGTAGGCATCCAGGATGTGAAGCCGTTCTTCAGCCTTTCTCAGTTCATATTCACTGCGCCGCCTCACAACCTCCAAGCGGTGGTCGGCAAAGACCTTCAGGGCTTGTTTCAGGTTCAGTTTTTGTGGCTGGCCATTGACCAATGCCAAAATATTGATACCAAAGGTCCCTTGCATGGTTGTGCGCTTATAGAGGGTCTTCAAAATTGCATCGGGGTCCGCCGATTTGTTCAGCTCAATCACAATGCGCATCCCCTGCCGGTCTGATTCGTCCCGCAGATCGCTGATGCCATCCAAAGACCCATCGCGCACAAATTCAGCGATCTTCTCAATCAATGAGGCCTTATTGGTCATGTAGGGCAACTCGGTCACAATGATGCGCTTTCTGCCTCGGCTCATCTCTTCCAACAGCACCCGGGCGCGCATGAGCACACGGCCCTTTCCACTGCCATAAGCCTGCGCCAGGGTTTCCGTGCGGTCATCCGTGATGATCAACCCGCCAGTGGGAAAATCGGGGCCTTTGATGAACTGCATCAGGTCTTCAACACCGATATCATCAATTTTTGACCAATTCTCCAGCATCATCACCAGGGCATCCACAACTTCGCCCAAATTATGCGGTGGCACATTGGTGGCCATGGCCACTGCAATGCCCGAAGCGCCATTGACCAA
>DKFH01000050.1:0-791 GCA_002452315.1 Anaerolineaceae bacterium UBA6801 | reverse complement strand
GGTGTCAAACGTGCTTCCGTATAGCGCATGGCTGCAGGTGGGTCGCCATCCACACTCCCAAAGTTGCCCTGCCCCTCCACCAGCATGTATCGCTGTGAGAAATCCTGTGCCAGGCGGGCCATGGCATCATAAACTGCCATATCGCCATGGGGGTGATACTTACCCAACACCTCACCGACAATCCTGGCAGACTTCTTGTGCGCCGTACCCGGCCGTAAACCCATATCGTACATCGCATATAAAATCCGCCGCTGAACGGGTTTCAGGCCATCCCGGGCGTCAGGCAAGGCACGCGAAACAATCACACTCATCGCATAATCGAGATAGGATTGCTGCATCTCTTCGTTAATATTTATCGAGCGTACCGTTCCGAGATCCATCATCGCTCCTTCAATTAAAAGGGGTGTTCTTTTTGGTCATTCACTGCATGCAAAGAACATTTGTTTCATTATATCACAAAAAATCCCGGTGTTAAACCCGGGATTTTTATTTTATCAGAAAAACGCGATTTAATCGTTGGTGTTAATCTTCGATGCGGTCAAGCTTCTCTTCGTCTACATCTTCCAGATCGTCGAGTCTCTCAATATCATCCTCTGCTTCCTCTAAAAGGAAGTCTTCATCGATTTCATCCAATTCATCGTCGTCATCAATGTACAATTCTTCATCGATGTCTTCATCATCGTCAAACAGGTCAAACACGCGGCCTTCCAGATTCGCATTTACATCATGTCCACTCGGGGTTTCACTCGAGAACTGACCCGGCGTGAAGCCAGTGCCTGCGGGGATCAGCT
>DKFH01000018.1 GCA_002452315.1 Anaerolineaceae bacterium UBA6801 | reverse complement strand
GGTCAAGGACCCTTCCCGCCCGGTTGGCTCATTTATCTTCCTGGGCCCAACTGGAGTGGGCAAGACCGAGCTGACCAAGGCCCTGGCTGAATTCATGTTCGGCAGTGAGGATGCATTGATCCAGCTGGATATGTCCGAGTTCATGGAGCGGCACAGCGTCAGCCGCCTGGTGGGTGCGCCNNCCGGGTATGTCGGCTATGAAGACGCTGGCCAGCTCACCGAAGCCATCCGCCGCCGGCCTTACTCCATCATCGTGTTTGATGAGATCGAAAAAGCGCACCCCGAAGCCCACAACATGCTCTTGCAGATCATGGAAGAAGGGCACCTTTCGGATGCACGCGGCCACAAGGTGGATTTCCGCAACGCCATCATCATCATGACCACCAACGTCGGCGCGGACATGATCCGGCGGCAGTCGAACCTGGGCTTTTCCCTGACTGTGGACGAAGAACAGCAGGAAGCGCAAGCCTATGGCGAGATGCAGAAGAAGCTGATGGACGCCCTCAAGCGCACCTTCCGGCCCGAGTTCATCAACCGGCTGGATGGCGTGATCGTCTTCCGGGCCCTCAGCAAAGCGGATATCCGCGAGATCGTCCAGCTGGAACTGGATAAGGTCAACCAACGCCTGGCGGAGAACCGCATCCGCTTGCGGGCAACCCCTGAGGCACTGGAATACCTGGCTGAGGAAGGTTATAATCCTGAGATGGGCGCCCGGCCTTTGCGGCGGGTGATCCAGCGCAAGATTGAAGACCGTCTTTCCGATGCTCTGCTGGCCAAGGAATTTAAAGAGGGCCAGAACGTGTTGATTGACGTTCAGGAAAAGCAGGAAGATGGGACAGCCGTCACGGATATTGCGCTATTGCACGATCCCCTGGGCGACCCGGAGGAAGAACCCGATCTAGCTGCGATGGAAATGTAATTTATGGCTAAACCCAGGACGCGTTATGTATGCCAGGAATGTGGACGCGCTTTCCCAAAGGCTTTAGGGCGCTGTCCGCAATGCGGGGCCTGGGACTGTATGGTGGAAGAAGTCATTCAAGACACAACGACCGCTCAGAGTCATGCCAGCGTGCATGGCCTGGGCGGTCTTTCGATTCCCAAACGCCTGACGGAGATCGAAGGGGACAGCGAAGACCGCATCCACGTCCCCCTGGGCGAGTTTGCCCGCGTTTTAGGGGGCGGGGTTGTGCCTGGATCGATCGTTTTGGTGGGTGGTGACCCTGGCATCGGTAAATCGACGCTCATGCTGCAAATGACCATGCATATGGCCGCACAACATCGGGTGTTATACGTCTCTGGCGAGGAATCAGAGCGGCAGATCAAAATGCGGGCAACCCGCCTGCTGCGCGATGCAGTGGGACTGCCGGATGAACTGTATTTGGTGACGGAGACCAACCTGGATGCGATCCTGGCCCATGTGCAATCAATCAACCCGCGCCTATTGGTGATCGACTCGATCCAGACGGTTTACCGCCCGGAGATGGAATCCGCCGCGGGGTCAATCTCCCAGGTGCGCGAGAGTGCCTCCCGGCTGCGGGAGCTGGCCAAGACCTCGGGGATTGCCGTGTTCGTGATCGGCCATGTGACCAAACAGGGCGTGATTGCCGGCCCGCGCGTGCTTGAACATATTGTCGACACCGTCCTTTACCTGGAGGGCGACCGCTACCAGGCTTACCGGCTGCTGCGCTCGGTCAAAAACCGCTTTGGCGCCACCTCCGAGGTGGGCGTGTTCGAAATGCAGGAGCGGGGCATGATCGAAGTGACCAACCCCTCCGAGGCATTTTTAGCCGAGCGGCTGGTGAGCGCGCCCGGCTCAGCCATCGCAGTGACGATGGAGGGCACCCGCCCGTTGCTGGTGGAAATCCAGGGACTGACCAGCCCCACCCATTTTGGCAATCCCCGGCGCACACCGAATGGGATTGATTTCAACCGCCTGCTGCTGATCACGGCGGTGCTCACGCGGCGCCTTAACCTCAGGCTGGCAGAGCAGGATATTTTTGTGAATGTGGTGGGTGGCTTGCGCATTGATGAGCCCGCGGCTGACCTGGCGGTGGCGGCTGCTATCACCTCATCCCTGCGCGATCAGCCTGTCCGGGCTGACCTGGTCCTGATCGGGGAATTGGGCCTGTCTGGTGAGCTGCGCATGGTGGGGCAGATCAACGCCCGGCTGAGAGAAGCGGCCAGCCTGGGATTCAAAAGTGCCATTGTCCCCCGTCGGCTGCAGCGGAAGGAGCCCTGGCCCCCTGGCATCGAGGTGCAGGAGGCACGCTCCCTGCCTGAGGCACTCAAGCTTGCATTAATGGGCGATTGACGGGTTTTCCCCGCTTTTCATAGCAACCGTTATAATGGAGGGAGTTCTTGTTTTGCCGTTCTTTTGCACGGTTGTGCAAATCACAATAGAAATGGACATTTTATGAGCAATTCTCTCCTCGAATTTCCCCCGATTTCCCGCACACGCCGTAATCACGGCCTGGAACATGCTACCATGCACATCCTCAACCAGCGTTTTCCCGACCTGCGCCTGGCGGGAATCTCTACACCGCGCGGCTTTACGATTGTGGGTGATGTGATGGCTGAAGATGTGGCCGATGCTGCCATTGAGGCCCTCAAGCGCTTGCAGGCTGGCGAGTCTGACCTGGCGCAGCATCCGAACTGCGGCACCAATTTTGCCGTACCGGGTGCCTTTGCCGGGCTGGCTGCCTGGCTGGCCACCCTGGGGTGTGAAAAGACCTTCAAACGCAAGCTGGAACGCCTGCCATTGGTGATCCTGCTGTCCACCGCCGCCCTGACCCTCACTTACCCGCTGGGGCCCCTGGTTCAGAAGCGCTTTACAACCTCGGGTGATCCCCAGGGGTTGGAGTTGGAGCGGGTCGAAACCACTATCCGGGGTGGCGTCAAGCTGCATCACGTGACAACCCGCGGGTGAGGTGATCCATGCCTGAGGACAAACCGATCGTCTACGTTCTGCGCGGGGATGATCGTCAGGCGATCGAAACCCATATCGCTACGTTTATTGGAGCGCTGGGGGATGCGGACATGGCGGAGATGAACACCACCCGCCTGGACGGGAGCACAACGGATCTTAACACCCTGCAGTCTGCCGCGCTGGCAATGCCCTTCCTGGCTGAACGCCGCTTGGTGATCCTGGAAGATGCGCTGAAGCCCTATGTGGGGCGGGGTAAGCAGGCGCTGCGGACGAAATTCTTAACCTTGCTGGACGACCTGCCCGCCTCCACAGCCCTGGTGTTGACGGTGGAGGATCAGCAAAAGTATTCCCGTCGGGCGGGTATGGACTGGCAAACCCTCAACAGCAGCCACTGGTTTATCCAATGGGCAAACACGGCGGGCAGCCGGGTGATGCTCATTGATTGTGCCCTGCCCTCTGAGGGCAATATGCCGGTTTGGATCAGCAAAAAAGCCGCTGACCTGGGTGGAGAATTCACCAGGGACGCCGCCTTGATGCTGCGGGACTACATCGGCAATAATACCCAGCAAGCTTTGCAGGAAATCAACAAATTACTGGCCTATGTCAATTATCAACGCCCGGTGACGGCGGCGGATGTCGAATTTCTGACCGTGCAAGACCGACAGAGCGATATGTTCGCCATGGTGGACGCCATTGGCAATCGGGACGCCCACAAAGCGCTGGAGCTGCTGCATATCCTGCTGGAAGAGATGGATTTTATCCCCCTGTTCGGGATGGTCGTGCGCCAGTTTCGCCTGCTCGTCCAGGCGCGGGAGATTTTGGACCTGGGAGGCAACGAAGAAGACTTGATCAAAGCGTTTGGTTTGCCGGCCTTTGTGGTCCGCAAGATCCATGCTCAGGCACGTCA
Organism: Anaerolineaceae bacterium UBA6801; assembly: GCA_002452315.1. Classification (GTDB taxonomy): domain Bacteria; phylum Chloroflexota; class Anaerolineae; order Anaerolineales; family Anaerolineaceae; genus Brevifilum. The sequence goes on along the minus strand of DKFH01000018.1, from coordinate 117 downwards.
ATTTGACCTGCCCACCCTGGAGGGGATTTACCAGCACCTGTTGGAAATTGACCTGGGGGAGAAAACCGGTCGGATGACCGGGGAGATCGCCCTGGATATGCTCATCGCCCGCCTGGC
>DKFH01000192.1:6265-8156 GCA_002452315.1 Anaerolineaceae bacterium UBA6801 | reverse complement strand
GAAGACGCCAATTTAATGGATCTTTCGACGGCATTAAAAGAGATCCACTTTCCTGAAAGCCACGCCAACCTGGATCAAGCCCGTTACCGCCTGGCCTTTGACGAGATCTTCCTTTTGCAGCTGGGTGTCTTGCGCCAAAAACATGAATGGGTAAACCAGGAAGGCCGCCGGTTCCCGGTGAGCGACGATTGGCTGTCTGGCCAGCTGAGCCAATTACCATACGATCTGACGAGTGCACAACACAAGGCGCTTGGAGATCTGCGCGCCGACCTCGATTCCGGGCGGCCGATGAACCGCTTATTGCAAGGGGATGTAGGGTCGGGCAAGACCGTTATTGCCGGTTTGGGCGTTGGTATCATTGTCAATACCGGTGCCCAGGCAGCCTACATGGCCCCCACCAGCATCCTGGCGGAACAGCATTACCACAGCCTTAGGAAATTACTCGCTGATCCAGCACAAGATAATGCCATCCTCCAGGAAGACCAGGTCCGCCTGCTGATTGGCGATACGCCAGCCAAAGAAAGAGAAGATATCCTGGCGGGTTTAGCCGATGGCCGGATCAAGCTGATCATCGGCACACATGCCCTGATCGAAGACCCTGTCCAGTTCAACGATTTGCAATTCGTCGTGGTGGATGAACAGCACCGCTTTGGTGTCGCCCAGCGGTCTGCGCTCAGAGAGAAAGGACATAACCCGCACTTACTCGTCATGACGGCCACACCCATCCCCCGCTCATTGGCCCTAACAGTCTACGGCGATTTGGATCTGAGCATTTTGGATGAAATGCCGCCCGGCAGGCAGCCGGTAAAAACATATATCAACTACCCTGTGGAAAGAGAGCGTATCTACAACTTGGTGCGCACCCAGGTGAAGAAAGGCCGCCAGGCATTCATCATCTATCCCCTGGTCGAACAGGGTGAAAACGAAGAGGTCCTGGCTGCCGTTGAAGAGCAGGAACGTCTGCAGGCAGAGGTTTTTCCCAATCTGCGGGTCGGCTTGCTGCACGGCCGGCTGCGCCCCGATGAAAAAGAAACCGTCATGCGCGCGTTTAGGGACCGCCAGTTTGATATTCTCGTCTCAACCACGGTCATTGAAGTTGGCGTGGATATCCCCAACGCCACCATTATGATCATTGAGGGGGCAAACCGCTTTGGCCTGGCCCAATTGCACCAGCTGCGGGGACGCATTGGGCGCGGCGAGGAGCAGTCTTACTGCTTCTTGATCCCCCAGACCAGCGCGACGGCAGAGAATGAACGTTTATTAGCCATGCAGAGCACCCATGACGGCTTTGTCCTGGCAGAATACGACCTGCAACAGCGCGGCCCAGGTGAATTCCTGGGAACCCGCCAATCCGGATACGCCGGCCTGCGTCTGGCGAGCCTGACGGATGTCCAGCTCATTGAAAAAGCCAGACGGTACGCCCAACAAGTGTTTGAAAATGACCCGGCACTTTCAGCCCCAGAGCATCAGCTGATGCGTGAAGCGCTGGAACATTTTTGGCCCAATATGCAAGGAGATATAAGCTAAAATGACCACTGTCCTATTCCCTGGAACGTTTGACCCAATTCACTATGGGCATATCAACATTGCCAAGCGAGCTGCTGAGCTGTTTGACGAGGTCTATGTCGCTGTATATGCTAAAGAACAAAGAAACATCCTCTTTTCCCCACATGAACGGTTGGCGCTCGTACAAGAGGCTTTTAAAGGGCACAATAAAATCCACGTGGTCGCCTACTCGGGATTAACCGTATATTTTGCCAAATCAGTCGGCGCACAGGCAATAGTACGTGGGCTGCGTGTGTTTTCAGATTTCGAGTACGAATTCCGGATGGCGCTTGCCAATCACCGCCTTGAACCAGCTATCGATGTGATTGCATTAATCACCAGCGAA
>DKFH01000192.1:0-6172 GCA_002452315.1 Anaerolineaceae bacterium UBA6801 | reverse complement strand
AACTCGTTACGGGATTGATATCGAAAATTTCTAGTAAATATGTTAATATTGGTATAACGCTTGCAACACTCTCAGGTGAACCGCCAATACGGAGGAAGTTATGGATATCCTGCATCTTGTGGACCGTTTAGAAGAACTTTTCAATCAAAGCCGACCGATTTGGTTGACACACAGTGTGATTGTCGATGAAGATCGGATGCTGGATTTGATCGACCAAATGCGGGTCGCTGTTCCTGAAGAGATTAAAAAAGCACAGCAGATCATCACCCAGCGCGATCGCATCTTAGCCCAGGCCAAAGAAGAAGCCAACCGGACCATTGCGCTTGCCCGTGAAAAAGCTGAAAAGCAACTTGAAGACGACGAAATCATCCAGGCTGCCAGGATGCGCGCAGAAGAGGTGGTTAACCAAGCACTCAAAGATGCTGAAGCCTCACAACGTGAAGCTGACAAGTACATCCTCGAAACCCTGACCAGCCTGGAACTGCATCTAGATCGATTGGTCACCCAGGTTCGAAACGGGATCAAGACCTTGCAAGATGATATGTATGCCCTGGATAAAGACCAGGACTTATGACCTCCACTCATCCACAAAACGAATTCTGTCCCCTCTTATCAACCCGTTTTTTACCCACAGCATCCCCAAACGGGGATGCTGTTTTTAGGCTATTTTCGTTTGGGTGCTTTGGACTCTGGCGCCGCCTCGTGTAAGGCCACTGGCAGCACCTCATCCATATGTTTGACCGTGATCAGTTCAATATCCCTCAAAACTGCTTTGGGGACGTCCTCCAGGTCTTTCGAATTCCGCTCCGGGATGATCACTTTTTTCAACCCAGCCCGGTGCGAAGCCAGCACCTTTTCCCGGATCCCGCCCACAGGCAAGACCCGGCCGCGCAGGGTAATCTCACCCGTCATGCCCACCAGGTGATAGCTCGGTCTGCCGGTGAATGCCGAGATCATCGCCGCAGTCATTGTGATGCCTGCACTTGGCCCATCCTTCGGGATGGCGCCTTCAGGAACGTGCAGATGCACATCCACATTCTCGAACAGATCAACATCGATATTGAGCTTATCTGCCCTGGATTTGATATACGAAAGTGCAGCTTGGGCTGATTCCTGCATCACATCCCCAATCTGACCGGTGATTTGCAGGTTGCCTTTGCCGTCCAGAATCAAAACCTCAACCGGCATGATCTCTCCGCCGTTTTCAGTCCAGGCCAGAGCTGTCGCCACGCCTACTTCGTCCTCGCCCTCCGCTTCAGTCTCAAAGAATTGCTGCGGTCCCAAATAAGTCCGAATAGTTTCGGGAAAGATCCTTTTGGCATAACGCTTCCCTTCGGTTTTCAGCCGCGCGGTTTTTCGCAACACACGGCCAATTTCGCGCTCAAAATTACGCACGCCCGCTTCAAAGGTGTATTCCCGGATGATCCTCATCAGTGCCGGGTCAGAGAATCGGATGCCTTCCTCGTCAAGACCGGTTTCTTCCAGCTGCCTCGGGATCAAAAAGCGCTTGGCAATCTCAATTTTTTCTTCTTCAATGTACCCGGGAAATTCAATCACCTCCAGCCGGTCCAGCAACGCCGGCGGGATTGTGCCCAGGGTGTTGGCCGTGGTGATGAAGATCACCTCTGAAAGGTCATAATCGACTTCCAAATAGTGGTCTGAAAACGAATAGTTTTGTTCGGGGTCTAACACTTCCAGTAACGCCGAGGAAGGATCGCCCCGGAAGTCAGTGCCTAGCTTATCAATCTCGTCCAGCATAAACAGGGGATTGACCGTCCCTGATCGGCGCATGGTTTGAATGATGCGGCCTGGCATGGCACCGATATAGGTGCGGCGATGGCCTCTGATCTCCGCCTCATCCCGCACACCGCCCAGAGAAAGCCGCACAAACTTCCGCCCCAGCGCACTGGCGATTGATTTACCCAATGAGGTCTTACCTGTGCCGGGCGGTCCCACAAAACAAAGGATCGGCTGATGCAGACGCTTGGGGTTGAGACTGCGCACCGCGATATATTCAAGGATGCGGTCTTTGGCTTTGTTTAAGCCATAATGGTCGTTATCCAGCACTTGCTTGGCGTGGAGGACATCCAGGTTGTCTTCGGTGGTGTCCGTCCAGGGCAGTTCCAAAATCCAATCCAGATAGGTGCGGATAATGCCCACCTCAGGCGCCATGGGCGGCATCATTTGCAGCCGCTGTAATTCCCGGCTGGCCTGGGAGGAAACTGCTTCAGGGAGGTTGAGCGTTTCAATTTTTTCCGCTAAGGCTCGTATTTCCTGGCTCCAGATATCGTCTTCGCCCAGCTCCAATTGAATAGCCTTCATCTGCTCGCGCAAATAATACTCCCGATGAGAGCGGTCCACTTCAGTCTGCACCTGGGTTTGGATCTCATCTTCCAATTCCAGCACGTCCAATTCCTCTGCCAGGATCTGGTTGACTTCCTTCAATCGATCTGCGGGATGGACGAGAGTCATCAAATGCTTGCGCGTTTCAAAAGTCAGGGGGAGTGACGTGGCAATCATATCGGCCAGCCAGCCCGGATCGCTGATATTGATCGAAAAGAGATGCGCCTCTTCAGGTAGATTGTCGTTTAAGGAAACACACTGCTCAAATAAATTGCGCGAGGTCCGCATGAGCGCGTTGAGGTGGCGAGTCATGCGGTAATTATCATCCACCAGCCGCACCTGGACGAGGAAATAGGGCTCAGTCTCTAAGACCGCCACAATTTCAACCCGGCGGCGCCCCTGCACCAGAGCAGATTTTTCGCCCTCTTGCAGGGTGAGTATGCGTCCCACAGCAATTTCAATCCCGATCGGCAAAAACCGGCTGGTGCCATCCACGGTAACAACATCATCAGACCAATACAACGCAACGACCGTTTTATTCTGGTCCTGTGCCGCCTGAACGGCACGGATCGATGCTTCGTCACCAAGGAATAACGGTGAAATCATATGCGGAAATACCACCACATCATCCAGCAAAATTGCCGGGCAGGTGATCAATCCGTTTTCATCCTGTTCCCAGCTCGCAAAGCGATACAGCTCTTCTGTCCTTTGATGGATGTTTCCGATCAGATCATCATAATCTTCGGCGTTTGGATACCATTCTTCGTCGCTCATAAATACTCCGTACTTCAGCAAGCTAATAAATTTGCCCGTGGATTCATTCGTTAACCAATTATTTTCGCCCTGGGCGTCTTCGATGAATAAATTGCTCTCGCAGCAGCTGCCACGAAGATGCTGCCCGTCACCAGGACGATGGATTCTCCCCCGGCCTCTTCCATTGCAGCAGCTAAAGCATCCTCAACAGGTACAATCGCCTCTGCCGATCGCCCAAATCGGTGGGCAAGCGGCACAAGGGCGTCCGCCTCGATTGACCGGGGATGATCGGATTGGGTGGTGATCACCCGCCAAACCCGGGGAAGAAGCTCCTGGAACATGCCCTCGATATCTTTGTCTTCTGAAGCGCCAAAAACCAGCACAATCGGCAATCCAGGGAAATAATCATCCATCGCCTGCCGTAATTTGAGGGCAGAATAGCGGTTGTGGGCCGAGTCAATCACCAGAGTTGGATGTAGAGAAAGTATTTCCATGCGCCCAGGCCATCGCACCCCAGCAAAACCTTCCTGGTAAGCACTTTGAGAAAGATCCACACCAAATTTTTCGATCGTTTTTAAAGTCGCATAAGCGGTTGCTGCGTTTTCTACCTGGTGAAATCCCAACAACGGGATTCTCAAACGCAGCGGGCTCCAGATATCACGCCCGCCAGACTCAATAAACTTATCGACCAGGGGTTGTTCGTCAGGCGTCCACACCAATAAGGTCTGACCCTCCATCGTGTGTGCATCTGCGGCGTAGAGGTAATCACGTCCCACCTGGATAACGGGCGCATTCTTTTCCTGGGCAATTGCTTCCAGGCGAAGGCGTGCTTCCGCTTTTTGCGGCGCGATCACTACCGGGATGTTGGGTTTGATGATCCCGCCCTTTTCCCCTGCGATTTCCGAAAGCGTGTGCCCCAGGATGTTCACATGGTCGTAGGATATCGAGGTGATTACCGAGATGATCGGGTCAACAATATTGGTGGCATCCAGACGGCCGCCCAACCCCACTTCAATGACCGCGTAATCCACCTTGGATTGTGAAAAGTAAACAAAGGCCAAAGCGGTGGTCAGCTCAAAGGTGGTGATCTCAGGCACCTGCTCCGTCAGTGGTTTGAGCATCTCCACAATCTTCACCAAATCAGCTTTCGAGATCTCCTGCCCATTAATTTGAATCCGCTCTGTAAACTCGATCATATGGGGAGAGCTGTACAGCCCCACCTGGTAACCCTGCGCTGCCAGGACGCTGGCACACATTGCCGAAACTGAACCCTTGCCCTTGGTGCCCGCAATGTGAAGGATTTTGTAATCCATTTGGGGGTCACCCAGCAAGCGCATCAAATCACGCATGCGATCCAGGTTGAACTTTTCAGCCGAATACCGAAAATTTCGTTTTAAGCTGTAATCGATAAAGCTGTATAAAAATTCCAGCGATTCTTCGTATTTTTCATTCACAGTCATCATCCTAGCGCATCCCATTTCAGCCTATACAAAACTAACGCTTATCCTTTACACGCCATCCAGAGAAATATTTTCATTAATTCGGACCACTCCCATTGGAACAGGAAATTTGACAGCAGAGAAGATGATTTCACGATGCGGAGAGCTTGCTTCGTGCGGTTTTAATCATCTCTTCCATGTGGCGGATATGTTCCTGATAAGGTAAATATTTTTCCAGCAATTCAAACCCAACCCGCCTTAAAGTCCAACCCCGAGAGATCTCTTCTTTGGCAGCTTCCCAGACGCTGGTTTGACCAAAACCGGCATGGCGCAGCACAACATTGCAGCTATCTGTATCATGAGGAACGATCACCACGTCGACTTTAGACCACCCGGGCTCACCGTTGCCGATCCAGGTAAATGAGACGGCTTTATTAGGGTTCAGCTGCGTATACGCACCACTGGCAAAATAACCCTTGTTCCAGGCCAGGTATATCCAGCCGCCTTCCGTTGGAATGGTTGTGCTCACATCGCACAACCATTCCCGGTAACCCATGGCTGATGTGAAAGCCCGGTAAATCAAATCTGCCGGGGCAGTTATTTGCTTTTCAAAAATGAGATACGAACCGTCTGGCACCAGGCCCTCACTGAAATCTAAACAATTTGATGTGCCTAAGTATACCTTGAGGGTTATTGCCGGACAATCGGTGTAGACTATTTGATATCAAAAATTTTTCAAATGAGACAAAGAAAAAGCCCAGCGGACCCAGAAGTGATACAATAAATTCATTCATCAGTCAGGGGCATCTCTCTTATCAAGAACTTATTGATTGGGTATGATAAACACCACAATATTGCACTTATTTGAAATCTATATCGAATTTTTAGTCACATAAAGAACAAGGAAGGCATGATGGCAGGACTTTCTCATGAATTGGGCATAGATTTAGGCACATTGAACACACGCATCGCTGAGGGGAAGGATATTCTCCTCCAGGAGCCTACCATAGTTGCCATTTTGCTCGACGAATTAAAACTGGTTGAGATCGGTAAATCAGCCTTAGACATGTTGGGCAGGGTACCTGAAAATATCGAGGTCAACCGGCCCATGCGTTACGGGGTCATCGCTGAATATGAGATCACCGAGAACCTGCTGCGGGAGTTGGTCCGCCAGGTGACCGGGCGTATGCTCTTATTTCGCCCCAAACTAATGATCACGGTCCCCTATGGCGTCACCAGCGTCGAGCGGCGTGCCGTATACGAGGCCGGTCTCGGCGCGGGCAGCCGGGAAGTGAACCTGATCCAACAACCGCTCGCCGGCGCACTGGGCGTTGAGCTGCCAATTGGTACACCAACCGGCAACATGATCATCTCCCTGGGCGGTGGAACCTCCCAGGCAGCCGTGCTTGCCATGCATGGGATCGTCTCAGCCGAGACCTCCCGCGTGGCTGGGTTGGAACTCGATCAGGCCATCATCAGTTATGTCCGCAGGAAATATGGCTTGATCATCGGTCAGCCCACTGCGGAGCAGCTCAAAATTCGAGTTGGAGCGGCCATCCCGCAGGACAATCAACAATCCATGCAAATTCAGGGGCAGGATCAGATATCCGGATTGCCCAAACCGGCCACACTCACCA
>DKFH01000166.1 GCA_002452315.1 Anaerolineaceae bacterium UBA6801 | reverse complement strand
TCGAAAAGATGGAAAGTGTGACCCGTTTGGAACACATGCAACACACCATTGCCGATCTCAACACCCGGCTGGCCTCCCAAAAGGACCTGGCCTCGCAATTGGAACAACTTCAACACCAAAACCGTCTATTAAAGCGTGAGCAAGAACAGCTCCAGTTGGAATTGAACCGGGCGAAAAGTATGCTGCAAGATCGACAAACTGAAACCGGCCAGACCGGGCCCATTCGCTTATCTTTGGAAAACCAGGTCATCAGTCTGGATTCTATTGCGGCCAATGCACGCTTACAGGTGGCGGCCCAACTGCAAAAGCATAACATCGATCTGGAGATCCATAACCCGGATGGCCGCTTGATGATCAAAACGGATCCAGAATTGCTGCAAAGGGCGTTGTTCGAATTGCTCACCAATGCCATCCTGGCCTCTGACTACGGTGGAACGGTCCGGCTCGAGCAGAAGCTATCTCCCGAGATGGGCATGTTGACCATCCAGGTGACGGATTTTGGCGAAGGCCTGACCCAATCAGAACAAACTGCCCTGTTCAGCAGCCAATACAACAGCATTTCCGGCATCGGCAGCGTCCCGTCCATCCGCAACGCGATCCGGGCCATTCGCGTCCTGAACGGAAAGATTTGGCTGAAGAGCAAAAAGGTGTCTTTCACAACCTTCCGCTTCCAAATCCCGGTACGGATCATTGATTGATAAATATATAAACTGAGCTATAATAATAAATTAATCGGTTGCCAAAAAACTCAACACAATAGACCAATAACATGGCATCAAGACAATTGACTTCACATCCTAAAGGACAAAACACCATATCAAAAGGCTTTCAAGCCCTCACCGTCATGGTGTTTCTTTTCTTAGTTTTTTTCCTGGGCTTTATCCTCTTTGTCGGATTAAGGTCAAATAATCGGGTCAGCCCGGCTTATACCTACGCGATGCAAACCCGCATGGCGCTCAACACAGGCCCGACACCAACACCCTTCCAGCCCGAAAGCATGGGCTATGTTCCACAAACAACCCCCGAACCGGTTATCGCCAGCGAACCTGAGGTCGAGCCCAGCCCAACCCAAAAAACGCTCCAAAAACCGAAAGGCCAGGTTAACATCCTCCTGCTGGGCACAGACCTGCGTCCTAACGATGGCGGGTTCCGCACGGATACAATCGTATGGGTATCGTTGAATCCCAAGGATGGGTTTGTCAGCGCGATCTCTTTCCCCAGAGACCTGTACGTACAAATACCGGGGTATGGCGAAAACCGGATCAACACTGCCTATGGACGGGGCGGGTTTGAGCTGCTGGCAGATACCATGGAAATTAATTTCGGAGTGCGGCCTGATAATTACGTCTTGATCCACATGGACGGCTTCACCCGCCTGGTCAACAGCCTGGGCGGGATCAATGTCGAAGTTGAAAAGAACCTCACCGACACCTGCGCCCGGTGGATCAATCAAAGCGGTTGGTGTAGTGTTGGCCCGGGAACGGTCTACATGACCGGGGATGTCGCCCTCTGGTATGTGCGCTCACGTTACTCAACCAATGATGTCGAACGTGCCCGCCGCGCCCAGGAGGTGATCGTCGCCATCTTCGAACGCTTGATGAGGCTGGATGTGCTAGTCAAAGTGCCAGAGCTTTATGATGTCTACACTTCATTCGTCCAAACGGATGTTAAGCTGGGTAAAGTGATCGCCATGTTGCCGCTGGCAAAAACGATTTATGAAGACGGGGATATCCGCAATTACGTTATCGGCTTTGACCATGCCTATAGCTGGATCACAACAACCGGGGCCAATGTGTTGGTGCCCGACAAAGCCCTGATCCAGGAATTGATGATCGAAGCGCTGCAATTGGAATAAAACAGAGGGGTTAATTCACATTCACCTCACAAACCATGCCGACAACCTGTAAACCCAGGTCTAAATTTAAGCAATTTCACATCGCCTCCTGGGTCAAAACGGGTCATTTCATACCCCCGATGCTGAGATCTGCCCTGTGATGAAGAAAACAAGGGCGTACATTAATCCATATTGTGCGAAAAATAATTGACAATAACGCGTGTTCAGTTTAAAATCAATTAAATTATCTGGCTACGCGAAAACAGGGAGAGCCCAATGACACATCAGAACACAGAAACCAAAGGCACACCAGTGCATTTAAACGAGCGCACACACCTCCAACCCGCCATACAGTCCTGGAAATTTTATTTAAACGACCAAGGTCGCTCTCCCTACACCATTAAAGCCTTTATTGCTGATCTCAATTTATTAGATACCTTTCTACCCCCCGACAAGACCATCGGTGAAATCACGCTCAAAGACCTTGAGAACTTTGTCAACTGGCTTGAAAACGAACGCGGCGTGCCCTGTAGCCCCAAAAGCCTTTCCAGGCGGATTACATCGTTAAAGAGTTTTTTCCGCTGGCTGCAAAGAGGCGGCGTCCTGATGGTTGATCCGGCTGAAAAACTCCCCCAAAAGACTGTTACCAGTCCCCTGCCAGCCGTGTTAAGCCACCCGGAAATAAAATCAGCGCTCAAAACAGCAGATGCTTTCCGCACGGGAGACCAACCCGATGCTCGCCCTTATACCCTGCTCAAACTGCTCTTAGAAACAGGGATTAAGAAGGGTGAATGCCGTAATATCAACCTCAACCACCTCGAGGTTGATGACCCNNCAAAACGCCCACGTGTTTATTCGCTACACCAACCCGCGCTATCGCTACAAGGAACGCAAGCTCCCCCTGTCACCAGAGTGGGTAGAGGCCTTCAATGAATACGCCGCCCAATACGAACCCCAGGAGCGGCTCTTCCCCTGGACAGCCCGCAGGCTGGAATATATCCTCGAGGATATCACCGAAGCAGGTGGTTTCGATAAGCGAATCTCCTTCGATATGTGCCGTTGGACGAGCGTGTTGACAGACCTGATCGATGGTGTCGAGCCAGACAAGATCCGCCAGAAGCTGGGCGTGTCAAAGATTCAATTCCGCGAGGTGCGCCGCAAGCTGCGCAGCCTTGCCCTCCAGCAGGGCTATGACCTTGGGGATGAAACGGAAGAGTAACAGGATTATTCTTCTCCACCGCTATCCTCAATTACATATTTCCTCTTCAGGTAATAATTATTCCGCGCTTTTGACCAGCCTAAGCTTAAGGATGCGCTGCGTTTTCTCGGTGATCTTAAACGCTTCTGATGGCCGCAGCCCAACAACCCAGGCCACCCGTTGATCCGTGCTGACCAGCGGCCACACCGGCCTTAAATGCGCTGGTATTTTCAGGTTGACAAAAAAATCCTGCAAGCTTTGTGAATGCCCCCCCATGCCCAAAGGCTCAAAGCACTCACCCTCCCTTGCTCCCCGCACTGTCAGAGGCAAAGGCAGTTGATCGTAATCCAGCCAGGCCTCATCGGTAGGAATGCGTTTAACAGCCTTCAACGGCGTTTCAGAACATTCCTCCTCTAAAGTAGCCGTTAACCGCCATCCATGCTTCAGCACAACCGGTTGATTCAAACCCAATGACGCTTCAAAGGACACATCCACCAGCAGAGGCCGGTTGAAATCCGGCAGTTCAGCCGACCAATCCTTGATGACTAGGGTGTCTTCAATCACAGCCAGGTTCAAACGGGCGACCAGGTCAATCTCCCCCCCAGCCTTTCCCACCTCTACATAATCCAGGCCGCGTTCAATTGCCTCATAGCCAATATCCCGTAAATCCGGCCGTAAATGCTCAATGGCCAGACGAAGCACACCACGCTTTAACGCCTTGTGCAGCCCAAGGAAAGCCGGCAGGGCCAGTTGAATGCTTTCATCAGTTTCCCCCTGTACACACGCCTGGTAAGCCTCCCTTGTCACTTTATCCAACCAGTCCGCCTCCACCTGGAGCACATCCGCCATCCGTGAAAGGGCGGTTTTGATCTGCGGGTTATAGGTTTGCAGGACAGGGATCAGCTCATGGCGCAGCCGATTGCGAAAATAGGTCGTATCAAAGTTGGTCACGTCAACACAGGGCGCCAATCCCAGAGTTTCCACATACGCCTCAATTTCCTCGCGCCAGATGCCTAGCAGCGGCCGCACTAGGGGGATATTGGGGTCCCATGGGGGCATCAACCGACGGTAAGGCATCCCCGTCAGCCCACCCAGCGCGGTGCCGCGCAAGAAATGCATCAAAACCGTCTCAACCTGGTCATCGGCATGGTGGGCAACGGCCACTGCCTGGCATTGATGCAGTCGCGCCTGCTCGAAGAGGAATGTATAACGTACCTGCCGGGCAGCTTCCTCAAGCGATTGCCGCGCCGCTTCCGCCACCTGGCGCACATCAATTCGCTGGCCAAAAAATGGCCATCCGCGGGTGTCAGCCACCTGCTGCACAAATTTTGCCTCAGCCAGAGATTCTGACCGTAAGGCATGGTCAACATGCGCAATAATCAGCGGGTACCCAAGCGCTTCCAGGCCAAAGGCCATCGCCAGGCTGTCCACACCGCCAGACACCCCCAACAGGACGGGTTGGTCTTGCTTTAAACCGCAGTATTCAGACGCAGCCTGCGCCAAACGTTCCAGGATCATATTCATATTATAGCATCCTGCCCATGTAGGGCGCAGGTGAAATCGGGTATACTTCACCATGGACAGGCAGAAGATGATCAATTCGACCCATACGATCGGCATCACAGGCAATATCGCCACAGGAAAGAGCGTGATTCGACGCATGCTGGCCAATGCAGGGGTGTTCGGCATCGATGCGGATACACTGGCAAACCGCATGCTTTACCCGGGGGGCAGCGCCTATCACCAGGTACTCGCAGCCTTCGGCCCATCAATAAAATCCGATCAGGAACAGATTTCCAACAAAAAGCTGGGCGAAATCGTATTCAGCGACCCGGAGCGGTTAGAGCAGCTCGAAGCGCTCGTCCACCCGCCGGTTATCACTGCCATTCTGCGGCGTATTAAGGCCGCCAGGCGCCCATTGGCGTGCATTGAAGCCATCAAGCTCCTTGAATCAGGCCTTGGCGAGCACTGCGACCAGATTTGGGTCAGCCATGCCGCATTTGAACATCAAATGCAGCGACTGCAACGTCTGCGGGGTCTGACTGCAGCACAAGCCCGCTCCAGGATCGACGCGCAGCCGCCCCAAATGGAAAAACTGGCCCGGGCGGATGTGATCATCAACACCGAAGCGTCCTTCAAAGACACCTGGTTAAGGACATGCAGCGCACTTGATGATACAATTCATATAGATAAAGTCAGAGATCCGCTGCACATTAAAATGTCTCAGGACTGGTCAGCACAATCAGTCAATGCCTTTCCAGCCGAGCGGCTGGAAAGGGCCTGGCAGGAGCTGACTGGGGAAGATCCCGCCAGCCTATATGAGCACCTTGGCCTGGCGACGGTCTTGGTGATCCTCAACAATGAGCATATTCAGGCCTTTATAATCTGGGAAAACTGGAATTTCACGGCCACGCTCACACAAGTTCAACCCCCAGAGTTTATCGCCACCTTGCCTGCCCTGGTTTACCAAGCATTTGAAAAGCACGCACTGGCCCACCAGGTTGAATTCTTACTCTTAGCAGGCCATGTGGCGGATGCCCTCGGGCATCAACCCCAACAGTATGGGTATGACCAACACGATACCCATCAGATCACCTACCCGGCCTGGCAAATGGCAATTCAAAAAGCAGCCAAATGTGATCACGCCAAGCCATGGCACAAAATCATAAGCCAGCCCTTTGAAAGCGGAAATCGATAGACCTAAACACATAGTTATGATCAAATGGCCCAATTTATAAACGACCTCACGTTTCTTTTCCAACGCTTTGGATGGACCGATTTACTCGATATCGTCCTGGTAGCGCTGGTTTTCTTCATCGTCCTGATGCTCCTCCGCGACACCGAAGCCCTGGTGTTGTTGCGGGGCGTGCTGTTTATCATCGTCCTCTTGGTGCTCTTCACTAGTTTGGTCGAACTGCCGGCATTCTCCTGGCTGATCAGCACTATCTTACCGGCCCTGGTCTTCGCCATCCCCGTCATTTTTGCCCCTGAGATCCGCCGCGCTTTAGAACGGGTAGGCAGGGCAGGAAATATGTCCTTTTTGGCTCGCACCCGGGATATCACCGAAAAGCAATTCATTGAAACGCTGAACGCCATCATCAAAGCCAGCGGACGCCTTTCAGAGCGCCATCACGGCGCCCTGATCGTCATTCAACGCAATCAAGGCCTGGGGGAATACGTCTCCACCGGCGTTCCGATGAATGCCATCGTAACCCCCGAGCTGCTGTTGCAGATTTTTTATCCCAATACGCCCCTGCATGATGGCGCCGTCATCATCGTCAACGACAAAATCGTCGCAGCATCCTGCGTGATGCCGCTCTCATCCACCGGTGTGCTTAACCGTTCACCCGAGCGCACCCTGGGGCTTAGGCATCGCGCCGCCCTCGGCATCACGGAGATCAGTGATGCCATCGCCGTCGTCGTCTCGGAAGAAACCGGCAGCATTTCAATCGCCCAGGATGGCAAAATGATCCGCCGATTAAACATGGAACGCCTGCAAAACACCTTGCTGGCCTTCTTCCAGGCTACAGAATTTATCGGCGGAAAAAGCCTGGTTGCCCGCTTATTGGCCCTGTTCACCCCCGAAGAAGAAGCTAATAAAGAGGGGGAAGAATTATGAAATTTCTACGTAAAGTGATCCGCAGCCTGCCCACTCTCCTGACCGCCGTGATCTTTGCGACCGTGGTTTGGATCTTTGCTGTCACCCAGGCTGATCCCACAGAAACCCGCACCTACCCCAGGCCGCTCCCGATGGAAATCGTCGGTTTAGACCCCAGTCTGACCATCACCAATGAAATTCCCGGGCAGGTCAATCTGGCCATTCGCGCCCCTTCGTCCATTCACGCTCAGCTCGAAAACGACATCAACCTGATTAATGTGATCCTGGACCTTTCAGGCGTTGAATCCGGCGTGCATACCCTCTCGCCCCAGGTCAACCTCAACATTGCTCCGGCAGAAATTGTCCGCATCGCCCCTTCCTCCATCTTTATCAAATTGGATGCCATCGTAACCGAAAGCTTCCCCATCGACCTGCGAGTGATTGGCAATCCCACCATCGGTTTCGAAGTGCAAACCCCAGAGCTGAGCAACGAAACCGTGCTCATCTCAGGACCCAAATCACTGATTGATACCATTGACCATGTCAACGCTGAGATCAATATCACCGATGCCTCAGAAGATGTCCAGCGGATGATTGAGCTGGTCCCGCTGGATGCAGATGAGGTGCCGGTCACCGGGGTGACCCTCAACCCGCCAGCGGTCCAGGTCACTGTACCGGTGATCCAGCGCGGTGGTTATCGGACCGTGGTGGTGAAGATCGTCACCAGTGGTCAGATCGCAGCGGGTTACCGGCTGACCAACATCTTTGCCATGCCCCCCACCGTCACGATTTTTTCAGCAGACCCCGGCCTGGTTGATACCTTCCCCGGTTTTGTTGAGACCACGCCCATTAACCTTAATATGGCCAACGATGATATTGAGATCAGGGTTGCCTTGAACCTCCCCGAGGGCATCAATGTGGTGGGCAGTCAAAATGTCACCGTTCATATTGGTATCGAGCCGATTCAAAGCAGCATCAGCTTCACCAATGTTCCTATTCAAATTGAGGGCCTGGGCGAGGGTTTAGCCGTCGAATTCTCCCCAATTACCGTTGATATTTTCCTCTCGGGCCCCCTGCCCCTGCTCGATGAACTGAACATTGACCTGATCCTGGTTTTGCTCGATCTCACTGACCGCGGGGTAGGAACCTACCAATTGGCACCCGAGGTGTGGCTTGAGAATAACCAAATCAGTGTGGACGCCATCCTGCCCAGTTCCATCGAGGTGACCATTACCGAAGCTGAAGAAACTGGACCCTAACCTATTGATTATTAGGCAAAAAAATACTCATAAAACTTAACACCCGCAAACCGAGCACTGGGGGTTCTTTTCGATACCAATTTTCTCAAAACTTGCCTGTAAGGCATTATAGATCAGCAATTTCCCGATCAATGTTTGCTCCATGCCAACGATCCATTTGATCGCCTCTGTGGCCTGCAAGGCGCCAATTACAGCCGGTACGGTATTCAACACTGCCAATTGTTCGGGTCGTTTGGGCTGGGGTTCCTGAGGGCTTTCTGGAAATAGGCAGGCCCAACAGGGCCCCTGTGAGGCATGGAACATGCTCACCTGACCATCGTAGAGGTTAACTGCGCCGTAGATATAGGGACGGTCCAACGCCACACAGGCCTGGTTGATCACCCGGCGCGTCACCAGGTTATCTGTACCATCGACAACCAGGTCATACTCTTGAACAATGGCACCGGCATTGTCTGCATTCAGCCGGTGGGGATGGGTTTTGATCGCCACTGTGGGGTTGTGGGCTTCTAATTTTTGGGCAGCCAGCGCCAGTTTTGACTGGCCAACTTCACCTGTGGTATATAAAATTTGTCGCTGCAAATTGTTCAGGTTCACATGATCATCCTCAATCAGGCCGATTTTCCCCACACCCGCAGAGGTAAGGTACAGCGAGGAAACCGAGCCCAATCCGCCCAGCCCAACGATCAAAACCGAGGCCTGTTTGAGTCGCAACTGCCCTTGCTCGCCAAAACGTGGCAGGGCTAAATGCCGGCTATAGCGTTCCAATTCTAAAGGGTCAAGGTTTTGAGTGTGCATATCAACCTCCGTCCACACCAGGGAAGACTTTGACCACATCCTGATCATGAATTTGGGCCTGGGTTAGCTCAGCAATCTCACCGTTAATGATCACCAATTGCACCTCACCCGGGGGGATGCCCAGCGACCTCAGCAGGTCATCAAGTGCAGTCGGTTCAGGCAGCACACGTTCGATTTCAGGCTGCTGCTCCGGCATAAAAAAGGTAAGGTAACCACCAGCATAAAGCTTCATGATGTCCTCTAGGCCCATCCTCTTGCGCTTGCTATTTTTTATAATTTAACCAAATCCGCAGCCCAACCCAGCCCCAGGCTTTCCAACCGCGCCCGGGTCGGGATGCCCGTCTCAGGATCCCATCCTTTGAGCGCATACAGGTTTGAGCGCGCCATTAAAAACTGTTCTCGATCAATCGCTTCGCCCTTCAGCAGGCCGTTTTCCAGACCTTCGAACAAGCGTGCTGGCAGGTCATCATCGTCACTCGAAAACCCTTCCCGCACATTGAACAGACGGTGCAGGTTGACTGCTCGTTCACCAATCTCAAGCAGATCTTCCATGCTTAAATCCCAGCCCGTGGCCAAATTGACCGAAGCCAGCACATCATCGGGATGGATCAAACCGCGCGGTGCTGGCCCAAAGAAGCAGTAACCCACCGTGTTTTCAAAGCTGTTCCAGTTCTCTAAAATCCAATATTGACGCACTTTTTCTGCATTAAAACTGCGAGCCGGTTCTGCCTGGGTAATCCCCAAAGGCGCGGCATTTTTGAAGGGCAAGCCATCAGGATTGACCAGCATCGAATCATGGGTCACAATCAGGTGATCCGCGCCAATTTCGGCCATGGCATACCCCATACCCACGTTATACTTGCCGCGCGGCTCGTGCATGGGCAGTTCCTGACCCTTTACCTGCTGGGCGTAAGCCAGCGCGCCCAGGCCGATCTTCTCGGCGGCGCGTTTGCTGCCCTCAGCCAGGAGGTCGCCAAAACCTTCCCGGTTAGCAATCTTTTCTACCATGGCCACCACAGCCTCGCCATTACCGAACCTTAGCTCAATCCCATCGGTATCTTCAGTGGTGATCAAGCCATTCTCGAAACATTCCATCGCAAAGGAGATCGTCATGCCCGTTGAAATGCTGTCGAGCATATAGGCATTGCATAACTCATTCGCTTTGGCAATCACCTGCAGGTCTGAAACGCCACAGTTAGAACTGAAAGCAGCCAGGGTCTCGTATTCCGGCCCGCCATATTCAGATGGTTCACCATCAACTTGGACTTCACGTTTACAGCGCACCGCACAGGCAAAACACGTCCGCCGCCCAATCAGCAATTCCGATTCGTAAGCTTCCCATTTGACGTCATCTGCGCCTTCAAACTCGCCCTGGCGGAAGTTTCGGGTCGGCAGCATACCGGCCGTATTCAGCGGCTCGATCAGCCCGGGTGTGCCCCGATGCTGCAATTCCCAGGATTGCGGATTATCTCGCACCTGGCGGGAAATCTTTCGGCCCAGCTCACGCATCCCTTCGGGATCGTGTGCGATGTCACGGTACCGTGTTGAGCCGCGCACAGCCACGGCCTTGAGGTTCTTGGCCCCAAATACCGCCCCCATCCCATTGCGGCCGTTGAAATGTCGTAAATCGTTGGTCAGGCCGGCAAAGCGCACCCGGTTTTCCCCCGCAATACCGGTCTGCAAAACACGGATCATCGGGTCGCCCAATTCTTCCCGAATGGCCGACTGCACCTCGGCCGTTGAGCGCCCCCACAGATGCTCTGCTGAGCGGATCTCAACGTCCTGGTCCTTAATCCACAGATAAACCGGTTTATCAGCCCGGCCGGTGATGATGATCGCCTCAAAACCGGCTTGTTTGAGCTCCGGGCCCCAAAACCCACCCGCTTCGGAACTGCCCACCCCGCAAGTCAATGGAGAGCGGCCGGCTACCACATAACGAGTCGTCGTGGAAATAGGCGCACCCGTCAGCAAACCGTTGGCCAGCACCAGCACGTTTTCAGGCGCAAAGGGGTCGGCATGGGCAGGCATCTCCTTCAGCAGAAAATAGCC
>DKFH01000186.1 GCA_002452315.1 Anaerolineaceae bacterium UBA6801 | reverse complement strand
TGGTAGATTTACCCAGCGTTGCCTTGAAAATTGGGTCACGCTGTCGGTTTTGTTTTGTTGGGCACTGGTCAACCTTGAGAATTGATATGGGGGAGATACCGCCAACCATTCCGATGAAGGGGGTGACCAGGCAGCAATGGGAAGAGGATCATGTAAACTTTAGATCCCTACAACCCGCTTCACCTGGACAATTTGCAGCGCTGGACTACCTTTGGGGCGGCTTTATTTGTCAATGCGACTTGACCAGCGACGCATCAGAAGACCGGTTTATATCCAATTAATACCTCCGGCGAGGTCTTGTGATGTGAAATTTTGGTTATTGGTTATTACAACTGCGCGTCAGGTCGGGAGACCTGCGTGATTGCGGTTGCAATGGGCCGATTGAAAATCACGCGTGCTCGGTTTCCATTTCGAAGCCGGGGATTTTGGTCTTGCGCTCGAGCCATTTCAGCAGACCACTGACAGCAAAGACCAGCACCAGGTAGATGATGGCGATGGCCAAATAGCTGCCGATGGGGTTGTAGGTGATGGTCGCCGCCCGTTTTCCCCTGGCCATCAGATCCTGCACGGCGATCAGGAACACCACCGCGGTGGTCTTGAGCAGGGAGATGGGCTCGTTGGACCAGGCCGGGATGACCAGGCGCAGCGCTTGCGGCAGGATGATGAAGCGGATGGTCTGCCAGCGGGTTAAACCAATAGCACGGCCGGCCGTCATCTGTGATTCACCGATGGATTGGATCGCGCCGCGCAGGTATTCCGCCTGGTAGGCAGCGCTGTTCAGTCCTAATGCCAGGTAAGCGGAGGTGTTCTGGGTGAGGGTCAGCCCCAGGGAGGGCAAACCGTAATAGATCAGGAACAGCTGGACCAGGAGTGGTGTGCCCCGAAACAATTCAATGTAGCCGATGGCAATCATTCGCAGCCATTTGGGTCCGTACGCGCGCATTAATGCCAGAGTCAAACCGAGGGTGAAGCCCAGAACCAGGCCGACGGCGGTCAGCTCGAGGGTGACCGCGGTGCCTTTGAGGAACTCAGGGAAGAACCTTATCAGGATGGCAAAGGTATCATCCATCTATGCTTCGCTCTCCTTATCGCCATACAGCTCGCTGATCTTCCACAGGAAGGCGCGCGTACGGTCGAATTTTGGCCTGTAGAACATCTCGTCCGGTGGACCTTCCTCAACGATACTGCCGTTCTCGAGGAAGATGATCCGGTTGGAAACCTCGCGGGCGAAGCCCATTTCGTGGGTCACCACCAGCATGGTCATGCCATCCCTGGCCAGCTTGCGCATCACCTCCAGCACCTCGCCGATCAATTCGGGGTCGAGGGCGGAGGTGGGTTCGTCGAAGAGCATGATGCGCGGGTCCATGGCCAGGGCGCGGGCGATGGCCACGCGCTGCTGCTGACCGCCGGAGAGCTGCCCCGGGTAGTGATGAGCCCGGTCGGACAGGCCGACCCGCTCAAGCTCCTGCATGGCTTTTGCTTCCGCTTCGCTATTGCTGAGCTTTTTAACCTTGCTCAGCCCGATTTTGACGTTATCGAGGGCAGTCAGGTGGTTGAAGAGCAGGAAGTTTTGAAACACCATGCCAATGTGCTGGCGGACTTCGTCTGCGCTGTGGTCGGGGGCGGTAATTTCTTCGTTGTCCAGCCAAATTTGGCCCGAATCTGCCTTGGTGAGCAGGTTAATGCAGCGCAGTAAGGTGCTCTTGCCGGTGCCGCTGGGGCCGATGATCACGACGGTATCGCCCTCATCGACGGTCATATCGATATCATGGAAAACGATATTCTTTCCATAGGTTTTTGTGAGACCTTTGACAACCAAAATCGGATCGGGCATATTCTTCTCCGTGTTCAGGGATTCGCAGGAATGCGCACTCGTTTTTCTAAACGGTCTAAGAGGCGATTGGTGATGAATACCAATGCAAAATAAATTAACCCGGCTGTGATATAGGCCAGGAACGGCTCTTGCGTGCTGGCGCTGATCAGCTGGGCGCGGCGCAAAATCTCAGGCACACCCAGGGCGTATACCAGCGAGGAATCTTTGATGACGATGGCCGCCTCATTGGACCAGGGCGGGATGGCCAAGCGAAAGGCTTGCGGGATGATGATGTGCCGAATGGCGGTTAACCTGCTCATCCCGATGGCGCGGGCTGCCATCATCTGGCCGCCGCTGACGGACTGCAATGCGCCGCGGAAGATTTCCATCTGGTACGCGCTGCTGATGATGCCCAGTGAGATGGAGCCTGCCCAAAATGGCGAAAGGTTGATGTTACCCGAGACCATGAAGTACAGGATGAAGAGCAGCACGATGGGCGGAATACCGCGCATGACCGTACTGTAGATCCCCATGAGGAAGGCCACGATTTTCCCGCCGTACACGTACAGTAAGGAAAGGATTAAGCCCAATGCCAGGCCAAAAGGCAAGGCAATCAGCGAAACCAATACGGTATAAGCCGTTCCAGAGGCAATATATTGGACAAATCTACCGAGTTCCATGGACTAAGCTTCCCCGGCCTGAAGATTTATGACCTTGCTGAAAAAAGATCGTCTGGGAGAAAAGTTGAAATTGGTGAACAACTTTTCTCCCTGGTTAGTGAAGCCGTGATTAATCGTAAAAATACTTTAACGCCAGGTTTTCTATGAACCCTTCAGCCTGTAATTCAGCAATGATACGGTTTACATCGGCCTTTAATTGGGTCGCCCCTTTCGGAAGGACGATATTGATGGGTCCTGTGTAGAGCATTTCTTCATAGATGATTTCAAGACCGTCAAATTGGCTGACGATTGCTCTGGCTGGGACATCGTCCGCCATTAAGATGTCAATCCTGCCAACCTGAAGGTCAAGGGCGGCCTGGTCGACCCGTTCGTAACGGGAGAGGTTAGCCTCGCTCATCAGTCCGGTACCGATCAGCTCTTCGGTGATCCATTCATCCTGCATCGTGCCGGATTGTACACCAAGCTTGTAGTTGGCTGCATCTTCAGCGGTATTAAATTCGCCAGTGAAGCCCTCGGCAACAATGAAGGCATCCTGTGAGATGTGATATGGGTCAGAAAAATCGACTAATTGGGCTCGCTCTTCTGAGTAATTAAATGCGGAGATGGACAGATCGATCTTTTCCTCCTGAACGGCCTGGATCAGGCTGTCAAAGGGCATATCCTGCCATTCGATCGTGACATCCATCCGCTTAGCGATCTCTTCCATCAGTTCGATATCAAAGCCAACCAGTTTTCCTGTTTCATCAACGTACTCATAGGGGGGGTAATCTGCTGAAGTTCCCACCACCAATGCGTCAGCGTCACTTTGACACCCTGTGAGTACAAGCGCCATAACGATGGCAAGTACTAAAAAGATCCGGTATTTCATCCTTCCTCCTTTTGTTTCGTGAAAAATATTGACAACACATGTATATTATAACGCAGTTTGGCGCTGATTCTGCCGTCAAGAAAAGGTGGTAGATGATTTGCAGCCCAGGTATTTCGTTATAGTTGTCAGCGCATGCAAAAGCTTGTGTGTTAAACCGTGGTTATTCAGAGGGCGTTGAAAATGAGAATTTTCTCTAAACATATTTGATCGTAGGGGCGAGCCTCCGTGTCCGCCTAGTGCAATCACGGCTCAAAGAGTGCTTCGCGCAGGGTTACCCCTACGCATTATTATAAAGTAGATAATAATAGTAGTTAATGACTCTACTGAAAAAACCTGAAC
>DKFH01000188.1:1634-9628 GCA_002452315.1 Anaerolineaceae bacterium UBA6801 | reverse complement strand
GCACATTCAGAATGGGTATGGACCACGGCTTTGATCTCAGGCCGCTGCCGGAGCAATGCCAGGTGAAACCCGATTTCAGAAGAAGGCAGTAATTTGCCATCCACGTGGTTGCCGTCCAGATCCACCACGACCACATCCCCCGGCGCCATCGTTTCATAGGCCACCCCAGAGGGGGTGATCGCCACCAGGCTTTTATCCGCGTTCGCCAGGCTGAGGTTGCCGCTGGTGCCCTTAACCAGGCCAGTGGCGAGCAGCTTTCTCGCATAATTGGTGATGGCTTGTCGTTCTTCAAAAAGCAGCATGTGCCTGTTCTCTGTAGGTTATAAAGTATGATGATCGCGCTTGATTATACATGAAATCTTGCTTCTTTTTCCATTGCGCCCGGTTAAAACCGCCAACAACAGCGCCTGTTTTACTTAAACTTTAAGGTTTGTTCTTTTTCCCGTCTGCCCAAGGTGTTAGCCAGGATCACAACCAAAACCGATATACCCCCCAGGGCAAGAAAGCCAATCACCACGTAAGGGAAGAACACTTCCCAGGGAATGAAGAACCCTTCATAAGGCTCTAACAGGTAATCCGCACGTAAGAAAGCGGTTGACCCATCTTGCAAAACCTCATCCAGCGGAATCTCCCAGGTGCTGACCCCCGCTGCCGTCTGAATCCCGTTGGTGTCGATTATTTGGGGCGTCGACAGGTTGACCCGGAAAGACGCTGTGGATAAATCCATCAGGTTGATCCCCGGGATAACCAAGGTGGAGCTGGCCACATTCAGGGTTTGTGTAAATCGGTATTCGCCTTCTTCTTCGTTAAATATGATCTCAATGGGGCCAATCCGCCGCCGTGTTGCAAACAGGGCTGAAACATCAGCCACCTGCAGCTCAGCCGTCTCCCAGTTACGGCCTGCCTCTTCATAGCGGTCGAACTGGATTGAGGTCACATTTTCATCTCGGGCGATGAGCGAAAACAGGTTTTCAAGCTCAAAACCCTCCGGAATCCCCTCTTGAAAGGCCTCATAGTCTTCCGATTCAACACCCACTGCAAAGCGCAGCGTACCGGAACCATCTTCAAAGACCGTGATATCTTCAACGATCGTGATACACCCGCTCAACAACCCTAAGGTGAGGGTTGCTGTGAGGATGAGGAAAAATCGCATTTTGTTCTTGAGCATCTCTTCAATAAACCAATCCGGTCAGTTCAGCCTAAAAAATTATATTGCATCTCGAAAATAAGACAACCCTGCATTGATTGGTGCATTTGTCTACACCTTTAACTTAAAAACTGGGCGCTCAAACCCGGTTTTCTTGATTTTTTTAACCTTTCTCGGCATAATTAGGCTGAGTTAAAAGTAGATAGACGAACAGGCATCATTAATCAGCTCACTTTTGAAAGGAAATCTGCATGACCCAAAAACCCGAGACCCCATATACCCCCACCAAACTCAACCTGCGTAACCCCGTCCCCTCCGACATCGAAATTGCCCAGGAGGCAGAGCTCAAACCGATCTCCCAGGTCGCTGAAGAACTGGGGCTTTTGCCGGATGAATATGATCCCTATGGGAAATACATCGCCAAAGTGAGCCTTTCCGTTCTGGAGCGCTTGGCCGATGTGCCCGATGGTAAATACATCGATGTGACCGCCATCACACCCACCCCTCTGGGTGAGGGCAAGACCACAACTACGGTCGGCCTGAGCCAGGCCTTAGGCGCACATCTCGGCAAACGGGTGCTCACCGCCATCCGCCAGCCCAGCCAGGGCCCGACCTTTGGCATCAAGGGCGGCGCTGCCGGCGGCGGTTACAGCCAGGTGATCCCCATGGAGAATTTCAACCTGCACCTGACCGGCGACATCCACGCCATCACCGCAGCCAACAACCTGATCGCTGCCGCCGTCGAAACCCGCATGTACCACGAATCCTATCAAAGCGATGAAGCCCTCTTCAACCGCTTATGCCCGCCCGACAAAAACGGCAAACGCAGCTTTGGGATCAACATGATGGGCCGCCTGAAGAACCTCGGCATTGACAAAACCAACCCCGACGAGCTAACCGAGGAAGAACGGCGCAGATTTGCCCGGCTGAACATCAACCGGGAAACCCTCACCTGGCGGCGGGCAACCGACACCAATGATCGCCTCCTGCGCGGGATCACCGTCGGACAGGGGCCCGCTGAAAAAGGTTTCAACTTTGAGACCAGCTTCTACATCACTGTCGCCAGCGAATTAATGGCCGTGCTGGCGCTGGCCACCTCCATCAAAGACATGCGCGAACGCATCGGTCGGATCGTGCTCGCGCTGGATATGGACGGCAACCCGGTCACCGTGGAGGATGTCGGCGTGGGGGGTGCAGCCACCGTGCTGATGAAAGACACCCTCATGCCCAACCTGATGCAGACCCTGGAAGGCACGCCGGTCTTCGTTCATGCGGGACCGTTTGCCAATATTGCCCACGGCAACAGCTCCGTGATGGCCGACATGATTGGCCTGAAGCTGGCCGACTATGTGATCACCGAATCCGGCTTTGGCTCAGATATGGGCATGGAAAAGTTTTTTGACATCAAGTGCCGCTACTCGGGCAACATCCCCGACGTGGTTGTGCTGGTTGCCACCATCCGGGCGCTCAAGATGCATGGCGGCGGCCCCAAGGTAGTAGCCGGGGTGCCCCTCTCGCCGGAATATATCGAGGAGAACCTGGAATTGTTGGAAGCCGGTTTAGCGAACCTGATGGCCCACATTGAGATCGCCAACCAATATGGCGTATCCGTCGTGGTGGCCATTAACCGCTTCTACACCGATACCGACGCCGAGCTGGAACTGGTCAAAAAGGCCTGTCTCGAAACCGGCAAGGTCGTTGACGCAGTGGTCACCAACCACTGGGAAGAGGGCGGCGCTGGTGCCGTCGAACTGGGTAAAGCGGTCATCAAAGCCGCAGAACGTGAGAACGACTTCAAGTTCCTCTACCCCCTCGATATCCCCATCAAAGAGAAGATCGAAACGATTGCCAAAAAGGTCTATGGTGCGGAAGGCGTTGACTATTCCCCAGAAGCTGAAAAGCAAATTGAGGAATACACCCGCCTGGGCTTTGACAAAATCCCGATCTGCATGGCCAAAACCCACCTCAGCCTGAGCCACGACCCCGCGCTCAAGGGCCGCCCAACGGGTTATCGCATCCCCATTCGTGCGGTGAACGCCTCCGTTGGCGCCGGTTTCCTCTACCCGCTGCTGGGCACCATGAGCACAATGCCCGGCCTCCCCACCCGGCCCGCCTACTACGATATCGATATCGATTTAGAGACCGGCCGCATCGTTGGCCTGAGCTAAGAACCACCCATGCACACTCACTCCCCGGCTTATAACCGGGGAGTTTTTTATCAAATTATCGCGTTTCCCTTGGATTATGCCCGGAGATCTCGCACAGTACCAGCTTAACAAGGTAAAATTATCCCAACAGGTATAAGAAGACCAAAACCTGGATTGATGCCTAAGAGTAAACCGCCGCCACAACACAGGTTGAAAACATGAGCACGCTTACGCTGAACGAACAATACCTGGTGGACAAAGACGGTCGCCGTATCGGCGTGGTATTGAGCATGCAAGCCTACCAAGAGTTGAAAAAACGCCTGGAAGAGCTTGAGGCTTTTCAATCCGCGCGCGAAGAAATCAACATCGTCGATCAGCTCCTCGCACAAGCGCAACAGGGGGAACAGGAAGAAAACCTGCCCACCTTCCGGCGCCGGCAAGGGCCCGGGGGCATGATCGTGATCTAAATCATAGGAGAAAAACATGCAAACCAGGCGTTTTGGACGCACAAATCACATGAGCACCGTGGCTGTTTTTGGAGGCGTTGTCCTTGGACAGTTAGATCAATCCATGGCCAACATCGTTATCCAGCAGGTCATCGATGCCGGCGTCAACCATATCGACATCGCCCCCAGCTATGGCGAAGCAGAGCTGCGCCTGGGGCCGTGGATGCCCAAAATCCGCGACGATGTCTTTTTGGGCTGTAAAACGACTGAGCGCACCAAACAGGGTGCGATCGACGAGTTTCACCAATCCCTGGAGCGGCTGCAAGTGGACACCTTTGACCTCTACCAGCTGCACGCCATCACCACCATGGAAGAGCTGGACCAATGCACCCAAACCGGCGGCGCACTGGAGGGTGTGATTGAGATGCGCGCGCAGGGTCTGACCCGCTTCATCGGCATCACTGGTCACGGCATGCAAGCGCCAGCATTGTTCATCGAAGCCCTGCGCCGTTTTGACTTTGACACGGTGCTATTCCCGATCTTCCCCGCTTTGTTTACCGATGAGGACTACCGCCGCCAAGCCCTGGACCTATTGGACCTATGCGAAGCAAAAGATGTGGGCGTGATGACCATCAAAGCCATCGCCAAGGGGCCTTGGGGCGACCGTGAACCCCACTTCCACACCTGGTATGAGCCATTTGATGACCAGGAAACCATCCAGAAAATGGTGAACTTCTCGCTATCGCAAAAGCTGGCCCACATCTGCACCGTGGGCGATTACCGCATTATGGGCAAAGTGCTGAATGCCTGCGAGAAATTCGAGCCGATGGACGCGGCTGCTCAAGAGGCCTTGATCCAAGAACAATCCGAGCGAGAACTGATTTTTTAATATACTTTGTCTTTGCGAGAAGGTCGCCCAGCGACCGACGAAGTTTAGTAGCTTTTCGAGACCCCCGGGGTTTTAAGAAATTACCATTAGACTTAATCCATATTGCTGGCGTGCATAGTTTTGATATTAATCGCGATGCGGAAACCCCGGGGGTCTGTGTTAAGTAGAGTGCTGTCCGTTTCCCGCCCTGAGACCGAAGGTCGTGAGGGTTGACCGCACCATTAAAATCAAACACAATAAATGGTGGGGTGAAAAGCGCACCCCACCCTACAAAAGCGTTGCGTGAGGGTTTGTCTGCCAAATCAGCTCCCGGAGGGTGGGTTGGCTCATTCATCTCCTCGAGCCTGCAAAATCCCTGCACACTCCACGTCACAAGAGACAGATCGCTCTCGGGCAACCTACCCTACAACTCCAATTTGCACTGATTGTAAGTTTTATACAAATAAAAAGTGAAACCCCCGGTGTTCTGTGAAATGACCCTTTACATCACATTAATCACCCGCGAATCAACCTCACCCAGCAGCGCCTGCACCCGCGCCACGTCAAATTCGCTCACCCCCTCAGACTCCACCGAAGCACTGCCCGCCGCTACCCCCCAGCGAGCTACCTCCACCAGCGTCATTTCACGCAGCTGGGCATAGATCATCCCCGCTATCAACGCATCGCCTGACCCGGTGGTGTTTTTGACAGGAACTTTAGGCGGGATGGCGAACACCATCTCCTTTTGCGAGGCCAGCAACAATCCCGATGCTCCCATGGTCAAAGCAAAACACTCGATGCCCATCCGTAAAAAGTGCAGGGCGGCCCGTTTGGCATCCTCCTGGCTATCGATCGAAAAACCCGCCACCTGTGAAGCCTCATACACATTCGGTTTGACCAGGAAGGGCTGCGCTTGGCTGCCCAGCTGAAGTGCCTTCCCGCTGGCATCCAGGTAAACCCGCACCCCGCGCTGGTGAAACAGCCCGATCAACTGGGCATAATAATCCACCGGGACGTCCGGCGGCAGGCTGCCGGAGAGCACCCATAAGTCACCCTTTTTTGCGTTGCCCTCCACTTTGAAAAACATCTGCTCAATATCTTCAGCGGAAATGTGCGGACCGGGTTCGTTGACCTTGATGTGCCAGTCCCCCGATTGTTCAATGATCATCGTGTTGGTGCGTGTGTCCTGGTCCACCCATACAAAATCCGTCTGGATGCCCAATTCCTGCAGGCCGTCGGCCAGCATCTTGCCGGTGCCGCCGCCCACCCAGCCCATTGCGACGGAGTCAACCCCCATTAAACGGAGCGCCCGCGAGACATTGAACCCCTTGCCACCCCAGTCCAGGCGCAACTTATGGCTGCGCAAAACGGTATTGAACCGGATTTCTTCGATCGTCAATGAGCGGTCAATGCTCGGATTGGGTGTGAGGGTGTAGATCATAACCTGATTTTATCATGAGAGCCATATATAACAAGGAGGGGCGACTCATGTCTTGATGGCTCAACACTTGTTTAGGCAATAGTAGGGGCTTTAATTGGGTCTTCTGTGGGGGCACAAGTAGGGGCACAAGTAGGGGCGACTCATGAGTCGCCCCTACCATTAATCACCAAAATAATATCGTTAAAATAATCACCCAGTAAAGAAGTGAACCATAGTATTTTTCCTATTTTTCACACACGTCGCAATGGGTGCGTGATGATGCAACTATTGTTCATCAATTTCCACACCATAGACATGAGATCACGCCTCATCCGCTATCTAAAATCAGGCAGCCACTCGCCGTGGGCTTCGATCATCGCATCCACCAGGGCATAAATCTGATCCGGGTCCAATTCGGCCGCCGTGTGCGGGTCGAGCAGGGCGGCATGGTAGATATGTTCGCGCTTGCCCGTCAGGGCTGCTTCCACCGTCAGGCTTTGCACATTGATATTGGTTTGGATCAGGGCAGCTAACTGCGGCGGCAGGGACCCGACTTGGGTAGGTTGAATGCCATTTTTATCCACCAGGCAGGGCACCTCCACGCAGGCCTCTCTCGGCAGGTTATCGATCAGACCCGAATTCATCACATTGCCGTAGATTACCCTGGGCTGACCGGTCTCGATAGCATGAATGATATATGCGCCATATTCCCTCGAACGCTGGCCTGCATCTGCGCCGGTGAGAAAATCACGCACATACTGGATCTCCTGGTCGATGGCACCGGCCGCGACCAGGTTCTTCAGCAGGGCCTCCTGGTCAATTTCTGCCCCCGGGTCCGCAATGACCTGGTGTGCCACCTCCCAGCCGGCAATCTGCACCTTGCAACGGCGGAGATACTCATCCAATGGGATATTGTAGTGCTCGATCAGGTCTGGGCGGTCACGTTTGATATACCAGGGCACATATTCGGCAAAATGCTCACTCGATTCGGTCACAAAGTAACCCAAACGCTGGAAGACATCAAAACGCACACGGTTCCAATCCGGGATGCGCCCTTCATCGATCACTTTTTGGATTTGCGGGTATAAATTCTGTCCATTCCGCTCAAAGCGCAGATAAAAAGCCATATGGTTGATCCCGGCGCACAGGTAGTTGATCTCCTCCAGGGGCACATCGATCACCTCGGCCAGTTGCGCTGCCGTACCCTGCACCGAATGGCACAACCCCACGGTGTTGATCGCCGTGGCACGGTTGATGGCCCAGGTCACCATGGCCATCGGGTTAACATAATTCAACAAGAGCCCATCCGGGCACAACTCGGCCATATCCTGGCGCATGTCAAGGTAAACGGGGATGGTGCGCAGGGCGCGCATGATCCCGCCGATGCCCAGGGTGTCGCCAATGGTCTGGCGCAAGCCAAACCGCTTCGCCACCTCGAAATCCGTCACTGTGCAGGGCTCATACCCCCCCACCTGGAACATGCCAATGACATAATCCGCGCCATCCAGGGCTGCCCGCCGGTCAAGGTGCACCTCAAGGGTGGGATTGAGACCCATCGACATGGCAACGCCCATGCCCACCTTAAGTGTCGTCTCCAAACGGTCAGGGTTGATGTCGTGCAGGGCAATCGTCGCATCTGCCAGCTCTGGGAATGTGAGAATATCGGTTAGTAAATCTTTGGCAAATACGGTACTGCCGGCACCGAGGAAAACAATTTTTGGCATGTGAAATCTCCTTTATTTAAAATCAGCACTCAACACAGGTTTTAATGAGGTATGATGTTTAATATAATGCATTTTTACATAAATATGTTCGGTCACTCTATTGTATAATAATGGTTAGGCAAATTTTCTAATCATCGAGAAGTTTTAATCCCTCACAACTTACTATGACAGAAAACAACATTGACCACAATCACAAACAACCAGAACTGTCATCCCCAAAATGGGGATGGACAACAAAACTG
>DKFH01000188.1:0-1518 GCA_002452315.1 Anaerolineaceae bacterium UBA6801 | reverse complement strand
GTCACAGTCATTTACGTGCTGCTGGTAGTGATCGTCCTGGGCTTGATGACCTGGGGCGGCTTCGCCCTGGTTGAGCAAATCCAAAACCTGATCCGCTTTATTGAAAGAAATATTTTTCAACTACCGGATTTGGTAGCCAACATCACCGAACAAACCTACGAGATCGGGCCCTTCAGCTTTTCTCCCTCCATCATCAACTGGAACGAGATCACCAACGAAATCGTGCGCGCCATCCAGCCCGCGATCGGAAGGGTAGGAACATTGGCGGGCTCCATCGCAGCAGGCGCGGTGAACATTATCACCTGGGCGGTGCTGATCGTGTTGATCTCTTATTTTTTACTGGCCGAATCAGAAACCTTTCTCAGTCAGAGGTTTGAAAACAAGGGCACCGATTACAGTCGGGACTTCCTGCGCCTTGGCGAAGAACTCAACCGCATCTGGAGCGCGTTCATTCGCGGTGAACTGGTGGTCGTAGTGATCGCCTATGTTATTTACACCATTATGCTGGGTATTCTCGGCGTACAGTTTTTTGCCGGCCTGGCTGCCATTGCCGCGGTCGGACAGTTGATCCCTTACCTGGGTGCCTGGGTAACCTGGATTTCCTTCGGTCTGGTGGCGCTGTTCCAAGCTAACGTGCCCTTCGACGTCCCTTCTGGCATCTACATGATCATCGTATTGGGTGTTTCCATGGTCGCCAACAATATCATCGACAACATCATCCGCACAAAAGTGATGGCCTCGGGATTAAAAGTGCATCCTTCTCTGGTATTAATCGGTGCGATCATCGGTGTTCAATTATTTGGCTTTATCGGGATTGTAATTGCAGCCCCCATGATGGCCAGCTTCAAGCTCTTCCTGACCTACGTGATCAGAAAGCTCAACGATCAAGAACCGTTTAAAGACCTTGAAATTCAAAAGGAAAGCGAACAATCAAAGTCGACGCATTGGCTAAAAAGAATCTGGCTGTCTGTAAAAGGCTGGGTCGCCACCCAATGGCAGCGGTGGGTGAAGAAATCGGGCCGAACACAGCCTGGATCCAACCCTGAGGAACCATCGCACCAAGACTAAAAAGTGTTTACCGTCAATTCTAATTAACTTCAATACATGGGTACACCGTACCCGCTGACTGTGATATAAATAAATGCGTACAAATTCGACAATTTAATGAGGAGTAAAGAACATGGATGATTCCTTAGAACCCACCACGACCACGATCGCCGAAACCGACAACTACCTGGCCTGGAAAGCAGAAGAACCTGACGGCGAGACCAGCTTCCACCTGGAATTGAACAACGTCACGCTGCACTTCTTTAAAGAGGAGTGGCAGGAATTCTTAGACCTGGTTGACCTGGTCTTGGATGAAGAGCTGTAACCTACGTGGGAATAAAATCAGGGCATCCGTTTAAGATGCCCTGAACCTGCGCGCCATTTTCAAAACAATCACTCCGAACCGCTTAAGGTTTGATCACAATTGAATATCACCTGTCAATCATGCGGCCTAACCCGGCTGCATGACTG
>DKFH01000203.1 GCA_002452315.1 Anaerolineaceae bacterium UBA6801 | reverse complement strand
CGGATTGAGTTGACCCTTTTGCATGACCTGGTGAAAAAGGTGACTGGCAAAGAAACCAAGGTGCTTTCCTTCCCCCTGCCGGTTGCACTTGTTTTGGCGCCCATGGCTGAGCTGTATTACAAGCTGACCAAGACCAGGCCGAGCTTCACCCGCTATTCGATCGAAACGGTGATCAGCAATTCGGAAATTCAATCGGATAAAGCAAAATCCGAGCTGGGATACGAGCCGCGCTCACTGGTGAGCAGCATCACCGATACCGTGCGCTGGTGGTGGGATAACATAGGCCTGACCAAACGCTCCCTGCGCCTGTAGGCGTGAGGTGATAGGTTTAATTACGTCACAAATTAAAAGGCGCCCTCGCGGGCGTCTTTTTTTGTTGACGGGCTGCAAATCAGCCAGGGGTTTGGCACCGGGGGCAAAAATGGGTCCCGCGCTGGCCGACGGAGATCTTTGCGATCTGCGTACCGCAGACCGGGCAGGCCTCACCTGCCCGCCCGTAGGCGCTGAAGTCGTTTTGGAACTGGCCGCCGCGGTAGAACCAATCCAGGCTGGCGCCAAACCGGCGGATGCCCTGTTGTAGGACCTGCTGGATGGCCTTGTGGAGCCGGTCTGCTTCGTCGGGGGAAAGGCTGTCCGATTTCCGCAGGGGGTGGATTTGGGCGCGGAACAGGGCTTCATCGGTATAGATATTGCCCAGTCCGGCGATAAAGGTTTGGTCCATCAAAAGGGGTTTGATCTGCCGGGTACGGGCTTGCAATCCTTCGTATAGCTGTGCAGGGCTGAAATCGGGGTCGAGCGGCTCAGGGCCCAGGGCGCCTAACACAGTTTGGGGATCATCGGTGTACCACAGGCGCCCAAATTTGCGGACATTGCTGAACACCAACAGGAATGGCGAAGCCAGGGTGAAGACGGCCCGGTCATACGGCTCGGGAGGCCGCTGGCTGCCATCTGGCCCCAGGCGACTTTCCATGCGCATGTCGCCGCTCATCCGCAGGTGGCCGATCAGGTGGCCTTCATCCAGGGGGAAATGCAGGAATTTGCCCCGGCGGCGGGCATCGGTGATAGTTTTGCCGGTCAGGGCTTCCCGAAAGTCGTCCACATCCGGTGCGGCGATGATGCGGTCCCAATTGACCTGCACAGATTGGATGTTCTGGCCGCGCACGCTGGGACTTTCGGACGTCCCGTCCCGTAGCCGGCGGACAATTGTTTCAACTTCTGGTAATTCGGGCATGTTTATTCGGTCTCTAAGGTTTTGTGGCGATATCTTCAGGCTGGCGTATAACGCTGACCGTGAGGTGGATGGGCAGCCCCCAATTGTGTTCTTTTTCGTCATGCACACGCCCAAAGCCGTTTTCTGCCAGCAACGCGGCCAGGGGGATGGGGCGGCAATCGACGGCCACGGGGAACAGGCGGCGGGCCAGCTCGTAAAGCTGCAGGGCAAAGGTGCGCGGCGTGCTGGACAGGGCGACCACGCCTATCCGCCCGGCGGGTCTCAGCACACGGTGGCATTCTTGCAGCACACGGTGGATATCTGCCACTGAAAACAGCTCCAGTGTGAAGGCCATGAAAATGGCGTCAAAGCGGGTGGCTTGCAGGGGCAGGCAGGCCCCGTCGCCCTGGATCAGGATTGGCGTGGGTGTTATGTTTTTTGTTTGGATGTAGGTCAGCATCTGCAGAGACAGGTCCAAACCGACCCGCAAGCCCTTGCCAGGGACGGTTTCAGCGAATGCTTGCAATGCCCGCCCTGTGCCGCATCCAATTTCGAGCAGATCCTCATCGGGCTGAACCGACAATATTTGCGCGCCCTGCTGGATAAGCCCTGCCTCACTTCTGGTAAGGAGGTCGTAATTGTGGCTCAGGCGGTCATAATAGCGGCGAGCCTGGGCTTTAGTGCGGTTGATCGGGTGCATGTTCTTTATTTGCCCGTGGAGAGGGTGATCTGGTCGCCCAGGGTGGGGCCGATGACAACTTCTTCATCCGTAGAGAGGATCAGGACCCGCATGGTCTGATCATAGGGCGTACGGGCGACAAGTTTGATTTCGGCGCCCGGGCGGAGACCGCATTTGCCCAGGTACTGCAGCACTTGGGGGTCTTCATGGGGCACGCGGATCACCACTGCAAATTGACCGACTGGCAGGCGGCTGAGTGCGGTTTGTTCAACCTCTGGGAGGACCAGGTCAGCATCCGGAATGGGGTCGCCATGGGGGTCAAAATCCGGGTAGCCCAGGGCGGCATCGATGCGGCTTTCCAGGGTGGGAGACATGGCATGTTCCAGGATCTCGGCCTCTTTGTGGACTTCGTCCCAGGTGTAGCCCAGGGCCTTGACCAGGTAGTGTTCGATCAATCGGTGGCGGCGGATGATTTTGAGTGCGGCCCGACGGCCTGCAGCGGTCAGGCTGACACCCTGGTGTTTCTGGTATGCCAGGTAGGGAGGCGAGGTTTTGGATAATTTCTGCACCATGTTGGTGACCGAGGCCGGGGAGATGCCCAAAACAGCAGCCAGCTGGTTCGTGGTCGCTTTACCGCCGCTGCTAGCGGTGATTTCAAAAATACGCTTCAAGTAGTCCTGGATATTGGGGCTTAATTCCTCTGGCATGGGTACCTCCCGTGAGGGGGTAAAAAATTTAGTTTAGACTAAATTAGGATAGCACATAATGATGTTATCGTCAATGTGGTCAGTGAAATTAGGCAATCAGGTATTGGGTAATCAGGTATTAGGCAATCAGGTATTGGGAATTGGGGATTTGCGAAACCATTAAAATCCTATGGTAAGCAAAATAATAGGGTTAAGGGGAGAGAAATAATAACAGTGGGGATGGGAAACACAGGCGAGCCACTCCGCGCCGTTTCGGTTATCAGATTGAGAAGGGTGTCCCTGTTAGAACTCTGGTTCTACCCTGACAGGTTCTGTTTCCGGTTGCTCTTCGTCCATACCCAAACCCAGTTCCAGGACATCAGGCAGCATGAGGATTACCAGGCCGGTAAGGATGGTGACGATGCCACCGATGATGAACCACAGCTGATTGTTGGTCGCATCGGCGACCGGGCCGGCGATGAGCAGCCCTAAGGGACTGGCCAGGCCTGCCCCGGCGTTTAGCAGGGTCAGCACACGGCCTTGCAGTTCGGGTTCGACCTTGGTTTGTAAAACGGCGATGAGCGGACCATTGACCATCGGGTTGAGGAATCCAAACAGCGCCATGCCGGCAACGGCCAGGGTGTACAGGTTGGAAGGGGCCAGGCCGACCGTCAGCACAGCGCCGCCGGAGATGATCAGCGCCACAAAGGAGGTCAGGATGCGGTTCTTAAAGCCGCCCCAGGCGCTCAGCACCAGCCCGCCCAGGATGACGCCAACACCAAAAGCGGAATTGATCAGGCCCAGTTCATAGGCACCCAGGCCAAAATGCTCGGTCACCACCAGGGGCAGCAGCGAGAAGGCGGGGTTGATTAAAAAGTTAACCAGCATGGCAATCAGGATGATCGCCATCAGGCTCTTCCAGGCGAAAACATAGCGTAAGCCCTCCCCCAGGTCCTGCCACAGGGAGGTCTTGAGGTTGTTTTCAGCGCGGTCCAGGGTGGCAGTGCGCCTGGGTTGGGGAATGGTGAAGAAGAGCAGCGGGCCGGCAGCAAAGGCGGCTGTGGTCACATCGATCAGCAAAATCCATTGCATGGGCAGCATGGCGATCAACAATGCGCCCAGTGCCGGGCCAATGATGTTCATCACACCCTGCAAGGCCTGGTTGGCACCAGCAATGCGAGAAAAGTGCTGCTTGGGCACCATCAGGCTGGTCGAGGCTGACATGGCCGCCCACTGGAACTGTCCGCAGGCTGAGCGCACGAACATAGCCATGTAAATGTGCCAGATCTGGGCGGACTCTAGGTAAAACAGGACCGCGACCAGCAGCGTGAACAGGGCGGTGATGCTGTCAAAAAGGATCATAACCCATTTGCGGTTCCAGCGGTCCACCAGTGCGCCGGCGATAGGGGAAATGATCACCTGGGGGAGAACAGTCATCAGTGTTCCGATTGCCAGGATGGTGGCTGAGCCGGTGGTCTCGGTCAGGTGCCAGACGAAGGCGAAGCCGACCAGGTGGCTGCCCAAAACGGAGAAGGCTTGCCCGATCCAGATGGTGAAAAAGCGGAATTGCCAGTTTGAGAGGTCAATGGTGTGGGTGTCTGTGTTCATTGGGATGACGTAACTTGGTGCAGAGGAGGGCCATTTGGTGTCGTGGGTCAAACCCTCTCAGCCCATTTAACACGTGTCTGGTGAATGATCAGAACAGGTGCATCACTGCAAAGTGTTGAATCTGACATTGTCGGAAGATCACACTCGCGTGTGTGAAATTTGAGACGCACCGTGGGAGCGGTGGGCTTGGCGAAGATGGTTATGGAAGTTACAGGTGTTATTCCAGGAAGACTTCGACGTGCTCGCCGTCTTCTTCGTCGAAGACATCAACGATCTGGCCGATTTCTCCCGAGTTGAGCCAGGCGTTCAGGTCTTCCAATTCAAGACCCTCGATTTCAGGTGCAAAGCGGGCGCCCATGCGCAGCCCGGAATTGATCAGCGAGACAGGCAGGCGCACATTGACCCTGGTTTTTCCCGTGTCGGTGTCAGTGACCAGCACGCGCAGGTAGCGGGGTTTCCCGCTGCCCTCGTAGCCGCGGGTGGGCTTGGGCGCGGGCGGACTGGTTGAGCCGAGATCATCAAGCGCTTCGATCAAACGCGCACCTTCAGCGGCTGAAATTTTCCCCTCCTGGATCATCATCAGTATGCGCATTCTTTCTTCTGTTGAGGCCATGGTGACTATCCTTTCTTTGATTCTAATTCCAGACCTTGCAAAAGTTGCTGTGCCTGCAGTGGGGTAATCTTCCCCCGCTCAAGATCATCGAGGATCCGGCGGCGATCTTCAGGGGACAGGCTGGGTTCATCCTCTTTACCGGGCTCGTAACCCAAAGCCCGGATGACATCATACAGCCGGTTGCGCAAGGTGGGGTAGGAGAGATTGAGCTCTTCTTCCATACGGTTAAACCGCCCTTCACAGCGCACAAAGGTCAGGATGAAGTTGATTTGCTCTTCGGTCAGGTCGGCAAAGGGGCCAGTATAAGGCTGAAAGTGACCCTCCACCGCGGTATCACAGCGGGGACAGAAAAACCGCGTCACCAGGATATCTGATTTGCAGAGCGGGCATTGCTCCGGCATTTTTTGCATCCAAGCCTCCTTTTGTTATGCGACC
>DKFH01000180.1:3067-5084 GCA_002452315.1 Anaerolineaceae bacterium UBA6801 | reverse complement strand
AAATTCCCATTTTCAACACCCTCGGTATCTATCTTTTTACTGCTTCACAATTGTTTTATAATAAAATAATTATATATTAAATGTAGGGGCGACTCATGAGTCGCCCCTACTAAATCGAATAATCGTGAAAAAATGGGAAATTTGATGGGGAGCATGGCATTAAAATCAACTCTCAGCGTTTGATTTTCAACATCCTCTGACATCGATTTGCAATCGCGCTGTATTAAAATTATAATAATTTACATCAACAATATCAAATAATTTATCAGACACCAATGGAGGTAAAACGTGTTGCATAAAATTGCTCAACAAATCGATCAGGACACCCATCTGGATGTGGTGGATGCCCACTGTGATATTCCCTGCGGGATTTACGATCCGCATCATGCCCTGATCGGCGCGCTGACCGTCATCCGCATGGTGGATTTAATCAACGCCAAGGTTGAGGAACACGGCGCAGGCTCAACGGCGGAATTTATCAACAGCATGGCGCGCTATATCGCTGTCAAAGAAGAGCATGCCGAGCTGACCAAGCACGAGGTTCGCGTGATCTGGGGTGACTTTATCAAAGATCAGCATGAGGAAAACTATCCGCAATTGCCCGCGCTGGTGCACAAGATCATGCAGCTTGGGTCCAAAGCCCGCCAGACGGTGGACCGCGAAACTGCTGAGGACCTGCTGGAGGCCGTCAATGAATTTGCCGAGATCTTCTGGCAAATTAAAGGCTTCAAAACCAAACGGGTTGCTGCACCGTTCCCGGTCACGGATGAGATGGTCGTCCCGGTTCTCTAATCGTGATGGTTCGTCTGATTAAAGTGCGCGGCTCAAGCCTGTGGCCGGACTTTCGCGAGGGCGATTATGTTTTGGCGGCGGGTGTGCCCTTCCCGGGCGGTAAGGTGCGCGTGGGCGATGTGATCGTCTTTCGCCAGCCTGGCTATGGCCTGCTGATCAAGCGCGTCCAGCGTGTGCTGGCGGATGGGCAGGCTTATGAAGTGCGCGGCACACAAATTGCCAGCACGGACAGCCGAAATTTCGGGCCGGTACCCCGGGCCAGCGTGACTGGCAAGGTGATCTGGCACATCCGCTCCCAGCAAGGGCCGCAAGAACTGAGCGTGGATTGAAAGCAGACCTGTTATTACTTTTGACGGCCGCCATTTGGGGTTTTGCATTCGTTGCACAGCGCGTGGGCATGTCCCATATGGGGCCGTTTATCTTTAACGGCATTCGGTTCAGCCTGGGTGCGCTTTCGCTGGTGCCCTTTCTGATCTGGGGCAGGAAAAGGAACGCTGGCACACCAAAATTTGACCTTAAACGGTACTGGGCACCAATCCTCCTGACGGGACTGGTGCTGTTTACAGGTGCATCGCTCCAGCAGGTAGGGTTGGTCGGCACCACGGCGGGCAAGGCT
Organism: Anaerolineaceae bacterium UBA6801; assembly: GCA_002452315.1. Lineage (GTDB taxonomy): Bacteria > Chloroflexota > Anaerolineae > Anaerolineales > Anaerolineaceae > Brevifilum. The sequence goes on along the minus strand of DKFH01000180.1, from coordinate 3,676 downwards.
GGCTTTATCACCGGGCTGTATGTCATCCTGGTGCCCTTGCTGGCGCTGCTGTGGGGTACACGCACCCACGCCGCCCATTGGGCCGGGGCGGTGCTGGCGGTGGCAGGGCTGTACCTCCTGTCGGTGAGGGGCGGCTGGGAGATTTCACCCTATGATCTGATTGTTTTAGCCGGGGCGTTTGCCTGGGCGGTGCATGTGCACCTGATCGCCAAATATTCCGCCCTGGTTGGGTCGGTGCGCCTGGCATCGATGCAATTTGCCATCTGCGGGCTGCTCAGCCTGGCCATCGCAGCGCTGTTTGAGCCCATCAGCCTGAGCGGGATCGGCGATGGCCTGTGGGCCATCCTGTACGGCTCGTTTTTATCGGTCGGCCTGGCCTATACCCTGCAGGTGGTTGCCCAGCGCACCGCCAACCCGTCCCATGCGGCCATCATCCTGAGCCTGGAAGGCGCGTTTGCCGCTCTGGGCGGCTGGTTGGTGTTAAGCGAAGCGCTGTCGCCGCGTGACCTGGTCGGCGCAGGGCTGATTTTGGCCGGCACGCTCATATCGCAATTTTTTGGGCAGCCGCGGGTAAAAGCCGTCAAGCGTGGTATCCAACAGGGATAAACC
>DKFH01000180.1:1276-3062 GCA_002452315.1 Anaerolineaceae bacterium UBA6801 | reverse complement strand
CCGTTAACTGGGTTGTAGGAGGCCAGGCCGGGTTTTGACCCTGTTTTTTGTCATAAGAGAAGATTTCCCAAACACAAAACGCTGATTCTTCGGTATCATATAGCCAGGTTACCGCACATGTCAACACAGCAGCCATTAAAACGCTTCTTATCCAACCCCTACGTCACGTTAAGTTTGGGGATCCTATTTCTTTCCTTTTCCCCCTTGTTCACCCATTGGGCCGACGCGCCTGGCGTTGTGACCAGCTTTTATCGCATGGTGATCGCGGTGATGGTGCTGAGCCTGTTTTACCGAAAGATCTTTCCCCAGGATGATTCTGAGGGCGGAAGCAAACTGACCTGGCACCAAATTATGATCCCGGTGCTGGCGGGTGCATTCTCGGGGGTTGATCATGCCCTGTGGGGCACGGCATTAAAAGAGACCAGCGTTGCCAACGCCACCTTATTAAATTACATCTCGCCGCTGTGGGTGTCGTTGATTGCCATTTTTGTGTTGAAGGAACGCTACAAGGCCTATTATTGGGTTGGAATGGCGCTCGTCCTGGCTGGTTCGGTCTTTGTGCTGAATATTATCGACACCACGCTCAGCTTTAACTTCCGTGGGGAGGGTTTTGCTGTGATTTCCAGCTTTTTTTACGCGGGGTACTTCCTGTTGACCCAAAAGGGGCGGACCTTTTTAACCACCTTGCAGCAGCTTTACATCTCGCTTTTTGCTTGCGGTGTGACCCTGGGGCTCATCATCCTTATATTTCAATTGCCCGTGATTGGCTTTTCTCGAACCACATACGTAATCTTCCTGTTATCCGCGCTTTTTTCGCAGCTGCTGGGCTATTTCAGCCTGACCCACTCGCTGGGTAAGATACCGGCCTCGATTGTCAGCCCCAGCTTGTCCTTGCAGCCGGTTATCACTGCGCTGCTGGCGATCCCCTTTGCCAATCAGGCGTTGGCGGGGCATCAAATTTTTGGCGGGTTGTTGATGCTGGCCGGAATCATCACGATCAATAAGTCAGAAATCAAAACCTGATTCTTGCCCGCACTGATGTTTGCGGAGCGGAAACGTGTTTTTCTCTCGGGGATCGGCCTGGACGAATTTTCTCCAGGGTGCTGGTGCTCACGAATCATTTGATATTTCTCGCTCGTTGTGGTTAAAATAAGCACAGTGAATTTGAGCGCTGGCTGGTGCAATTCACTGTTGATGCCAATCGTGGATAGGAAAAAGAATATCGAATGCAAACTTTTGTTGAACGGGTCAGGTCTTTGCTGGGGTTTGAACTATCTAAGGAAAAAATTGCTGCCCTGGAAATGTATGAAGATGCGCTCTTAGAATGGAACCAGCGCATGAACCTGACCGCGGTGTGTGACCCGGAGGGTGTGCGGACCAAGCATTTCCTGGATTCGATGACCATCCTGACAGCCTGGGAGCCGAAATCGCCGCCCGGACGGCTGATCGATGTGGGCACTGGCGCCGGGTTCCCTGGTTTGGTGCTGAAGCTGTTCTGGCCGACCACTCAGGTCACCCTGGTGGAATCCGTGGGGAAAAAGGCGGATTTCTGCCGCCATATCGTTGAACGGCTCGGCCTGGAACAGGTGACCGTCCTGGCTGAGCGGGCTGAAGTGATCGGGCAGGACCCGGCCCACCGCCAAACCTACGACCTGGCGGTGGCACGTGCAGTAGCCCGCATGCCCATCCTGATGGAATACTTGCTGCCCTTGGTGCGGCGGCATGGGAAGGTGATGGCCATGAAGGGGGAGACTGCGCCGGCTGAAACCCAGGACGCCAGCCGGGC
>DKFH01000180.1:0-1076 GCA_002452315.1 Anaerolineaceae bacterium UBA6801 | reverse complement strand
CGTTGCCTGGCGCTGACCCAATCCCGTAATCCACGTGACCGGTCATATGCCGCCAAATGTCTGGGGGAACTGAAGGCCAGGCCAGACATCCTGATGGATTTATTAGAAGACCCCAATGGTTTTGTGCGCTCTGCGGCGGCTGAGGCTTTGGGGCGCTCGGTAGAACTACCCGCACCAGAGGTGGTTTCGCAGCTGCTGGCGGCCATTGACGACCCGAATGATTACGTCTGTGCGGCGGCGGTCAATTCCCTGGGATTGCTGGGCGCCACCCAGGCTATGCTCCAGATTGAAGCCTGCCTGAATGATGAGCACCCCATCGTGGTCCAGGCTGCTATCCTGGCCATGGCGCGTATCGCCCCGGAGCGTATTAAAGATCGTTTGGTGGCGTTCTTGCAGTCTGATGAGTATTTAATTCACCTGGCTGCGGTCCGCGCTTGCGGGTGGCTCTTACATCGGCCTTGCAGCGGCCACATTCTTCAGGCGCTGAAGGACTTCATGCAGACGGATCATGAACAGGACCTTAAGCTGCCTAAGCTGTATATTGAAGTGCTGGCGCGGCTGAATGCCCGGGAGGCGATTCCTACCCTGGTTGAGATTGCTGAGCGCGAGATTGGTTTGCGCAGCATGGCCGTAGAGGCCCTGGTGGAGATGAAGGCTGAAGAGGCGGCTGCGGTCCTTTCGCCCTTGCTCAGTGACCCCAGCAACCGTTTACGGCGCAGCCTGATCGAGATGATGATGCAGGCGGATTACCAGGCCGCGCTGCCGCTGGTGCGCCCACTGTTGAAGGACAGCGCCATCACCGTGCGCGAAACGGCGCTGGCCGCCGTCTCAAAATGGGGCGACCGGGTGTCTGAAGCGGATGTGCGCGAGATTGCCTTTAGCGATCCTAACCCCTTTGTGCGTCCCCAGGCTGTCCACACACTGACCCATTTGTTAGGCCAGGATGCGCTTCCGGATCTGATTGACCTTGCGGATGACCTCAACCTGCATGTCCGGCGGGCGGTGGCCCAATGCCTGGCAGAGGTGGATTTCCTCACGCCAGAGGGTAAAACCGCACTGCTGCGGCTGGCCAAGGA
>DKFH01000115.1 GCA_002452315.1 Anaerolineaceae bacterium UBA6801 | reverse complement strand
ATGCCAGGCGGGTGGTTGCGCCGACCACAGTAAAATGCGGCAATTTCAGGCGGATTGATCGGGCCGCAGGGCCCTTGCCGATCACAATATCCAGCGAAAAATCCTCCATTGCCGGGTAAAGCACCTCTTCCACTGCCCTCCCCAGGCGGTGAATCTCATCGATGAACAAGATATCGCCCTCGCGCAGGTTGGTCAGGATCGCGGCCAGGTCCCCCGCGCGTTCAATCGCCGGCCCTGAGGTTACTTTAATGTTGACCCCCATTTCGTTGGCCAGGATATGGGCCAGGGTAGTCTTCCCCAGCCCGGGCGGCCCGTAAAAGAGGACGTGATCCAGGGCTTCTGCGCGCATTTGAGCCGCTTCGATCAGAATCTGCAGGTTCTCTTTGATTTGCGTCTGGCCGATTAGTTCCGCCAGGTAGGTCGGGCGTAATGCCCGGTCAAAGTGATCCTCGGGTTGGATATCACCGCTGGTCAGGCGGTCGGGAGTAGTTGCCATCATAAAGACGATTATACCCGAACATCACCTTTCTCCACCGGCCAGCATACGGAGTTGGATGAGTTTGGGTTCGCCGTTTCAGCAATCACCATCTTCAAATCCCGCCTGAAACACCCATCTCCGTGGGTGTAACAATGGTATCATCATAGGGGAAATAATCACAAAGGAGCATCTATGCCAAGAAAAACAATTGACATCGCAAAATTTCAACTACAGCCCCATGACCTCTTTCACCGCCAATGGGTGCTATTAACAGCAGGGGACTACACATTGGGGCAATACAACACCATGACGATTAGCTGGGGCGCCATTGGCACCATGTGGAGCAAACCCTTTGCCTTTACAGCCGTCAGGCATTCTCGCTTCACCTTTGAATTTATGGAAAAATACGACACCTTCACCCTGTGCGCCTTTCCTGACCAGTATCATGATGCCCTCAACCTGTTAGGGTCACGCTCCGGCCGTGACGGCGACAAAATCGCCGCTTCCGGCCTGACGCCCGAGGCATCTATCCAGGTGGCGGCACCCTCCTTTGCGGAAGCAGAGCTGGTGGTTGAGTGCCGCAAGATCTACGCCAATGACCTTAACCCGGCGCATTTCCTAGACGAAACCATCTTCAAGCACTATCCCAATCACGACTATCACCGCATCTATTACGGAGAAATAATCACTGTATCAGGGATGGAAAAATATACGGTTTAAAGGAAAAACCCTGCAGATTTTCACACCCGCAGGGTATTTTATAGACCCTTACCGCCGGGCAAATAGCTCCCGCAAATTGGAGATGATCATATAAATGCCGGTGATCACCACAACAACCAGCAAAATATACCAGAAGAATTGATACACTAGGATCAAAAATCCAGCGGTGGCCATGAGGATGGCGATCCAGCGCACGAGAATGGCCAGGCGGCGTTTGAAGGCCGCTTCAACCGCGATCATCAACAGGGATAGCCCAATCAACCCATAGATAAAAAACGGCTGGGCAAAGATCACCAGCAAGACCACCCCAATAATCATCAGGCCAATGCTGATGGCAGCCCAGACTTCTGCCAACCAGTCAAAGCGCAATGATTTCTTGGGCTGTGGTTGGTGGGCATGCTGGATGTGTGCGCGTAATGAAGAAGGCTGCACCCGGGCACATTCTACCGAATAGCGTTCAATTGCAGCCAGTTTCTCCTGTTCAACCGTCAATCGGCGGCGTATTTGTGACAATCGCTGGCGTTCATCCTCCAAAGTTCGGTTAAGTTCATTGACTTCCGTCTGCAGGTGCGGCACCTGCCTGATGGCCATCAGATCAAAGCCATTCGCAAAATGGACGCTCTGCAGCTGATTGATCTCGGTGGATAATGCCTTAATACGTTCCTGTAAGGCTGCTTTCCTGGCTGCCAGCATGCCAGGTTGTTCAACCGGCGGGATTACTTTTTCCAATCCCGCCCAGCCTAACGGGTCAAACCACGCCAAACGCACCGAACCATCACGGTTATACCGGGGGCCGGCCGGGGCATCCTCTCCTGAAAACGGGTCCTGTGCATAATAGCCCCACAGCCCCCTGTAATTCATCACCCAATCCTGAGGGGGTTCGATCACCACGGGTGAGTCCCAGGATTCTTCACCTCCATAACCAATCGAAAGCCCATCACCTTTGGCATAATCGACAAAGGGGATCGTTAAGATCTGTGATTTACCGCCTTCATCGCCAGCTACAAGTTTGTTTTCTTGAAATATCTTCTCAAATAACGCATCAACCTTTTTTTTCGCTTTAATAAAAGGCGCCAAGAATGGCAGGCTCAGCTCCGTCAGGTACTCACCCCCTTGAAAATAACTGGCATGGGAGCCACCGCCAACATAAACAACCGGGTGCTCCCCCACCTTTTCCACCTCTGGGTCATCCCAGTGCCGGCGCAGGTCATCACCCGAAAAATTATGGCTGGCATAGGCCACCCAGGCCGGCTGTACAGCCCCCTCATCATCTTCATAGGCATAAATATTGACCATTTCCCAATCAGCTTCATGGTCATTGGCCCCAAAGAAGCCTGAACGCCAATTGTTGAACGGGTAAAAATACCAGTATTGCAAGACTATCCAGCCTTTTTCGCGCACAACCCGTCCATAATACTGAAAAGACCGCTTCTCCGCCAGCATTTTCTTAAACGTCAGCATAGCAGCAGCCGCAGAGTCGCCTGGAACCCGCCCGCGCAACAATAGCAGTAAAGAAAAAGCAGTATCCAAAAGCCTGGCCAGGTAACCCACCCGCGCCAGCCGGCTCCTGGTGGGTTTAAATTCCCGTTTCTTTAACGCCTCACGCAGTTCGTTTAACCGGAATTCAGCCATTTCGGCCAGGTTCATCGGTGAGATGAACTGCAGGTAATACACTTTTTTTGCGCCTTCCAGTTCGATGCGGCCCAATTGTGCCAGGTCCAGCTCATCCTCCGGGACCACCTCTTCTGGCGGGAGCTTAGGGGATTTCTCCCACAGGCTGGCTTTCTTGACATAATCTTCAACATTGTAAGGGAAGAATTGCTCACCCTGGTTAAATTTCAGGATCGGTTCGAAGCGTTTCAGGAGGGATGCTTGATCAAAATCAGACATAATCAACCTCCGTTTCAGTTTCTTCCTGCTGTAAAAACCACTGACGCACATCACCGTAATTTAGATACAGGACCATAATGATGCCCACCAGCAATAACCAGTACGCCTGTGGCGGTTGATGGATAAAATACAGGCCCAGACCGCTGGCCAGCGTTCCAATTTGGGCCATCAGCCCCAAGATCCAGTTGATTGCTTTCCCGCGAAGAAAAGTGACCCCCGCCGCCAACGCCATCCCGGCTGAAACCGCCAAAATGGCAAATGAGATTACATCATAAACCAGGAGTTCGTCACGGGCAGTCGTGCCAGGGGTCTGTGACACCAGTACAAATGCCGCCTGGAGCTCAGCCCAGAAGCGATCCCATGAGGTCAGAAAAGCCCATCGATCTGTGATCAAATTCAATCCCAGAAAGACCAATAGTGGCGCCTGCAAAATCAGCAGAACCGTCAAAATTGCGATCAAGCGGGGCCTCAGTTGTTTTTCCTTTGTCATAATTAACCAGCTTTCGTACTTTTTTATTGGCACTGATTCTAGTGAATTAAGGTCACGAAAGCAAGCCGCAACGCGCAACGCCATTATCCGCTGTCGAACGCGGTATAATCAGTTTTGCAACCAAACAAACGGAGAAGTCAATGACGGAAAAAAGAATTCGAGTTCTGATTGCGAAGCCTGGACTGGATGGGCACGACCGCGGCGCCAAGGTGATCGCCCGTGCCTTACGGGATGCCGGCATGGAGGTGATCTACACCGGCCTGCGCCAAACGCCTGATATGATCGCCGAAGCAGCCCTGCAGGAGGATGTCGATGTGGTCGGTTTATCGATCCTCTCGGGTGCCCATAATGCCCTCGTCCCGGCGGTGATTGAAAAATTGCATGCCAATGGCCTGACCGGGGTCAAAGTTTTCGTCGGCGGGATCATCCCCGGGCCGGATGTCGCACCTCTACTGGATTTGGGCGTATATGCAGTGTATGGCCCTGGTACCGATACACAAACCGTCATAGCCGATATTCAACAGGCCACCAGCAATCCCGAAAAATAACCATGCCGCTCCCTGACCCAACCGCAATTCGCCAGGGTGACCGGCTGGCCCTCTCCCGAGCGCTGACACTGGTTGAAAACAATGCACCGGAAAGCCGGGCATTACAGTCGGCGCTATTTCCCTACACGGGCAACGCCCACCTGATCGGCGTGACCGGCGCACCCGGTTGCGGTAAGAGCACCCTGGTCAATCAGTTGGCCAAGAACCTCCGTTTGGAAAACAACAGCTCCCAAAGCCCGCAGGTCGCCATCATCGCCGTGGACCCCACCAGCCCCTTTTCCGGCGGCGCGCTGCTAGGCGACCGCATTCGCATGGGCGACTTGGCCGGCGATAAGGGCATCTTCATCCGCTCAATGGCCTCGCGGGGCGCCTTGGGTGGACTGGCGCATCACACCGCAGCCTTTGTCACCATTTTAGACAGCGCCGGCTTCGACCTGATCATCATCGAAACCGTCGGCGCAGGCCAGGCCGAAGTCGATATCGCCAGCCTGGCCCACACCGTCATCGTCGTGGAAGCGCCCGGCATGGGAGATGATATCCAGGCCATCAAAGCGGGCATCCTCGAAATCGCCGACATCATCGTCGTCAACAAGGCCGATCGCCCCGGTGCAGATAACACCGTCCGCGCTTTACGGGTCATGCTGGAGATGGCCCAGGGGCAAACCAGCGCCCAGGGCTTCAAAGGAAAACACGCCTGGGCAGCAGGCCAGGCCGCATCCGAACAAGATCAACCCCCGCAACCCACCTGGTCCCCGCCCATTCACGCCACCTCTGCCATCGATGGCACGGGCATCCTGCCGCTGATTGAAGACATTCATCACCACAGGCAATACCTGACAACCAGCGGATTATGGGAGCAAAAAGAGGCTAACCGCCTGCGCCGAGATGTGGAAGCATTGATCCGGGACACCTTG
>DKFH01000034.1 GCA_002452315.1 Anaerolineaceae bacterium UBA6801 | reverse complement strand
ACCCGGCGGCTGGGTATCCACCTGGGTGGTCACCTCAGGCGCGGTGATATCATCTGCCTGCAGGGCAACCTGGGTGCCGGGAAAACCACCCTCGTCCAGGGGATTGGCCAGGGATGGGGCACGCTTGACCCCGTCACCAGCCCGACCTATGTGATCGTGAATGAGTATCGCCGGCCCGACCAGGAGCGCCTTTTCCACCTGGACGCCTACCGGCTTGAAAACGCATTGGAAGCTGAACACCTGGACCTCGACCAGATGATGGTTGAAGGCCCGCTTGTGATCGAATGGGCTGAACGCATCAAAGACGCCCTCCCTGAGCAGCATCTGTGGATCCGGTTTGCTTATTCATCCGTTGAACACCGCACCATGCTGCTGCGGGCTCAGGGCACGCGTTATGAAGCCCTTGTTGAGCAATTACGGCGCAAAATATACGGAGATTTCTAGTGTTATTAGCCCTTGATACGTCTACTTCTTGGATCAGTTTGGCACTGTTTGACGGCACATCGCTGCGTTATGAGGCCACCTGGGAGAGTCAGCTGCATCACACAGTTGAGTTGGCGCCGGCACTGGAGCGCGTATTCAACCAGACAGGCGTCAGTCCCCAGGAGTTGACCGGCCTGGCCGTGGCGCAGGGTCCGGGCTCCTTTACCAGTTTACGGATTGGGATGGCCCTGGCCAAGGGGATGGCTCTGGCGTTGAACATCCCGGTGGTGAGCCTGCCCTCGCTGGATGTGATTGCCGGCGCGCAGCCGCTGGATGAGCGCCCGATGGTCGCGGTCTTGCATGCAGGGCGCCGGCGTTTGGCTTGCGGAAATTACCGGGTAGAGGGGGATGCCTGGGTCGCCCAGGGTGAGCCTGTGGTGATGGACGCGAAGGAATTGGTTAAGACGATCGAGGCGCCGACACTGATTTGCGGGGAACTATCCGCTGAAGTGCGGGCTATTATTGGGCGGCGCTGGAAAAACGCCATCATTGTCCCGCCGGAACACTGCTTGCGGCGGGCGGGGTATTTGGCTGCCTTGGGATGGGCCAGGCTGGAGGCTGGGGACGCAGATGACCCCGTAGGCCTGGCGCCGATCTACCTGAGCACCGCTGATCCCATCCCTGGTTGAGATGGCGCATCTCCATCTGCGCCCGATGACCCTGGCAGATTTGGACCAGGTCAACACCATCGAACAGACCTCATTTCCCACACCCTGGCCTGAAAATGCTTTTTATCACGAGCTGACGCAGAATCAAGCGGCCCTGTGTTGGGTGGCGGAATGGGATGAACCAGGGCAATCGCCAATCGTGGTGGCTGATATTGTGATCTGGATCATCCTCGACGAGGCGCATATCGCCACACTGGCCGTGCTCCCGGAATATCGAGGTCGCTTTATCGGCCAAAGGTTATTGGCCAGGGCGTTGCGTGAGGCTAGCAAGGCTGGCGCAACGCAGGCCTTATTGGAGGTCAGGGTCACCAATCAGGCGGCCCAAAAGCTCTATCGAAAATTTGGTTTTGAGGTGGTGGGAATACGGCCAGGATATTACCAAAACACCCAGGAAGACGCACTGCTGATGACTTTAAAGCCCATCGTGGCTGATAAACTTGCCCTTCTTCTGGAACAAGGATAATATTGTGAGTTGTTTTTAGTTTTATTGGAGGTCTATTTTGACGCCTGAAGAAGTTTTACAAGAAATTGCCGAGCAAGCCAGGATTTGTACACGCTGTAAATTACACCATTTTCGAAAGCATGCCGTCCCCGGGGTGGGCAGTGCCAATACCCGGGTGATGTTCATTGGCGAGGGTCCTGGTTTCTACGAAAACGAACAGGGGCTGCCCTTTGTGGGCGCAGCTGGCAAATTTCTGGAAGAGCTTCTGGGCGATGCAGGTCTCACGCGGGAGGGCGTCTTCATCACCAATGTGGTGAAATGCCGGCCACCCAGCAATCGTGACCCTGAACCGGATGAGCTGAACGCCTGTAAAACCTATCTGGAACGCCAGATCGCAGCCATCAACCCGGATGTGATTGTTACCCTGGGGCGGGTTTCGATGGGCTATTTTATCGATCAGGCCAAGATCAGCAGCATCCACGGCAGGGATTTTTGGTCCCATGGCCGTATGGTGGTGGCGATGTATCACCCGGCAGCAGCTTTGCATCAGCCTTCCCTGCGCTCGGTGGTCAAGGAGGACTTTTCTAAATTGCCCGCTTTGATCGTTAAGGCGCAAAAAGCCCGTGAAACCGACCACGACCCTGACGAAACCCAGCCAGATCTGCCCGGGGACGAGTTAGATGATGGCCAGGGGGTAGAACAGTTGAGCCTCTTTTAGGTTTATTGGGGGGGGTGGAGTGTGATAAAATTGGTTTCTGAATTCTCATAAACGACTAAGGATCAACCATGCAGACAATCAAGGAAGAATTGCTTCAAAAATTCCAGAACCGAACCGCACGCATTGGCATTGTCGGCATTGGCTATGTCGGCTTACCCCTGGCTGTTGTGTTCGGCGAGGCTGGTTTCAACGTGATAGGTGTGGACCCCGATGCGGACAAAGTTGCCGCCATCAACCGCGGGGAGAGCTATATCCTCGATGTGTCCTCCGAGCGGGTCAAAGCCCTGGTGGAGGCTGGCAAGCTTTCCGCCAGCACCGATTATGCCGTCTTAGCGGAAGCAGACGCCGTCTCAATTTGTGTGCC
>DKFH01000098.1:1935-16544 GCA_002452315.1 Anaerolineaceae bacterium UBA6801 | reverse complement strand
TCAACCACCCGGCCAAGAAGCTGAGAGCCAACAGGGATTTGCAACCTTTTACCTGTGGCCTGCACCAGGTCACCGCCGCGAATTCCTTCTTCAGTGCCCAGCATGATCAGGTCGACATGTTTGCGGTCGAGGTTCAACGCCATCCCTTCCATTCCGGTCGGGAAGGTGACAATCTCATCAATACTTACATTGGGCAGGCCGGACACTGTGGCGACGCCGTTACCGATCCGTTGCACCGTTCCTACAGTTATAAAGCGAACCTGGGCTTTGGTGCGTTTTGCTCTCTCTGTCAGGTCTCTAAGAATCCACTTGATATCACGGTCAGGTTTAAAGGGCTCGGCTTTTTGGACCCGCTGTTTGACGGTTGACACAAATTCATCTTCTGATGACGCCAATTGCGCTTTATCGAGTAATCGCTCTAAGAGTAATGTGTGCTGGTCTTCCGAGAGAATCGGGCTGGTGGATTCAGGCTTCATTGCTCATGCTTTCATCAATGGTATCGACAATTTCCACTCTCAGCTCGCTTAACTCCATGGCCAGGGTGTTTTCGACAATCAGGTCGCCAATTCTAACGCGCAAACCAGCGATCAGTTCAGGATCGATCTCAATTTCCATGTTGACATTGCGATCTGCCAGCGCGCTGAAGGTACGGATCAACGCCCGTTGTTGTTCTGGTGACAGATCCTTGGCGGATGTGACATGGACGGTGGGTATTCTTTCGGCTAGCGAATCACGCACGGTCCGAACCTGGCGCATATCACTTTTACCCAGGTCCCAGATCCTTTTGTTTAATTCATCGACCAGGTTGTCATGTACCACTGGGGGAGTGGTACGTGAAAGAACCTGACTGCTAATGTTGAGAATGGAGGTAACGATTTCCTCTTTGAATTCTTCGATCACCTGTTGCTGAAGTTTGAATGCTTCCCTTTCGGCTTCAAGCAAGATTTTCTCAGCCTCTTTTTGAGTTGCCTGTAACAGCGCTTCGCTTTCGGTTTGCATTTGTGCTTCGGCTTTATCCAGGTGGACTTCGATCTCCTGATCGATTTTTTCCAGCCTTTCTTCAATGAGGGTTAACATTTCTTGTGCTTGTTGTTCTTTTTCTTCTATCGAGGTGAGCAACGCTGCACGCTTTTTGGCATTCTCTTCCATACGCTTGACAGTGGGTTTGAAGAGAATGAAATAAAGCGCAACGGCAAGGACAAGAAAGTTAAATATTTCGGCCAGTAAGTTGACCAGATCAATATCCAACATTTAATTTATCCTTGTGTGTTCTACATAAAGAAACGATCGAGCAGCGGGTTGGCAAAAATCATAATGAGGATAACCAGAAGGGAATAGATTGCTGTCGATTCCAGTAATGCCATTGAGATCAGGAGTGTGGTGCGAAGGTCATTGGCAGCCTCGGGTTGGCGGGCAATGCCCTCTAAGGCTTTTTGGGTTGCTATGCCTTCCATAATGGCGGGCACAATACAGCCCAAGACAATGCCTATCGTTGAAAAACCGATGGTCAGTACAGTTATTAGGGTGGGTGAATCTAATTGCCACATAAGTGATGGTCCTTTCTTGTTTACGAAGATGATTTACGAGATTGTTTTTTTAGTTTTTTCAACTGGCGGCGTTCTTGTTCAAATTCCTGAACTTCCACCGCAGAGGCGACATATAGTGAGGCTAAAACGGTGAANNGGCTACCAAGGGCAGCGGGAGGAAAAATGGGACCAGAGAAAAAATGATCGCCACGATCAGGTCGGTGCTAAGGATATTACCAAAGAGACGGATGGACAGCGATAAGGTTCGGGAAATTTGGCTGACAATTTCGAGGGGCAAAATAAAGATCGGGTTGGCAAAATCTTTGGCGTATCCCCACACGCCCTTCTCGGCGATTCCATAAGCATGGACTGCAAAAAACACAACCAGGGCTAATGCGATCGTCGTATTGATATTTGCAGTAGGTGAGACCATGAAGGGGAAGATACTAAATATATTAGCAAAGATTAGAAAAATCGCCAGGGTTCCCAGGATGGGTAAGTATTTGATGATTTTTGCTTCATCGGGCATGACGGAGCCGATAATGCCGTTAATGGATTCGATAATAATTTCGCCGATACCTGGATTATATTTTTTGACCAACCAGGCAAACACCATGATGATCACCATGATGGCCCAGGTGGAGATGATTGTATTAGTGATCGGTATTCCCAAAACTGTGAATACAACTTGCGGTGTAATTGCTTCCATCTGCTGTCCTTAAGGTTGACGAATAAATGGGTTCTTAACTTGCAGCCAGCCTTGCCACTTCAGTAAAAAGATGAACCGAACGAACATAAAAGTAAAAAAAACGATGATGAGGGCTTGAAAAGAATGGGAGAGGGATAAACCCAAAGCGAAAAAGACAAATATCCACCGGAGGATGGCGCCGCCGATCACCAAACGCATTCCGCGCTTCCTATGGTTTGGGCTCAGCCGGTTGACCGACCATTGCTGAAACGTTAAGTACAGCACTGCGGTAGCAACACCGACTAAAATCCATACCAAACCTTCATAGATGATCATTCTTCTTGTTCATCCTTGTTTTTCTGATCATTTGATAATTTCTTTCTTAGCATTTCGATCTCGATCCGCTTGTAAATATTGTAGTAGCCAATCATGATGCCCAGACCTAATAGCGATAACGTGAACATATACGTGGTATTCAGCCAGCGATCCAGGTAGAAGCCCAGGATCACTCCACCAAAGATCGGGAGCGCAATTTCCCAGCCCAGCGTGGTAAGGCCGATGCCTTTAAGTCTGGCTTTCTTTTGATTTTTGTTTTCATCCATGGCGGTCTGCTATTTTATTAATTTTATCCTCTGGTTGAGTTTTTCCTACCAGGGTTTGCATAAAGCGTTTAAACTCATTCTGCGCTGGTTCCGCAACAAAACCTGCTTCCTTAGAGACCTCGCCAGCCGTGAGAATGATCACGGTGTTATCCCTTATTTCCAGCACACCTGGGTGTAATTCAATGCTGTTTTCTTCCTCTTCCGAGCGAAACCGGATGCCACCCCGGACAGTTTCTGCGACCAATGGGGCATGACCGGGTTTAATCCCAATCCATCCACCATCTGCCAGGGGCACGTTAATGGATGTCAGGCCATCTTTTTCAAAGTTGATCCCATCTGGTGCAAGTATTCGTAACGATAACAAAGGAAATCGACTCACAGTGCCTCTTCAATTGCAATGTTGTGCGCCTTTTCCATGGCGTCATCAATTGTTCCAACCATATAGAATGCTTGTTCAGGGATATGGTCGTATCTGCCTTCTAAAATTTCTTTGAAGCCTTTAATGGTTTCGTTCAACTCGACCAATGTTCCACCATCGCCGGTAAATTCCTCTGCTGAAAAAAAAGGCTGTGATAAGAACCGTTGGATGCGGCGGGCTCTGAGGACGGTTTTTTGATCCGTCTCGCTTAATTCATCCATACCCAGGATGGCGATGACATCCTGCAGGTCCTCGTACCTGGCAAGCGTTGATTTGACCTGCATAGCGACATTGTAATGCTCCTGACCGACGATGTGCGGCGCCAGCAGGGATGAAGAAGATCTCAGGGGGTCGATCGCCGGGTAGATACCAAGATCAACCTGGCGCCTGGATAAGACGGTAGAGGCATCCAAATGGGCGAAGGTGGCAACAACCGCGGGGTCGGTCATGTCATCTGCTGGAACATAAACCGCCTGGATGGAGGTCACGCTGCCCGCAGCGGTGGTCGTAATACGCTCTTGCAGCGCGCCCATTTCAGATTCCAGTGTGGGTTGATAACCAACCTCGCTGGGCAGCCGGCCCAACAAGGCGGAGACCTCTGAGCCAGCTTGAATGTAGCGAAAAATATTGTCAATAAAAACCAACACCGGCCGGTGCTCAAAGTCTCGGAAGTATTCGGCCATGGTCAGGGCGGTAAGCGGGGTTCGCAAGCGAGCGCCCGGGGGCTCATTCATTTGTCCGAAGACTAATACGCTTGACTCCATGACCTCGGACTTGCTTAATTCAAGATAAAGATCATTTCCCTCTCTGCTGCGTTCGCCCACACCAGCAAATAAGACGATGCCTGAATATTTTTTAGTTGAATTGCGCATCAATTCAATGATGAGCACGGTCTTGCCAACGCCGGCACCGCCAAAAAGCCCAATTTTTCCACCGCTTGGGTAGGGTGTTAACAGGTCAATGGCTTTGATCCCGGTGATGATAGGCGTGGTGACGACTTGTTGGGTGCGCAAAGGGGGCGATTTGACATGGATAGGGTGTTTAGTGATGTGTTCTGACAACGGTGGTTTGTCGTCGATGGGTTCTCCCAGGATATTGAACATTCTCCCAAGCGTTTCCCTGCCCACGGGCACCATGATAGGGTTGCCGGTATCTTCTACAACCAGCCCTCGCTGCAACCCTTCGGTTGATCCCAGGGCAACCGTTCGAACGGTGTGGGCATCGACATGTTCTTGAACCTCAAGAATTAAGGTGGGGTGTCCGCTGCGGACAACGGTCAGGGCATTGTGTATGCTGGGTAAGTCACCCGTTTCAAATTCAACATCGACAACAACGCCGATGGCTCTGATGATGATTCCTGTTTTTTTGGGGTCATTGAGGGTTGTGTTCAATAATCATTCCTTAATACGAAATATTTAATTTTGAGACACATGCGTTTAAGTCGCGACCAAGCGCAGCGAGCCTCGGTTAATTATCCCACGAAGAGGATATATTTGTCAAATTTTACAAGCGAAGGTGTTGGAAAAAGAACAATGGTTACTCATCATTTTTAATAAATCCATAATTAATTCCATTAACTACTATTAATATCTATATTATAATAATTCGTAGGGGCAACCTTTCGCGAAGCACTCTTTGAGCCGTGGTTGCCCAAGGCGGACACCGAGGTCCGTCCCTACGATCAAAGTTGTATAGAGAAAATTCCCATTCTCAACACCCTCACAAGCGGAATACTACGGGTAAATATTTCCATTGCTCCAATTGAATTTTACCTGAAAACCTGACGAGAATGACAATTAATGAAATTTAAGCGGATTGATTTAAAAGATCAAGGCTCAATAGGGGTTGGGCTGGGGTAGATCATGTAGCGCAGAGGGAACCAGCCGATTCGGCCTTCTTCATCCATCACCCTTGACCATACTTGCCCTTCGTAAATCATTTGCTCGTAAAGATCGAGTAAAGGCGCATTCCTGGACAAGCGACCAATCACGGGTCCGCCTGGTTCTTGATAAAGGTCGTAGAACAGAAATGGGCCGGTATTGATGACCATTGCGGTGCGGGGTGTGGGCGTTGGCGGGATCTCCGTCGGCGTGGGTGTGGTCGATGCTGTCACTGTGGACGTGGGACTGTTGGTGATGGTGGCTGTTGGCGTAGCAGTTGCTGTGAAGGTTGCACTCGGGCTCGGGATGGGTGTGACCAGGGTTGGCGTGTAAGTGGGCGGGATGAGGGGGTCAAGAATATCCACACGAATATGGGTGACGGTCAGTGCAACGGATCGGTCCAAACGGGCGACGATGGCTTCTTGCAGGGCGAGGACCTGGGAATAGGCAGGTGGATAGCTTGATCGGATGGTGATTTCAATTTGCAGGTCTTGTTCCGGACCATGAATGATGATCTCCGCAATCTCCGCGTTGAGCAATTCAGTCACTTCAGTTTCAACAACATTGTTGATGAGGCGGTATTGCTGAGATTGTGTGACCAGCCGTGCCCCCAGGATGGTTAATGGGATTAATAAAATGCCCGTTAATACGCCTGAAATCACCAGCGTTCTGTGGGGTTGATCATTATCCTTTTGGTAGCGGGGCCTGAATCCTTCCAGAAAAAAGATTAAAATTGCTGAGAATGCGATGGTAACCGCATTGGTCAGGAATAACAATGCTGCCCCAGCGGCTATATCCCAGCGGCCTAACGCGATGCCGATACCGATGGTTGACAGCGGTGGCATTAAGGCCGTGGCGATGGCCACACCGGGCAGCGCTGCAGATAGATGGGGTTGCGCTAAAGCATAAGAAGCTGCCAGGCCGCCTGCCAGGGCGATCACGAGATCATTGGGTGTTGGCTGGGTTCTAACGAGAACTTCGTACGGCACCTCAGTTAATGGGGGTACAAAGGGCAGGTACATGTTGCTGAGGGTGATCAACGTGGAAAGCAAAATCGACAATATTGCCGCCCTGATCAGGGCAGTAAAGGAATCGCGGGCCAGTTGGGTGTCCGCGGTGAGAGAGCCCAGGCCAATGCCCAGGATGGGAGACATCAGCGGTGCGACAAGCATCGCNNATCCCAATGTTGCAATGGAACCTGAGAGGATCACAAGGAAAAAATAATCAAACCCCGGGGTTGACGCGGTGCGAATATCCTCGATGATTTCCAACCGACGTTTATGACTGGCGGGTTTGATATACTGCGAAAGCCAGGTTTTAAAGCGGTTCTCTTGATCCATTGCGCTAATTTTACCTGTATTTGTGCAATTGCTCAGCGTGTGTGCTGGACATTATGTCAAGCGCAGCCATAGAAATTCAAATGGCTGGAGCATTAGTGGTGTTATTTTCCCTGATACTTCGCCGTATGTTTTCCCATCTAAGATGTTTTCGATCTTTTTACCTGCAAAAGTCGTGAGGTTCAGTGCAATATCCTGATCGTTGTTGGTCAGGTTAAGCACACACAGGATGTTGTCATTCCCATGTGTGCGCAGGATGCACACACTTTGGGTTTGATCCGTGGCCAAAAACCGGTATTTTCCCAGGGCAAAAATGGGGTTAGATTTGCGCACGTTGATCAGATGCCGCATTTTGTTGAGCAAAGAATGCGGGTTACCTTCTTCTGTTTTGACATTGACGGTTTTGAGCGGAAATTCGTCGCTGTCGATCACCGGGGCGTACAATTCGTCCGGGTTGGCGTCAGAAAAACCGGCATTTTTACTGGTGTCCCATTGCATTGGGGTGCGGACGCCGTTGCGGTCTGGCAGCCAGATGTTATCGCCCATGCCAATCTCATCGCCATAATACACAATGGGCGCACCAGGCAATGAATATAACAGGGCATTGGCCAGGAGGATTTTTCTTTGGTCATTATCCAGCAAGGGCGCCAACCGCCGTCGGATACCCAAATTCAGGCGCATACGGGGCAATGGCGCGTATTGCTCCCACATCCACTGGCGTTCCTCTTCGGTGACCATTTCGAGCGTCAGTTCATCGTGATTGCGGAGGAAGATGCACCATTGGGTATTTTCTGGAATATCAGGAGTCTGGGACATAATCCAATGAATGGGGCTGGCATCGCCTTTGCGCGTCGCCATGAAAATGCGGGGCATGACGGGAAAGTGAAATCCCATGTGGAATTCGTCACCATCGCCAAAATAGGGCAGTACGTCCTCTGGCCACTGGTTTGCTTCAGCCAGCAAGATCTTACCTTCGTAATTTTCATCTAAATAGGCACGAAAGCCTTTCAGGATTGCATGGGTCTCGGGTAAGTTCTCGCAATTGGTGCCCTCGCGCTCAATTAAATACGGGACAGCATCTGCTCTGAAGCCATCAATGCCCATATCCAGCCAAAATTTCATCACCTGGCGCATTTCTTCGATGACTGCCGGGTTGTCATAATTGAGATCGGGCTGGGAAGAATAAAACCGGTGCCAGTAATACAGGCCGGCCTGTTCATCGAAGGTCCAGTTTGACTCTTCGGTATCCAGGAAGATGATCCTGGCATCCGAATATTTTTCATCTGTCTCAGACCATACATAATAGTCCCGGTACTTTGAATCCGGATCCGACCTTGATTTTTGAAACCAGGGATGTTGATCGGAGGTGTGGTTAAGCACCAGGTCGGCAATCACCCGTACCCCCCTAGCATGGGCTTCTTCGATCAACCGTTTGAAGTCTTCCAGTGTGCCATAATCTGGGTGAACATTATAGTAATCTGCAATATCGTAGCCATCATCCTTGAGCGGCGAAGGATATATGGGCAGGATCCAGATGCAATCTACCCCCAGGTTTTTGATGTAATCCAGCTTGCTGATCAGTCCGGGGATATCGCCAATGCCATCACCATTCGAATCACAGTAGGCCCGAATATGGACCTCGTAGAATATGGCATTCATATACCAGGGTGTGTTTTCGGGTGCCATTTTACCTCTCTATTGCTGACCTCGATTAATTTACTTCAGTATAGCGTCATCTTAAATTACCCGCAAGGGATCGTGACCAGGTCCTAACCACAGGCTAATTAAGCAGGCGGAGCTGCGCTGCGATCATTCTGGTCTGTCCCCGTTTTTCATCCAGTTCCATGCGCCCTGAAATCAAAAATAGGCCTTGCTCACGCAGTATTTCAGCGTGTTGGCGGTAAATTTCGGGAGGAATGAACACCGTCAGGGACCCTTCTAAATCTTCCAGGGTTAAGTGTCCCATCATCTGGTTTGAGCGGTTGCGGTAGCGGCGAAAAGCCTGTCGCATACCTGCCACGCAGATCGTTTGGCCAACCAGGTTTGCTGCCTCCAGGGTCGAAATTGCGCTCGCCGATTGGATTTGATCCGCAAATTGTTCCAGGGGAGAGATTTCTAAGCTGACCCCTAAAATATCGTGTTGGGCCTGTGACTTCTGGGCGATGTCCCAATCTGGATCCGTTTGAGAGATGGTGAACAGGTTCATTTGTCCGGGAGCTCGTTTGTGTTCGATCTGGTGCAGGGCTGCGGGTATGGTGATTACGCCTTCAAAGGCACCGCTCACGACCAGGTGGCGGATTTCTTTTTGCTGCGGGTCAACCCGGGTCAGGAAGTCATCCAGTGAGTAAAAAGGGCGATGCTTGATGATTTTATGGATTGTTTTTTGGGTTAAATCCCGCACCTGGCTTAAACCCATATATATGACAGGCTGCCCTTGGGGATACACCACACGAAAACTGTTGTCTGAATGATTCACATGGGGTGGCTTGACGGTCAATCCTAACCGCCAGGCTTCCATCAGGTAGACGCGTTGCGAGTAATAGCCACCGCCGTAACCGAGTACCGCGCACATGAATTCTGCCGGGTAATGCGTTTTACACCAGGCTGAATTCCAGGCCAGCTGGGCATACGAAGCAGCATGCGCTTTGGGAAAGCCATATCCAGCAAAGGCTGCCATCATCTCCCATACCCGCTCTGCGGTCTCAACGGGCACATTGCGTTTTTCCATTGCCCCGGCGATGAAATTGTCCCGCAAGGTGACCATGACGCCGCCAGGGTCGAAGTGGCTCATTGCACGGCGTAAAATATCAGCCTGGGCGATGGTTAGGCCGCCCAATTCGTGGGCAATGCGCAAGACTTGCTCCTGGTAAAGGATCACGCCCAGGGTGTCACTAAGCAAATCCGTCAGCGACTCATGGATATGGGTGACCGGTTCTTCACCCCTAAAGCGGCGCACGAAGGCGTCTCTCAATCCGCCCCTGAGAGGTCCGGGACGGTAGAGTGCTAACGCTGCCATAATATCCTCGATCGATTGCGCTTTGATTTCGCGCAGCGTTGCACGCATCCCTGGGCTTTCGATTTGAAAGCAGCCAATGGTGCGCGCATTGAGGATGGTGTCGGCGGTTTGGGGGTCGTCCCCCGGGATTTGTTCTAACACCTGCAAACCTGTCTGAAATTCACGTTGATGCCAGGAATGGATCTGGTTGGCGACCTCACCCAACACGGTCAGCCCCCGGATGCCCAATAGATCGATCTTGACCATGCCAAATCTTTCAACCCCGTCCAGGCTGTATTGCGCGTGGTTGATCCCCAGGGAGGATGAGTGCATGATGGGGATCAGGTCGGTGATGGGAAATGGCGCAATGACGATCCCCCCGGGATGCACCGATAGGTGCCGGGGCATATCAAGGATTGCGGCGGAATCTCGAAGGATGTCCTTGATGACGGGGTTTGAGGACTCCCGCATGAGCGGGGCAAAAGGCTCTGTGGATTCCACTCCGGTCTTGAAGTGGAAGGATGAAGGAAGCTTCTTGGTCAGCTGCCGGATGGTTTCGGGTGAGAAACCATAAGCTTTGGCGACATCACCCAGGGCAGATTTTGGGCGGTAGCGGTTAATTGTCCCGACCATGGCAACATGATCAGGTTGGTACTTTTCAAACACATACTGAATCACTTCGTCTCGCCGATGAGAGGCGATGTCTGTGTCGATGTCCGGGGGCTTGTTGCGGGCGGGGTTTAAGAACCGCTCGAAGTATAAATTCAAGGCCAATGGGTCCGGGCTGGTGATCTTCAGACAATGGGCCACCAGGGATGAGGCGGCAGAGCCGCGGGAGGATGTGGGAATGTCCAGCTGACGGGCATGCTCGAGAATATCCTCCATGATCAAAAAGATGGGTCCATAGCCCATTTCTGAGATGATGGAAAGCTCATGATCGAGACGTGCTGTGATTTGCGGGGTGATGTGGTGGTAAATGCTTTTTGCGCCCTGGTAAGCGCGCTGGCGGAGGTATTCGGATTGGGAGATGCCAACCGGCGTGGGAAAGGTGGGGAAATGCGTTTTACCGATAGGCAGCTCAAACTGACAGCGTTCTACCACCTGGGCAAGGTTATTCAAGGCTTGTGGCAGGTCTTGAAACCGGTGAGCAAAGTCGTCCCTGGCGGGAAAGTGCGCAGCGAGGTCCGCCTGGCTTGAATTTGACAGCTGATGGATCAATTTGTTCTCACGGATGGCAGTGAGCGTTCTGAATAGCGCCTGGTCTGCAGGCTGGCGATAGTGGATGTTCTGGCCGGCAATGACCGCCAGGTCTAAATCCTTCGCCAAAGTTATCACAGCTGGCTCGTGCTTCAGCGGCCCGGTGGCATATCGCTGCACCTCGATGAAACAGTCGGAGGTAAAGATCGCCTGGAGGTCGGCCAAAAAGCGGTGCGGCATTTTTCGGTCGGCCGGGGTGTTGATGAGCAGTACCCTGAGGATGCCGTTGAACCCGCCGGTCAGGCAGATCAGGCCTTCTCGGTGCGTATTGAGCGTTTCGATATCGATCAGGCCCTCACTGACCAGGCTGGTTGAGCTGAGCCGGGCAAGATTTGACCATCCTCTGCGGTCCTTAGCCAACAGTGCCAGACGGCCCGAATGGTGGTGGTATGCCAGATCAATCTCCAGCCCCAGAATGGGGTGGATCTCCGCCTGGCGGCAGACCTCATAGAACTCTATTGCACCGGTCAGGTAGCGATGGTCGGTTAACGCCAGCGTTTGAATGCCAAGTTGCTGGGCTGTGCTGGCCAAATCCTGAGGTGAGAGCAGGGATTCAAGCAAGCCGTAATAGGAATGGGTGCGAAGGTAAGCGATTTGCATGGTGCCTGATGATGATAATTATTCGAACAAGTATTCTATCTAATATTATAATCAGAAACGTCTGGCAGGACAAGGAGTTCGCAGACAGCTTTCTTAACCCTGCTGCTTTCATTGTATATGTTTCGTATAGTTATTGACTTGCGATTGATTTAACAATAAACAGGCGCTTGAAAAAGCGCCTGCAGATTGTCGATCAAAGGTTTTGGGCGAATTATTCGCCAAGAATGAAGGCTTCGGTTTTCTCCCTGGCCAGGCTGTCCACATATTGCTCGGGGGGCGTCTTCATGAAGTATGAAGAGGGGGCCAGTAATGGGCCTGCTAATCCCCGATCCAAGGCGATCTTGCAGCACCGCACGGCATCGATGATGACGCCGGCAGAATTGGGCGAATCCCAAACCTCAAGTTTAGCCTCTAAATTCAGGGGCACATTACCGAAAGTCGTTCCTTCCATTTTGATGTAGCAGAATTTGCGGTCGGTCAGCCAGGGCACATAGTCGCTCGGGCCGACGTGGATGTCGTCTTTTGGCAGTTCATAGGGCAGCATACTGGTGACTGCCCCGGTTTTGCTGATTTTCTTGGATTCAAGGCGTTCCCGCTCGAGCATGTTCATAAAATCGGTGTTGCCGCCAAAATTAAGCTGGTAGGTGTGATCGAGCCTGACGCCGCGGTCGACAAACAGGCTGGTCAGCACCCGGTGTAAGATGGTGGCACCGACCTGGCTTTTGATGTCATCGCCGATGATTGGCAGGCCCAGTTCTGTAAAGCGTTTTGACCAATAGTCTGAGCTGGCAATGAATACCGGAATGGCGTTCACGAAACCGCATCCCGCTTCCAGGATTTGCTCGACATACCACTTGGTGGCCATTTCCGAGCCAACCGGAAGGAAGTTTACGACCACATCCGTCTTTGTCTCTTTCAGAATACTGATAAGATCGTCCGTCGGGCCGGGGGATTTTTTCACGATTTGGAGGAGATATTTTCCCAACCCGTCGTGAGTCATGCCGCGGTGCACGGGCACGTTCATTTTGGGAATGTCTGCGAAATGGTAGGTGTTATTAGGGAAGGCAAAAATGGCTTCAGATAGGTCCTTACCAACCTTGGTGTCCACCACATCAAAGGCAGCTGAGATTTCGATATCCGAGATGTGGTACCCGCCGAGGTTGACATGCATCAACCCGGGAACCCGTTCGTCGTCTCTGGCCTGTTTATAAAACTCTAAACCCTGGACGAGGGCCGAGGCACAATTGCCGACGCCAATAATTCCAACACGCACTTTTTTCTTATCGCTCATATTCAAAAACCTTTCAGATCATCATTATTTTTGTGGTGACATAAAACACTGCAAATTTCATAGTTATGTTTTTACCACATTATTGACAGAAGGTGATGATTCCTCTCTTCCCGTTGGTCAACCAATCTGGGTCGCCTTCGCTTTTGACGTTTTCCAGCTCTTCATCCGTTAACCCCACGATGAGTTCTGATTTTAAGGTTCTGAGGCTTAAAAATGAGGTGGGGAAATATCCTCCGGCAACCCCAACAGGTGTTGTCGGCGGCCAGTGCCGGTCTCTCATTAAGCGCCGGTAATTCAAGTCGCCCTTCAGGATGGTTAAATCGTGCTGCTCAAGCTGTGTGTACAGGTCATCCGGCATTTCGTGGAATTCACGTCCAAGGGTCAGGAAGGGCGGTGCGGCGACCTTTAGCCGGCCTGCTTTTGTGTATTTGGTCAGTCGTTCTGAGAGTTCTTGAACCTCCGGGCTTTGGGTTGCAGCCAGCAAATCGATCGAATTATACAAATCTTTAGGCATGACATCAGAGATAAAAAAGGGTTGTGGTTTTACAAAACAGGTGACCTTACCGGCCAGACCGGTTTCAAACAGGTAACTCATTAGTGCAAGATCAAAAAAGAGTTCTTTGCCGACGTTGTCCAAAAAAATAGCAATATTGGCTGGCCGGTGGGTTGACAGGTATCGGTAGGCAGGTAAACTGTGATCAAGGATGATGCGGTGGCTTTGGGTGTGCATGTCGGAATCGAGTGTGCCTAACAAGCTCAGATCACCTCTGTTTCCCCATAAAGCTTTGATCAGATGATCTATAAAACATTCGCTTGAATCATCAATTATCATCTCATGATACAGGTCCTCAAAGACGGTCATTCCGTCCTGAATTTCTTGTGCTTTCAAAGCTTCAAACGGGTTCACACCCATCCAGGGTCCCGGTTGGAAGTAGTGGGTGATCTCTAATATCCGGCGGTAAAAGTAAGCTTCTGCCAGCAGCCAGGGTAATTGATCCCATCGTTTTCCCAGCCAAGCCTGCAGATCGCGTTCCCAGACAAGACGGTCTTCAGTGATTTCTGAAAGTGGCTGTACCTGGCCGTGGTTTAGTTCTTTCTTAAACATCTGCAGTCCTTTGTGGATTTTGGGTGGGTAGATATTGGTTGATATGACCTGTTCAAGAATGATGGGTAAGCGTTCTTTGATCGTCCTTTGGGCAAATGAGCCCACATCTGATGTCATCAGAAATGGGGGCAGTGTGGTTTTATCCATGTTTTCTGGTTTGCTTTCTTTTTGTAGCTGAGTTTTTACGATCGTTTGCTTTGGTTGAAATTCACCGCGGTCTATTGTATTGTATCCGGTTAGATCCTTCAAGCTGAAATGCTGTTGTGGATGAGGCTGCCATGTTGGTTTTCGGCTTGACTCATCAAGGGATGAATATTAGAATAAAGGTTGATCTTTATATGAGGCTAAATGAAATTATTAGATGCACCTAAAAATGTTTCAGTTCAAATCACCAATTACACCGGGGGAAAAGGTGTCGAGTCCAAACTGCGCCAGCTTGGGATCACCCCGGGGCGGGTAGTAAAGATTTTGAGATTCGCACCGCTAGGCGGGCCTGTGATGGTGGATGTTGAAGGCCGCGCAGTGGCCATTGGACGCGGGATTGCTGAGCGAATACAGGTTGAGCAGGTTTGATGCGTATTGGATTAATTGGCCAACCCAATTGTGGGAAAAGCACGTTATTTAACCAAATAGCCGGATACAAGGCGGAAACAGGGAATTTCTCCGGTACAACGGTCACTTACACTGAATCATCGGTCCGCCTGTTAGGCGGTGTTGTAGATGTGGTTGATTTGCCCGGCACTTATTCCTTGGCGGGCACCAATCCTGCTGAGCGGGAGGTAATCAAGTACCTGACGTCGAACGAGATCGATGTGGTTGTCAATGTGCTGGACGCCTCAAACCTTTCCCATGGTTTATTGATGACCGTTGAATTGCTTGAACTTAACATCCCGATGGTGATCGCGCTGAA
>DKFH01000098.1:0-1916 GCA_002452315.1 Anaerolineaceae bacterium UBA6801 | reverse complement strand
CACTGGTCTGCCAGTCATCCCCATGATCGCCTCAAAGGGTCGCGGTATCCAGCCTTTGTTCATCCAGGCATTTCGGGTGGCCGAAAAAAGACAAATTCCCCCTCAACCAGCCTATAGCGAAAAGATCGAACAGTCCCTGGATGTTCTAGCTCAATCTATTTCTGGCGTGGAAAGTTACCTCAATCCACGTGCACTGGCCATCAAATTAATTGAGGGCGACCCCATCGTTTTAGAAGAGGTCGCAAAGCAAGAACCAAAGGTCATTACAGATATCAAGTCAGTTCGCGAAGCACTCGGACATCAATTTGGCGGATCTGCAGATTGGGTGATGAGTGATGCCCGCAATCAACTGGCAAACCACATCGCCCAGGCGGTGATCCAGCAGGGGAAACGGCAGACGACGTTGCGGGACAATCTGGACCAGATCCTGCTGCATCCATTTTGGGGATATGTGGGCCTGGTTGTGATCCTGTTTGTGTTTTTCCAGATCGTTTACACGGTTGGCGGGTGGTTTGAAGCACCCCTGATGGATATGTTCGAAGGCTTTGAAGTCTGGATTGAAGCGCAATTCTCCAACCCGGAAGGGTTTTTCTCCCAGGTCTCGATTGGCCTGGTCCAAGGGATATCAGGCGGGGTGGCAATTGTCTTGCCCTACCTGGTGCCGTTCTTAATCGGCCTGGGCATCCTGGAGGATGTGGGCTACCTTTCACGGGTGGCATTTATGATGGACGCGTTGATGCATAAGCTGGGCTTGCATGGAAAATCGATCGTGCCTTTCATTTTGGGTTTTGGCTGTAATGTGCCCGCGATTATGTCAACGCGCATCCTGGAAGATAAGCGCGAGCGTTTTATCTCTGCAGCCTTATCGACACTGGTCCCCTGTGCAGCCCGGCAGGCAATTGTGTTTGGCCTGGTGGCCTTTTATCTAGGCCCTGGACTGGCACTGGCAATTTACCTGTTTGACCTGTTTGTGATTGCGCTGACTGCTAAAATCTTAAATAAATTCATGCAGGATGACTCCCCCGGGTTAATCCTCGAGATGCCCGTGTACCGGGTGCCGACGCTGCGCACGGTAGCCAACAAAGCCTGGTGGCGCATTCGCGAATTCATCGTTGAAGCCTGGCCTTTGCTGATCGTCGGCAGTGTAACTCTTTCTGTGCTCAGTTTTATCAATGCCACCGTGGTGTTTAACGCCCTGTTACGGCCGCTTTCCTGGCTTTTGGGTCTGCCTGGGGAAGTTGGTATCCCTTTGATTTTTGGTGTGTTGCGAAAAGAATTATCCTTGGTGATGTTAGGACAGGCATTGGGCAGCATGACCTTTTCGCAAGTGTTAACGCCAGTTCAGATGATCACCTATGCGGTCTTTGTGGTTTTTTATGTGCCCTGTTTAGCGACGATGCTCGTGATTCGCAAAGAAATGGGCACAAAAGCGATGTGGGCGGTGATTGGGATGACCACGCTGATTGCGACCCTGGCCAGCTTGCTCGCACGTGGCCTGGCCTCGATTTTCTATTAAACTTATCACATGACAAAATTTGATCATTTTAACCTTATTGGCCCGATCTACGATTGGCTTTTTGGAGGTAGAAATCACGATAAATTATTGGCCTGGGTGAATCTTGAACCGCAGGCCAGGCTGTTGGATCTCGGCGGCGGGACGGGGCGCATATCAAAGCAGTTTTCAGATGGTCACTCAGAAATTATTGTTGCTGATCCGGCTGAAAAAATGCTGAAAGAGGCCCACAAGAAAGGTCTCACGAGCGTTAATGCGAGTGCTGAGCGACTCCCGTTCGCAAATGGCGTTTTTGATCGAATCATCAGATACTGTATCATATTTCCATATTTCACTAGACAAAAAGAGAGAACTCCTTGAAAATAGACAAAAACAAAAGTCGAAAGGAGTTCTCAGATGACAG
>DKFH01000076.1:6820-11170 GCA_002452315.1 Anaerolineaceae bacterium UBA6801 | reverse complement strand
CAGGGCAGCCTGGGGCTTTTCAGCCAATTTGCTATCAATCAATGGTGGGTGCGCCGGCGTGGGATGATCATGGGCCTTTCCGGGCTGCTGATGGCTTTATTGGGTATGGGTGGTTTCCCCATCCTGGTACACTGGCTGATCTCTGCCTATGCGTGGCGCAACGCGTATGTTGTTCTGGGTTTAATCGTTTTGGGGATTATGGCGCCTGTTGGACTCCTGCTTTTCCGGGACCGACCTGAAGATTACGAGTTACAGCCAGATGGCCTTCAAAACAATACACAAGAAGACCTTGATGCTTATATCAAAGGCATAGAAGAAGAGGAAAACTGGACGCTTAAAGAAGCCATGCACACCTCAACCTTCTGGATCTTTGGCCTCAGCTTATCACTCTTTGTATTGGTGATCACGGGATTAACTTTTCACCTGGTCAGTCTGTTCCTCAACCACGGCCTCGACCCCACATTGGCCGCTGGAGTTTACCTGCCCATTGCCATCACTGCCGCAGGCAGTAATTTCCTCACCGGTTATCTCTCAGATCATCTCCCCCTGAAGTATCTCCTCTCTGCAGGCCTTTTCTCTCAAGCCGTCGCGCTATTGATGGCCTTGTGGATACATGATTCCTTTACCGTAATTGCCTTCGGGATTATCCTTGGCCTGGCCAATGGCATTCCACGCGCTTTAGGAACCATTGTGTGGCCTGCCTTTTTCGGCCGCAAATATCTGGGCAGCATATTAGGCTTCACTTCTGCCATGACGATCTTTGGCGCAGCCATCGGGCCGCTCCCCTTTGGTTTTGCCTTTGACCGGTTGGGCACTTACCATCCGGTTCTGTGGTTTTTTACCGCCGCTAGCTTTCTCTTTGCCATCATCTTGTTATTCACCCAAAAACCAAGTAAAAGTTAAATCGATGATATGTTGAACCCAACCCGCAAAACCCTCCACGCAAAACCTGAAGCCGAATTAGCCGGTTACCAGGCCCGCCAGGTGGGCAACACCTGCAGTTTTCATGTCATCAGCGCCAGCATCCGCCTCTTGCTCAACCATACCCTGGACCCCATGGCGCTTTCTGATGAGGTTAATCGCTTATGGTGGCGGGGGCGTTTGATGCGCGTTGCCCCCCAATGGGCGGTCACCCCCCGCATGCAGGTGCGCATCATCCGCCATCTGGCGCGCACGCGCGGGCTGCCCATCACGGCAAGTTTTCACCATGGCGATCCGGGTTCCCTGCCCGAGGTCCTTACCGATCTGACAACCATCCCCATCATCACGATCATCTGGCCGTGGCGTAAGGCGCCACCCATCTATCTGGGCAGTACAACCCAAAATTTCAACGCCACCCGCTCAGTGGGCGGTCACAGCATGATCCTGGCGGCTTACGATCCACATCACACAGCCGGCGGCCAATTTGCCACCCCGTGGGGCTTTATTAACCCCTGGATCGACAACAGCCCGCACCTGTTCTGGATGCAGGACGAAGATTTTCACCGTGGCTGGCGGTTTTGGCTGCCCGGAATCGGGTCCAACCCCCTCGTACTGGTTCAGCGAACCGTTCAACCCTAATTTGAGGGTCAGAACACACCTGTTATCCGGTAGAATCCTCCTAATGAATAAAAATTTACCTACTCAATCTTTCAAAAGACGATGACTCAAGCCTGTCCCCTATGTGCCCACCCTACAACCCAGCCTTTCCATGCGGATCCTGACCGTGATTATCTCCACTGCCCGCGCTGTGACCTGATATTCGTCGAGCGTGAAGCCCTCCTTGGTCCCGCAGCAGAAAAAGCCCGCTATGACAGGCACGAGAATGACCCCACCGACCCGGCCTACCGGCATTTCCTGAACCAACTCGTCCAACCCCTGCTGGCCCGCCTGGGCCCACCCCCGCTGAAGGGATTGGATTTCGGCAGCGGGCCTGGCCCGACTTTATCCATCATGCTGGCTGAACAGGGGTATCCCATGCGGATTTATGACCCCTTTTATGCCCCAAACCCGCAGGTGCTGGATGAAACCTACGATTTTGTGACCTGCACAGAAACGCTCGAACACTTCTATACCCCTCACATCGAGTGGCACGAGCTGGTTAACCTGGTCAAACCCGGCGGCTGGCTGGGGATCATGACCCGCATACACCCCTCACCGGAAGATTTCCCGGCCTGGTCCTACAAGAATGACGATACCCATGTCAGTTTTTACAGCCAGAAGACCTTTACCTTCCTGGCCGACCAGGATGATCTCCATGTCGACTTTATCGGGGATAATGTGATCCTGTTCTACAAACCCGTGGGTTGGCAGCCACCCCGTCCCACCGGTCAAACCACAACACCAAATAGATAGATGAACGAGAACAAGCGCCTGAACCGTGAACACCAAACCGTGGAGAAAATGATCGCGCTCTATTGCCACGCTCATCACACATTGCATGATGATCAGCTTTGCCAGGCCTGCCAGGCGCTTTCAGACTATGCCCATCGGCGCATTGATCGCTGCCCCTTTGGCGTGCAGAAACCTACCTGTGCCCAATGCCCCGTGCACTGTTACCAGCCCGATCAGCGCGAGGCCATCCGCCAGGTGATGCGCTTTTCCGGCCCGCGCATGCTCCTCCACCACCCTGTTTTGGCCATCCTGCACCTGGTCGACCGCTTTCGTAAGCCGCCCACACGATGAACACCTCACCAGGCCTGTCCATGCACACCTTTCTTCCCCGGGCACAAGGCTACCTTTTGCAGGCGCGTCCCGCGGGCATCCCGGGCTGGTCCCCCGGGGAGGACTTTTCGATCACCCCCCTGGCACAGGGCGAATACAGCATGAACTACCTTGTCCAGCAGGGCAAGGTCGCCTGGGTTCTGCGGGTTAAAGTCGGCTCACAGCTGGGACTGAGCGCCCAGGAACAAATAGCCTATGAATACAAGACCTTGGCCTTGCTGGAACCCCTTTCGGTGAGCCCAACCCCCTACTTTTTCGATGACAGCCTGGATCACCTCCCTTTTGCCGTCCTGGGAATGTCCTACCTCCCTGGAGAACCTCTCGATTACCGGCGTGACCTGGCCGATGCAGCCCGGCTCTTCGCCCGTTACCATCAGCTGCGGGTTCCCCCGGAGCAAAACCACCTCATCCGGGAGGGAAAACCCCTCTCAAGGGTCTACGAACGCTGCTTCCCCAAGCTGGAGATCTACCTCAATTCAGGTCTAGGTGACCCCAACCTGTGTGTATACTTTAACGAACTGCTCGCCTGGGCGGACGGGGCCCGGGGGCAAGAGAAATTCTTCCTGCAAGACCCCTGGCAGTGTCTGATCAATACCGAAGTCAATAGCAAAAACTGGATCTGTAACCTCAAAACAGGCACCCTGCACCTGGTCGATTGGGAAAGGCCCCTGTGGGGAGATCCATCGCAGGACCTGTCCCACTTTCGCGTGCCGACCACCACACTGTGGAAAACAGAATATTGCATGACAGGCGAAGATAAGGCCACTATGATGGCGGCTTACAAAGCAGCCCTGTCTGACCCGCACCTACAAGACACCATCGAAGAACGCACCGCGCTGCGCGATCCCTTCAACTGCCTGCGGGCGGTTGCCTGGTGTGCCATGGCCTGGGTGCAATACCAGCGCGATGAACGCCCACTTAAAAACAAAGACACCTATCGAAAGATCTCTTCGTATCTCGATCTTAATTTTCTGAGGGGGTTATTCGACGCGTATCTCGATCCCGGCCGCGGAAAGGCCGCAATGTAAAACCTTAACCCAGGGCACGCTCCAGCTTATCAATGGCCGCATCCATGCGCTTCAGAGTCTCCGCCTTGCCGAGAATTTCAGCCAGGGCGGTTGCGCCGCCAGGTGTGGCCAGCACACCTGAAAGCGCAGTGCGGATCGGCCACATCACTGTGCCCGTTTTGTAACCGTGTTCCTGGCCAAAATCCTTCAGAACCGTAAACAGGCTGTCGTTATCCCACACCTCCAAATCCTCCAGGACTGGCCGGGTTGCTTTGAGGATCGCCAGGCTGATGGCCGGGTCACACTTTGATTTGGCGTGATGATACATCTCGACATCATAATCCGGCACTTCCACAAAAAACGCCACCATGTGCGGGATATCCGTCAGCCGCTCCGTGCGCACCTGCATCAGCTCACTGATCTTGCGCGTGTCATACTCAGCCAGTGCTTCCGGGTAGTACGCTTTTGCCAGGTCGTGAAATGCCTCCGCTGGCAGCGCCCGAATGTGCTCGCCGTTGATCCAGGTCAGTTTATCAAATGAAAAAGCTGCACTGGACTTATTGATGCGGTCAATGCTGAACACCCGTTCCAGCTCTGCCAGGGTGAAAAATTCCTGGTCGTTGCCCGGGCTCCAGCCCAG
>DKFH01000076.1:4713-6810 GCA_002452315.1 Anaerolineaceae bacterium UBA6801 | reverse complement strand
TCCTCGAAAGATGGGTCACCCAGCCGTTTGCTGAACTTGCTGCCATCCGCTTTGACGATCAGTGGTAAGTGCACATATTCCGGGATCGGCCAGCCAAAGCTTTCATAAAGCAGGTTGTATTTCGGCGTGGAGGAGAGATACTCCTGGCCGCGCATCACGTGTGTGATGCCCATCAAGTGGTCATCCACCACATTGGCAAAATTATAGGTGGGGAATCCATCCGACTTGAGCAGCACCTGGTCATCCAACTGTGCATGTTCGATGGTGATCTCCCCGTATACCCGGTCCACGAAGGTTGTGCTGCCGGTTTCGGGGATTTTCTGACGGATGACAAAGGGATCACCCGCGTCGCGTTTGGCACAGCTTTCTGCCTCGGTCAAATAGCGACAAGGATCCCGCCGGATGGGTGCATCTTCCTCTTGGCCTTGCCCGTCCTTCCCACAAAAACATCGGAAGGCGCCGCCCAGCGCCAGCAATTGCCGTGCATAGTCTTGATAGATCGGTAAACGCTGCGACTGAACATACGGGCCAAAACCGCCGTCCTTATCCGGCCCCTCGTCGTAAGCAAGCCCGGCCATTGCCAGGCTCTTATAGATCGCCGCCACGGCCTCAGGGATGTTGCGTTCCTGGTCTGTGTCTTCGATCCGCAGGATAAACGCACCACCATGCCGCCGGGCGGTCAGGTAGGCATATAAAGCCGTGCGCAGGTTACCAATATGCATGTAACCGGTCGGGCTGGGGGCAAAACGTGTTCGTACCGTCATCATGTTCCTTTCAGTTATCAACCATCAAAATCCTACCACAAACGGCAGGGATTGAACGCTGAGTTTCGATCTGGTACAGCACCTGAGGAGCAACTAAATGAATATGATTCGAGTCCATTGGTGGGTCAAAGTAAGCCGTGACCAACCTATCTTGTCATTGTCGCAAGGTCGGCGGAACCAGGAAGATCCTCACGCCGCCCTGTTCAAACCCCAGGTGCAGATTTTGTTCAAATTTTTCAGACATCACAAAATAGGCGCTGTTTTCCAGCGAACCAATGTAAACATAGGCAATATCATAGCGCCGGATGACCTCCAGGGCGGTTTGCCAGCTGGGGGTTTCATACAGGGTGCGGATATCCGTCTCTCGGGTGCCCACTTCGGTATACCCGCCACGCCACTGCCCCTGATGCCCGGGCCAGCCCAACACCGTGGGTTGGCCGGAATGCGTGGCCACCCGGGCAAAACCGGTGTATTGCCCGCCAACAGCCTCTGCCACCACCCCCAGCGGCGCTTCCGCCAGCCAGCGGATGGCGGCGGCTTCATTCGGCTGATTTCTTTCCAGGTATGCGCTCGCATCCAGAGTGTAACCTGCCGCCGGCCGAAATTGTTGGGTTTTGGTTGGAAACGCCAGCACAGGATATATCAGGCCCAATAAAACCACCACGATCACCAAAGCTTTGGCGATCCTGCGCCCGTTCCTAAGCAGGATCACGGCCGCGAAAGCAGCGGCCAAAGACCACAACATCCAGGCCTGGTAATAGAACTTGAAGATCGTGTTCATCCGGGCGCCAAACACATCACGCAGATAAACGAACTCCGGCGCCAGCACCATCACACCGCCCAGCAGGGTCATCAACATCACAAAGGCCACCGGTGATTGCGGCTGTCGCTCTTCCTCGTCCCGCTGAATTTGCCCCATCAGGAAAGAAAGTCCCCCGATCAGCAAGCCCGCCAGGGTCAGAAGGCTGACCCCGAACCTTAACCGGTGTGCCAGGGCAGAGACCAGCAGCCCGCCATAAGTCGCTTCCCCTTGCGCAAGGATTAAAAGCTGACCTTGCTCTGTACGGGCCAAACCCAACCCCAGCCCGATGGAGGCCGTATACAGCAAGCCGATCAGTGCCAACACCAGGATCGTGCCCCATTTCCACTCGCCAGGCGCACCCCTGCGCCATAGCCAGCCAAAAAAGAGGAACAAAGGCACAAATAGCGCCCCGAACATCAGCCACAGGTAAAAGCCCCGTGTCGGATAGATCAAATTAGGCAGGATTCCCCCCGCTTGAGATTGAAAACTGATGTAAAACGGGGCATATAACACCAGGCTGAGTATGCCCAG
>DKFH01000076.1:0-4515 GCA_002452315.1 Anaerolineaceae bacterium UBA6801 | reverse complement strand
ATCAGCAGCATCACAAAGGGGATCACCAACACATGGGGATGCAGGTCTCCCAGCACAAACGAAAAAGCCGGGAACTCATCAATCGGTGAAAGGCTGCTCACATTGCCCTGCAGGTCAATATCATGGATCACCCGCGAAGCCTGCCACCACCACCAAAAGCGCTGGGGCATCAGCGAGAGCGGCTGTAAGGGGGGTGTGCGCAAGCTGTCAATGTTGACCCATGCCCACAACCGTGAAGTGCCGGTTTCCAGGTCCCATCCAACACCCGCCTGATGCAGCACTTCTAGCACCGCCTCTAGGTTGCTGACAAACAGTAAAAACACTGGCCCAAGCAGCGCCCAGGCCAGGTGGTTGAGCCGATCCTTGAATGTGCGCCCAAACTCGGCCAGTAGGTTATACAGCACGCCATAAGCGCCAACTGCACCCAGCCCAAACACCGCCGCTAGCATCAAATTGAACGCCACACCGCCGCTGACCTGGGTGAACTTGGCCAGCATGGCCGCCAGGATGTACCCAAAATGATAATAAGAGATAGCATAGCCTGAAAGCCAGGGATCATGCGGCGGGAGCCCCGGCGAATTAATGATCGCGTTGATGAAAGCCAGTTCCATTGGCTTTTCGGTGCCCGTGGCATCGGGGTCCGCCGAGCGCACCAGTGCCATAAACGCAAATCCAACCAGGAAGACCGCCTCAGCCATGATAACCAGGCGGTGATTCTCCTTTACCCAGGCCCACATTTCAGCCCATTTCCCCCACCCCGCCCAAACGCTCAGGGCCAACACAACAATCAAAGCAAACAGAATTCCGCCAGGGTTGTTTTGCAGCAGGTTCAAGTTGCCCAATAGCCAAAAAATAAACCCCCACAACAACAGCCCCAAAACCTTGCTGAGGGTATAGCCACGGTCAGACAGTTGGGCCAGCAGCCGATAAGTCAGCGGAAAAGTCACCCAGCCGAGGATCAGAATAACTAAGTACCAGGAAAGCAAGCTCAAGATCATCAGGTCATCCTTATATCTCACCGGGAACACCCCGGGGTGGATTAATTATAACAAGAACATCTTTAAATGATCAGCCGGCGTAAAACCTCCCCTCCATGATGCGTGACCTGCGTCTTTGAATGGAACCTCTTTATTTGGTTTAACGTCTGAATCTATGCGTTATAATTCTATACGAAGGTTAAAATGTCCGCTAACAGTGAAATTCGGGAAAGCACCCCACAACAAATCACCCGGCACCACAATCGCCACCCAGGGCTAAACACGCTGTGGGCTGCTTTGGCATCACTGGCGGTCCTTTTTCCCCTGGTTTTATTCGGCGGAACACTGATCTGTTTCCAGGTGCGTCAGCTCAATTTACCCACGGTGTTCGTCTACGATCAAAACGTCGGCCTGATCAGCCGGGATGAGACCGCTACCCTGATCGATGAGAGCTACAATCAAAACCAGCACATCGTGCTGAACCCACCCGGGGAGTCAGACAGCACATACACACTGTCACTACACGCGCTTGGCTTGTGGGTAGACCCGCAGGCCACCGCACAGGCTGCTTTTGCAGTGGGCAGGGAGTCCGACCCGCTCACAGACCTTCGTTTTGCGTTCAGCGGCGAGGACCGCATGGTCATGCCGGTGCTCTATTTCGATCAAAACCAGGCTCGGCAAACGCTCGAATCCATCGCCAGTGAGCTAAAGATCTCACCCATCGATGCATCGATCGCCTTTCAAGACGGCACCTGGGTGGCTGAGCCTGGCAAAGTAGGCAGGACTATGGATATCGACCGGACCTTAGACGACCTGCTGGAAAAGGCATTTCGCATTGTTATCACAGGCAGTGCAGATTTACATTTTCAGACCCTCCAGCCCGAGGTGACAGATCTCTCTCCCCTTTTAGCGCAAATCGATGCCCTGGTTGCAAGGGATTATCAGCTCACCGCCTATGACCCGATCACCGACCAGACCTTCACCTGGTCAATTCCTCAAGAAAGCAAATTGACCTGGGTGACTGTAGACCCAGCCGGCAATCAGGCTAACCTGACCATCAATCCAGAAGATATCCCCGCCCTAATCGACCTATGGGCACAGGACCTTGGCGAAGGCCGCGGCTTGGACCCCAACCTGGAAATCCCACACCTGGTCAAAAGCTGGGAGGCAGGGCAGACTCCCTCGGTGACCATTTACCATCACCCCACCACCTACCTGGTAGGCCAGGGCGAAAGCCTCTGGTCAGTCTCGCTCAAAGTTGGCATGCCCTTATGGCACATCATCGAGGCAAACCCAGGCCTTACGATGAATAACTTATCCCCTGGGATGGTATTAACCATCCCCTCCAAGAATATCCTCTTGCCGCTGCCTCCTGTGCCAGACAAACGCATCATCATCGACATCAGCCAGCAGCGCATGACCGTCATGGAGGACGGTAACATCAGGGACACCCACATTATCAGCACCGGTGTAGCCGATTCCCCCACCATGGCCGGGATTTTCCAGATCCAAACCCACGAGCTGAACGCCTATGCCTCCAATTGGGACCTGTACATGCCCCATTTTATGGGCATTTACGAAGCCTGGCCAGGTTTTTTGAACGGCATTCATGGCCTGCCTTTGCTCTCCGGTGGGGGCCGCTTGTGGGCCAGTAATCTCGGCTCACCCGCTTCCTACGGTTGCATCATTCTCAGTCTCGAGGCTGCAGAAGACCTCTATTATTGGGCCGATCCTGGCGTTGTGGTCGAGATTAGGAACTAAAATGACGAAAATTCACCCAAGATAAGCCCGCGCCTCCAAATTAATCAAAAACCGACCGGATTCATGCCCCAGTGATGGTTTTTCCTGTTGTTGGGCAACTAACAAACATTCATTATAACTAACAAAACGCAATTGGAATGATACTTGCACACTCTAGACCGACTGGCAAACCTGAAGTAGCGTAAGAAGCAAACATCATGGCAACAACCCTCGCATCAATCCTCAATTTCCTTGCAACATCACCGGGTGACCTGATCTTTCACCTGGTGGTTTGCCTTGCGCTGTGCTATATGGTGGGATTTGTCCTCATTAAGCACTGGCAGGCTCGCAAAAACAGCCAGGTCCGGACCTTTTTAGTCGGTTCCGGCATCCTCCTGTTTCTTCAATTGTGTTTATTCGGTTTACGCCTTTATTACACCAGGACACCCTTTCAAAGTGCCTATTTCTTTCACATGTATGAACGGCTGGCATCTACATTAACGATTATGTGGCTGGTATGGATGTTCTTTGACAAGGACGATCGTGAAGTACCAACCATTTACCACATCATCCTTTCAGGTGCGCTGCTCGTGCTTGCCCTGACATCCACCATCGTCAGGCCGCGTCTCTCGCTGGTAGCGCTCATCAACCCCCTTACAATCGATCTGATCTGGCAACTGATCGCCTTAGCGATGATCGCCATTGGATTGATGCTGGCGATTTATTATCGTCCACCCTTGGTGAAGAACTTGACCATCATCCTAGTGGCCTTGGCGCTGGGGCACCTTTTACAAATCCTGTTGATGGATGAAATGCGCTGGTATATGGGCGCTGTTCGTTTAACACAAGCCTTTAGTTTCCTCTGGCTTTTGAGGTTTTTCAAAGAATTTCTCACCGTTAGAGAACAACTGTCTTATATGCAAATTCGTGCTGAAAACATCGGTTACCAAAGAGAAGTTAAACATAAATCTATTTGGCAAGATCTTTCTTCAAAGTGGGCTCAGCTAAAATTTAAAGCAGATTCATGGGTTAAATCCGTGTTGAATCGATCTCCAAAGCCTAGCCAACCAGAGGCCACGCCAGAAAGTGAAATTATAAAGGGGCCAGCTGAGATGACAAACAACACGAAACCCGCCCTGGTGGATCTTCTTTTGAAGATCAGTTTAGCCCAAAATCGTGCCCAAAAATACCAGGCCATTGTTCAAGCGCTCAGCTTCAGCGTGGTGGCCGATATCTGCTTGCTGGTTAGCATGCCTGAAGAGATGGACAAAGTGCACATCATCAGCGGCTATGATCTGATTCGCGAGACGACCCTAAAACCGGACACCCTGGCCAGGGAGGACCTGCCTCGCATGATGGCCGCCTGGTATCTTCAGCAGACCCTATCCTTATCGCAGGATGATGCGCATGTTCGTGATGCGCAAACCCTATCCATGCTGATCAACTATCACACCATCGGCAACCTGCTGGCGTACCCGCTGGACCTGCCTGGTAACCCTGTGGCCGGCGGCGTGATATTCCTCTCTCCCTATACCGGTAAGCGCTGGGATGAGCATGCGCTCAAATTAATGGACCACATCAAAGACACCCTGGCAGCGGTCCTCTTCACCCCAGATCCGCAAGAGCAAGACAGCCAAACCTTAACCCAGGCGCAGAGGAAAATTAATGCCCTGGTCGAAGCATCAGAAAAATTGCGCAAAGCCTTATCTGAAAAAGAAATGCAAATCAGGGAGAATGAAACCACCATCAAGGGATTGAAAGCCAAGTATCAGATCGAAAAGATGGAAAGTGTGACCCG
>DKFH01000181.1 GCA_002452315.1 Anaerolineaceae bacterium UBA6801 | reverse complement strand
GATTCCCCCGGTTGACAGGGATCAGATCATAGGCTTTAACGATGAACGCATACTTGGGGTCGAAGGGAATATCGCCGTTGCCTAAAAACTCAACCATACCCGGGTTGTAAACGGCCATCATGACCGCTTCGAGCACTGCGGCGTGGTTGCCGGCCAGGATCACCGGCCCTTTTTGGGGAAGCCTTTCACGCCCATTGATTTCAACATTGGCGAGCAGGGCCAACAAACCCTTGCCCAGGGTTGTCATGGCACCGCGGATCAGGCTTCGCCGGGGGTATTTAACGCGTTTTACTAAATTATTGTTCATCACCGTATGTTAACTATTTACTTATTCCATTTAGAAGGGGCTGGGCTGCATTTTGAACGTTGTTGGCCCCGGTGCCTGACTTACAGGGCAGGGTTTCATCTCTTTGATTATAACCGATCAAATTGTGAAAAATAAGGTGGGGTATCGTCCGCGTGCGCTCGATTTCCCGCAGTATAATGAGCTTGCCTGAAAATGTTGATCAAAATAAGCGGTAAAGAGGGTCCCTTACCAGCACAATGAAAGCAAACGATGGATTTTTCTAAAATCAGTTATACCAGTTTCCTGGGGCGTCTGCTGAGATTGCCCCTGCGCCTGATCCCCAAGCGGGCGGTGCTGCTGATCCTGCAGGGGGAATTGCGCGGCAAAAAATGGGTGGTCGGTGCTGGTGAACATGGCTACTGGCTGGGCAGTTACGAATTGCATAAGCGGATTGCCTTTGAACGCGAGATCAAGCCGGGGATGGTGGTCTATGATGTCGGCGCCAATGTGGGCTTTTACAGCCTGTTGGCCGCACATCTGGTAGGGGTGGGCGGCAAGGTGTATGCCTTTGAGCCGCTGGGTCGCAATGTTGAATACATCCGTCAGCACGCTGCGCTGAATGGGTTTGACACTATCCAGGTGGTTAAAGCGGCCATCGCCGAGCAGAACGGGGAGGCGTATTTTGACCCGGGTGCCAGCATTGCCACAGGCCGGCTCTCAGCGGACGGAAGCTTGCAGGTGCAGCAGTATGCCCTGGATGCGCTGCTGGCTGAGGGCGAAATTGACCCCCCGAATGCGATGAAAGTAGACGTGGAAGGCACCGAGCATGCGGTGGTCACAGGTGCCAGGCACATCATCCAGGCATACCGCCCGTTGATCTTTCTCGATACCCATGACCGGGAGGCGCACACGGCCACCCTGGGCTTTTTGCAGGCGTATGGTTATCAATTCGAAGTCCTCGACGGCCGCTCCCTGGGGGCGTCCAAAGAGCTGATCGCCCGTCCGCAGCCGCGGTGATCCCACATACCACCCAATATAATAAATATTATTATGATAAATATCTATAAAATTATGGTTGCTGATAGGGGCTTATCGCAGCAAGCCGCCTGAGACATGCACCCGACCCGGTTCGTTTGGGGCGCCGTCAATCCTCACCCGCCCGGGCAGATACTGGTTGATCACCTGGGCGTTGGTCATTAAATGCGGGGTGACCTGGCTGGTGCTGAAGGTAGAAGCGCCATTGATGACCATGAGCGGCAATAAGAGCTGATCAGCCAGGTATTGATCGATATAGCCATCCGTTGCGAGGAAGGACAGTAATTGATCCACCGCTTCATCGGCCACCTGTTCGGCGGGTTTGCCCCGGGCGCCCAGCGCAGAATAGCAGGCACGGCCGCCATCCGAGAAGTGTGCCGATAGCTGAATAAAGGTTCCTTTCCCCGGAGAGGGCAAGCGGGCGGTTTTGATTTTTGTATCGCGGCACAGCGGGGACAGACGCCGCAGGGCCTGGTGCTTTTGACGCTGGGCAATCTCATCGCTCAAGTTGGCCACGCCCGAGACGCCGCGGATTTGGGCCAGCGGGCCGCGTACTAATCCGACAAAAGGGCGCAAGTCTTTGGCTGGCAGGATCCTCACCTGCACTTCGCCGCCACCCCGGGGATAGAAACCCGCTTTGAGCAGCGTGGTAGAAGCGCGAAAACCACACGCAGTCAGCGTAGCCAGCCATTGGTCTTCAAGGTAATGATAACTGGGGCTCCAGGGCACATGGGTACCGCCGGTGAGGGTGACCTCAGAGGCACCAGTGGCCAGGCTGAGGGGTAAATAGACGGTTTGTAAAAGCAGCGTCAGTGATCCGGCGGTGGGGATGTCAAAGCGGAAGCGCCCAGTGCGCAGTTTAGCAGGCGTCAGGGTCAGCTCTGGGCTATTGAGCGTGTCCCCGCTGACCTTGGCCCCGGTCAGCTTGGCGATTGCCCTGACCGCANNGAGAGCGCTGGGCGCGGATGTGGTGGATGTACAGGGGCTTCCCGGTCAGTGCGGACAGGGTCAGGCTGGTGCGTAAAACCTGGCCGCCTCCCTCGCCCTGTGCCCCGTTGATTTCAATCATCGCTCGGTCTCGCTTGACTCTCACTTGATGGCGGGTTTAGGTGTATCTTACCATAGGATGTTTCACGTGAAACAAATGCTTTTTGAAGCAGTCGTCATTGGATAGTGCAAGGATGGCAGTATTGAGCAAAGAGGCCTGCCTTTGGGGTATAGTGAAGATGTTTCACGTGAAACATCATCGGTTTGGAAAGCCTGGACAGCGTCATTCCATGAGGACGGACGAGCTTTCTTGAGGAGCTGGGATGGCATATTTGATTTTGGTCTTTAATCAGCACGTTTTGGATCAGATCAACCCACAAACGCTGCTGCAGGACCTCAAAGCGGTCCATTTTTCTACTCTGTGTCACCAATACGGGCTGGATCCAGCCCTGATTGAGCCGGCGTTGGCCCATCTGGGGGTTGAAATGGCAGAAACGGGCCCGGTGCCCTATTTTTTCGTCCGCTATCGTCCCAGGCAGCAGCCGCCCCTGGTGGTGCACCGGTGGGACGCTGGTGAATTCTGGCAGCATCAAGGCCTGGGGGCGGAGGGCCTCACGGCGCTGCCGCCAGTCGTGCGGGAACAATTGGCACACACTCAAACGGTTTATGCTGTGGCCTTGGAAAAGGACCAGTTAACCGATTTGGGCTTGCTGCTGGCCTATGAACTGGCCCGCTGGCTGGCCCATCGGGGCACGGGGATTGTGTATGGCCTGGATAGCGCCTGGTACCGCCTGAACGCGCATCAAGCTTTCATCCCTGTTGAATAGTTTGTTTTTGATTGGGGAATATACAGGCCGGGCAGCCGTTATTGCAGCCGCCCATCCCGACCGCGGATTAACTCGGTCAGAAAGGCCAGGGCACGCCCTTGTTCGCCTCTCATCACAATTTCCAGCACGTGGTTTTCTTTGTAGTCGTTTACGCTGATCAGGCGTAAATACTTAAACATGGGCGGTTCAACCTCAATCCACTCTGCCAGCCGGTTGGGGGTATCGTAGAAAAAGGCGCGGTTGAAGTTATCCTCGCCAACGTGGGTGGCCAGGGGGTAGATTTCGCCTTCCAGCAGGTCCTGAAAGAAGTGGGTGCCCAGGGAAGGCTCGGGGGCCGGGCCAATGCCCTCCCCGGATAGCTCAACCAGGGCTTTACAGTTGAAGATGTCGGCGTAATCCACGTGCACGCCCAGGTCCGGGTTGGAGGTGCCCCACCGCCCGGGGCCGACGCAGATAAAGCTTTGACCTGCCAGGGCGTAGTTCAGCCGGCCGATGGCGCGTTCCAGCTTGGTCCTGGCCGATTGTGTGGGAATGCTAAAGTAGCCCTCCGGGGGCACGAAGAGCACAAAGCTGATCTCTTCCAGCCAGCCGCCTGCCACCATGATGCTGGATGAGAACACCACGTCCTCTGGGCTCAGGTTGCTGGGGATGTCCTTCGGGTGCTCTTCCCGCATGGTGGTCAGAGGCCGGCACTGGATCAGGGAGATTTTGATCTCGGGTTTCTCGTTTTGATTGATGATATCGATGGTGAATTCCACATCCACAGGGGTTTCATATTCCCGTTCCAGGGTTTTCAGCAGGTAGCGCATCCGTTCCGGGAATGGTGTCCGGCGCAGTAAATCTTCAAAGGTGAGGATTAATTGGGAGGGTTTGGCGTCCACCAGGCGCGAGCGCAGTGAACGGAAGTAACCCTCCTGGTCGACCTGCGCCAGGTAGCGCAGCGGGGGATAGTCGCCTGCCAACACCTCGTGGATGGGGAGGGTTTTCATCAGGTTGTCTTTTAAATCGATCAGGTCAACATATTGCTGAGAGTAGCGCCGGATCGAGTTCACCGTGCTGGATGGGCGCAAGGTGGGGTGGCTGAGGGCGACCAGCCGGGGGTAGTCATTTCCCACGCGGTCAACGGCCCGGGTGCCCAGTCCCCATACCATGCGGATGAACCCGTCTTCGGGCCGAATTTGCGGCGACCAGCGGTACTGATTGTGGCTGAAGGCCACGCCTGAAGCATCTGGCAGGTGGTAATCCCCAAAACGGTTGCCTTGGACAACCTGGATCAAGACCGCCATGCGTTCGTCATAATCCTGCAAGCCCCGGCTACGTCGGTAAAGTAAGGCGGTCGGATTGAGGGTTGAGGCATAAATCCGGGCGATGGCACGGGTCAGATCGGTCAGATTCTCCTCGATATTGCCCTGGTTGGGGCAAAAAATGCTCTCATATTTTCCGGCAAAGGCCGTGCCGAAATTATCTTCGAGCAAACTGGAGGAGCGCACAATCAGCGGTTGGTTGCCTACCGATACCAGCAGGGTTTTTAACCGGGCGATGATGCCGGGCGGGAATTCGCTGCGGTCATATTCTGCCACGATTTTGGGGTAATCGCGACGCATTTCCTCTTCAGCTTTGTATTTTTGATCGTTCCAGTGTTGCAGGTTGTTAACCGAAATGAAGGTATACAGCAGGTCGGAGCCTAAATAATACGATTCGGGGGTGCGCACGTTCTCCCGGATATCTGCGCGGGGGTTATCTTTGAGGATGCGGGCAGCCAGCAGCATGCCGGCAGCTTTTCCGCCGATCCGGCCGTGCCCGATCTTGTGCAGGCGCACTTCTGCCAGGTCGGCGATCGTGAACCAGTCCCTGGCGATGTTGATATAGCGCAACTGGTCGCTGATCATAGTGCGGATCAGGACGACTTTGATCTCCCGCAGGCGGTGTACCAGGTTCTGGCGCTCTCCAGGGGCCATTTTTTCGATCGCCATACCATGGTGGAACAGCAAATCCTGGGGCGCAATCTCGGGGTTGAACGAATACAGCGCCCCTTGATTGGTGACACCCCTGGCGGTCAGCACCTGTTCGATCAAGTTTTCAATCAATTCAAAACTGAGGTGGTGGCTGCAATAAAAATCGGTTAACTGGTCGCGGATGATCGCTTTTCGCTGCTCCCACACGTCGGCAGGCTCCTCAATTTGCGGCTCTTGCAGCCCTTCCCGCTCCTGGGATTGGATGGATTTGCGAATCACCTCTTGCTCGAAGGTGTGCGGGTCGATATGACCGCGCTTGAACAGCTCCTG
This sequence comes from Anaerolineaceae bacterium UBA6801, assembly GCA_002452315.1. Lineage (GTDB taxonomy): Bacteria > Chloroflexota > Anaerolineae > Anaerolineales > Anaerolineaceae > Brevifilum. Next base: position 6,754 of record DKFH01000181.1, on the reverse strand, counting down.
GCGCATCAGTTCACGCACATGGGTGGATAAGATGGGGTACTGCGAGAGCACCAGGTAGGTGCTTAACAGGCGATCGGTTGCGCTGGGCGGTAAAGTCATGGCTTTCTGCCTTATCAGGTTGTCCGGTTTCCATAATTCTAATTGAAAACGGAGAAAAAGTAAGAAAAATAAAAAAGCGCCCGTGAGAGAGGCGCTTTTGAGCCTAAATTTTTTGTGGGATTAGCTGATATGCATGGGCATGATGATGTGTTTAAAATGATCATCGCCTTGCGGGCGGAGCATGCCCGGGGTGTTGGCAGCATTGGTCTCTAACCACACATGATCGGCTTTGATGACTTCCAGAACTTCGCGTAAGAAACGTACGTTGAAGGCCACCAGCAGCGGAACGCCGTCCACCGAGGCGTCGACGAGGATCTCTGAGGAACCAGTCTGTTCAGATTGGGCAGAGAGCTCTAAGGTGCCGGGGATGGCATCGCCGCTTTCGGGGATGATGTTCAACCGGGCGACGTTGGTGCCATCACGGGCGATAATTTCCGCCTGTTTGCAGGCTTTAAGCAGGCCGCTAGTGGAAAGGAGGGTATGGGTCTTGAAGCTGGCGGGGATGATGGCGCGATAATCCGGGAAGGTGCCCTCAATCAATTGCGATGCCAATTCCAGGTTTTTCAAGTGGAAGATCACCTGGCCGCGTTCGGCCGGGAAGGTCATGATCAGGGTTTCTTCATCGGCACCGCCGATAATGCGGGACAGCTCAACCAGGGCCCTGGCCGGGATGATCGCTTCAATGGGGCGGGAGACCGGGTTGGGGATATCATCCTCACGAATGGAGATACGGAACCCATCCGTGGCTGCCATGGTGATGTGGTCGCCATCCACTTTCAGCAGCACGCCAGTCAGCACGGGCCGGGCTTCGTCTGTGGAGGCGGCAAAGGCCACCTGCTGGACCATTTCTTTGAAGTTGGTGATGTTCAGCGGGACGCCATCTTCAAGGTCAGGCTCAGGAATGGGGGGGAATTCTTCCGCATCAATCCCTTTGATGTTGGTTTCGGAGGTGCCGCAGCGCACATTCAAGGTCTGGGTGCTGTTATCCAGGGTGATCACCACCTGTTCGCTGGGTAAGGCGCTGACCAGATCGGTAAAGGTACGGGCAGGGACCGTGATGGCCCCTTCGCCTTCGATCCTGGCGCCGATCCAGCTGGTGATGCCCAGTTCAAGGTTGGTTGCAGACAGGCGCAAGCGGCCTTCATCTGTTTTGATGAGGATGTTCGAGAGGACGGGCAGGGTACTGCGGGGTGAGACCGCTCTCGATACCATGTTAACGCTGTGAGCAAGTTGGGGTTGTTTAACGTGAACTTTCATCGGGTGCGCACCTCTCCTGGTTCCGCTTGTGGATCAATTATCCTTAAAAGTATACATCGAAGATTAATTTTTTACCAGTGCATGTAATGAAGGTGCCTGATTTCTGACGGGGGATTGTTGACAGCGCATCGCCTGTGAAGTAAGCTTAATTCTGTCCGGGTGGGACCGGCGCGGCGGAGACCAGTGAACCCCGTCAGGTCCGAGAGGAAGCAGCGGTAAGCCGGTTACTCCGGGTGCCGCCGGTAATCCTGCCCGGGCTTTTATTTTACCTATTGAAGGCCTGCCTGTTTCGTGATATAAACCACACCATGAATGAACTCACCCCACCGGTATGCGATTATGAAGGCTCAGATTACCAGCAGTCCTTTTGGGACTCAGGTACTCGCGCCTATGAAGACGCTGTAGAGGCGATTGCCCTTAGGCGGCTGTTACCGCCCGGCGGGAACTTCATGCTGGAATTGGGCGCTGGCGCAGGGCGTAACACCAACCGTTATCATCACTACCAGCGCGTGGCGCTCTTGGATTACTCCCGTACCCAGCTGGAACAGGCGCGGGCACGCCTGGGTGCGTCTGACCGCTACCTTTACGTTGCTGCCGATGTGTACAGACTGCCCTTTGTGGCGGGGCTGTTCGATGGTGCCACGATGATCCGCACGCTGCACCACATGGCCGAACCAGCTTTAGCCCTGGCGCAGGTGCACCGGGTGATGAGGGCTGAGGGGGTGTTTATTTTGGAGTTTGCCAATAAACGCAACCTCAAAGCCATACTGCGCTATGTGCTGGGTAAACAAGACTGGAGCCCCTTTAAGCCTGAGCCGGTTGAATTTGCCACCCTGAACTTCGATTTTCACCCCAAAACGGTGCAACGTGATTTAACTGCGCTGGGATTTGCGATCAACAGAACCTTAACCGTCTCCCATTTCCGGGTGGATGCCCTCAAACGGTTGATCCCCTTGTGTGTGTTGGTGGGCTTGGATGCGCTCTTGCAGTGGACGGGCGGGGTGGTCCAGGTTTCACCCAGTATCTTTGTGCGCGCCCAGGTGAAAAATCAGGATCAAACCGCCGAGGGTGGGGCTATCTTCCAGTGTCCAGTTTGCCACACAGCCATCCCGGGTACAGAGCAGGACATGGTATGCGGTGGGTGTGGCGCCGCCTGGCCCTACCAGGATGGTATCTACGATTTCCGGGTGCCGGCTGAGTAATTCAGCATGTATTGGACGATTGCCTGGTTTGTTGAACAAACCAGGCCGCTCACTGATAGTTTTCCCAAATTTTGATCACAAGATCCGCATACGCATAGCCCATATCCATGGGGCCATAACGAAAGAGCGCTTCGCGGTAAGAGCCGTATCTGGCCGTAAGGCCTGCCAGCATCCGCGTGCCATAAGCGATATTGTAGTGGGGATCCTCTAATTCGGCCATGGTGGGTCGGCTGGCAAAGCAAGGACCGTTGATGCACATGAACTCGGCGGCCAGACCGTCGCGGGGCATGACCTGCATCAAGCCGACCGCACCACTGCTGGAGTAGGCCTGCGGGTCGCCGCCGCTTTCCTGCAGCATCACGGCCGCGATCAGGCTGGCGGGCAAGCCCGTCTCCTGTGCGCTGGCTTCGATGGCCTGGCACCACTGCAAAATGGCCGGTGGGTAGCTGCTCGGTAGCGAACAGGCATGGCCTTGCTCTGACTCAGCTGACAGAGAGGCTTGCCCGGTTACGCTTTCAGCCTGGAGTGCTGAGTGTGATGCCTCCTTAGCAGAAGCGGTCAGGGTCGGCGCAAGCAGCGCCTGGGGCGGCATCTGGGCGGCCGCAACAGTTCCGATCCAGATCACGATCATACAACCGATCACCACCGCTGGAATGACAATAATTCTTCGCATTCTGCACCTGCCTTTAATAAATAGAACAAAAGTTCTGTACTTAGAACAAGTATAGCACGAATGTTCGGTTAATCAAGATATACAAGGGCGAAAAGCGGATTTTTTAAGATTGTTCAGGCCGACTGTTGGTCGGTGTGGATGAAAATTTTGGATCAGCCCCCGGGCAATGAGTGAAATTGCTGGATTATTGAGAATTTAGCCTGGATCAGTTAGACTGGAATCATGAATCGATTGATAGCCCCCTTTGTGATCTTTAATTCCATGGGTGCCTGGGCTGGGCTGCATTCCTGGCTGGCAGCTTTTTCGACCAAAGCGCTCTGGCCGAGCGCCTAGCTGGTGAGGGCATCCGGCGCGATTATCGCTTGATGTATGTGATGGTTGCCGTGATTACCCTGCTGCCGATCTTCGCTATAACCGTCTTTTTACCCTCCACAGTGGTATGGGTTATCCCGACCCCCTGGCTGTACGTGACGGTGGCCCTTCAGGGGCTGGCCCTGATCGGGTTGGTGGTCACGGTCTTGCAGGTGGACACTTTGGCTTTCATTGGCCTGCGCCAGCTGCGCCAACCGGATGTTGAAGCGCAAAATAAACTGGTCAGGCGCGGCTTTTATCGTTGGGTCCGGCACCCGTTATACTTCTTCAGCCTGGTCTTGTTGTGGTTATTCCCCTATATGACCGATTTGGTCCTGGCTTTTATCTCCGCCGCCAGCCTGTATTTCCTGATCGGCACAATACCCGAAGAGCGCAAATTGGTGGCGGTTTACGGCGAAACCTATCGCCAATATCAGCGCGAAGTGCCCAGGATCATCCCCTTTTTTAAGATCTTTTGAGGTGACCCCTCAGAGGGGTTTAAGGTCAAAGGGCACACCGGCGGCCTGGCCTGCCTGGACGAGTGCATCGACAATCTCTGCCAGCAGGGGGACGCCTTCCTGCTGGTATTTGCGCATATTTTCAGCTTCTTTTTCCCCATGAATATAGATACGATCCTGCCCGGGGAGTTTAGGTGTGGCTTTTAGTGCGCGGATGTAGTCATCCATATCGGATTTGAAGTGGTCAACCGGGCGAAAATTGTCGATCTTGATGGCAGCGAAAAAGTGGCCCACATCCGCTGCACCGTGATCAGCAGGGTGACCGACTTTGGCGCCATAGGCTGCCCCCGCTAAGACGCCAGACAGCAGGTCCACCAGCAGTGACAGGCCGTACCCCTTGTACCCCCGCAACTCGGCCGGTCCGCCCAGGGGCAACAAGGCCCCGCCCTGCAGCACCTCGGCAGGATCCTGGGTTAAGTCCCCCTGCTCGTTGATCCCCCAGCCAGCGGGTATGGGCTGCCCTGATTTGTGGTGCACGGCGATGCGCCCGATGGTGACGATACTGGTGGCCATATCGAGGACAAAGGGCTCCTCTTCACCTGCGGGGATGGCCACCGCGATCGGGTTGGTCCCCAATACAGCCGGCAGGCCAAAGGTCGGTGCGACCAGGGGCTGGGAGTTGGTTAGGCTGATGCCGATCATGTCCTCAGGCAGGGCCATCATGGCGTAATAGCCGGCGATGCCGTAGTGGTTGCTGTTGCGCACCGTGGTGATGGCCAACCCGGCGTTTTCAGCCAGTTCGATGCAGCGGGACATGGCACGGTAAGCCACCACCTGGCCCAGGCCATTGCTGCCATCCAGGGCGAGGGTGGCGGGGTTCTCTTGGAGGACTGTGATGGGCGCAGCCGGATGGATCTTTCCCCTTAATAGGCGGTCGCCATAATAGCTCTGCAGCCTGATGACGCCGTGTGAATTGATCCCTCGCAGGTCAGCGGCGACCAGCACATCCGCGGCGATGTGGGCATCAGTCTCCGGCACCTTCAGCGCGGTAAAAAACCGTGCTACGTAATCTTTTAGCGCTTCGACAGGATAGATAAAAGTTTCAGGCATCACTATTCTCCGGGTTGTCTGGGTTGGGAATCATTATAATCCAGCCTTAAGCCGGAGTGATGTGTCACCGGGCGGTGGGCGTGCTATAATAAGCCCGTAGGAGAAGAAAAATGCACCAACCCAAAATTATCGCCCACCGAGGCGCAAGCGGACTTGCGCCTGAGAACACGATGGCGGCCTTTCAGCTGGCAATGGACCAGCACGCGGATGGCATCGAGCTGGACGTGATGCTGACGAAGGACGGGCATTTGGCTGTCATCCATGATGACACGGTTGACCGCACCACGGATGGCACCGGCCGGGTTAAGGACATGACCCTGGCTGAACTGCAGGCTTTAAATGCTGGGGAGGGCGAAAAAATCCCCAGCCTGCAAGATGTGCTGGATGAATTTGGCGGACGCTTCCTGATCAACATTGAATTGAAGAATTATGCCACACCCTGTGACGCCTTGCCGGTGGCGGTGGCCAACACGCTCAAGGGTAAAACCTGGTTGGATTCGGTGATCATCTCGTCCTTTAACCCATTTAACTTACCCCGGTTCCGCCGGCGCTGTCCTGGCGTGAAGCTGGGATTGTTGACCGTGCCTGGTAAAGCCAACTTATGGGTTTGGCGACTGTTTCGCTATGATGCCCTTCATCCCCATTATGAGGATGTAGATCAGGACCTGGTCGCTGCGGTCAGCGCACGCCAGCGCCAGGTCAACGTGTGGACGGTGGATGACCATGATGAAATTCGCCGGCTGGCGGCATTAGGGGTCGATAGCCTGATCACCAATTACCCGCAGGCGGCACGAGAAGCCCTGGAGTCAGTGGGATGAAGCAAATGTGGCGCGTTGTTTGCGGTTTAATCGCCCTGGCGTTGATCCTGGCTAATCCTGGCGTCATGCCCGCGCGCGCCCAGGAGATCTCAAGGGCTGAAGCGCTGCTCCAAACGATGAGTGCGGAGGAAAAAGTGGGGCAGCTGTTCCTGGTTACCTTTGAAGGCCAAGAGGTCGATGAGGAAGCGGATATCTATCGTTTGATCACAGATTATCATATTGGCGGCGTGGTGCTCACGGCTGAAAACAATAATTTTGTAGCCGATGAGACCCTCGTTTCCCTGCAGCAGCTCACCGGATCATTACAGGAAATCGCCTGGGAATCTTCCTCCCGGGTGGTTGATATTGAAGATACCGGGGGGACGACCGGGCAGTCCTATATTCCTTTGTGGATCGGGATGCAGCAATTGGGCAATGGCTACCCGGGCGATCAGGTCTTTTCGGGTCTGACACGGATGCCCTCTCATCTGGCGATTGGCGCCACCTGGGATGTAACCCTGGCGAACCGGGTCGGTGAAACCCTGGGCAATGAGCTGAGCACATTGGGAATTAACCTGTATTTGGGTCCGAATTTGGATGTGCTTGAGGTGGTGAACAACGAGGCAGCCAGGTCTTTAGACGTGCATGCCTTTGGCGGCGATCCCTTCTGGGTGGGCGAAATGAGCAGAGCCTTCATCAGCGGGCTGCACACAGGCAGCAACAACCGTATGCTGGTCGTTGGACAGAACTTTCCGGGCACAGGAAGTTCCGACCGCTCGCCTGACCAGGAGGTCTCAACCGTCCGTA
>DKFH01000036.1:20923-21321 GCA_002452315.1 Anaerolineaceae bacterium UBA6801 | reverse complement strand
AAACAGCCAGGTGTTGGCAAAGGCCATCCGCTGGGTAAAGGGCAGGGCAGAACCGATGTAGCTCATCATAAATTCGATCACTTCCAGGTGCGCCGGCATGGGATTAGCCTCCAGCCTGGCAATGGCTTTCGAGAGGATCCCAATGGCGGTTTGCTGGGCAGGCATAGAAGAATGCCCGCCATCCTGCGTCACCGTCAGGCGCAAGCTCAGGTAACCCTTCTCCGAGATGCCAATCAAACCTAAGGGCACTTCAACCCCAGGAATGACCCCATCATTAACAGTACCACCTTCATCCAGCAAACTCCCCAACTGCACCCCGCGCGATTTCAACAGTGCAGCAATCGCCACCGCACCTTCCTGTCCGCCAATTTCCTCATCATGCCCAAAGCCCAGGTAAA
>DKFH01000036.1:3105-20750 GCA_002452315.1 Anaerolineaceae bacterium UBA6801 | reverse complement strand
GGGTTGGTCCCCTCCCAGGTGTACAGCAAACTGTAGTCATTCACGGTTTCCAATTTCAGCTGGGTATGCACCATGGGGTAGAGCGTCTTAAACAGGCGGTGCAGGCCTGAAAATGCGTTCGGGTCGTTTTTCTGCGGGTCGTTGTACGAGACCGTCCGGTATTGCACAGCCAGCCCCAGCCGCTCGGCCACGGACTTCCCATCCACATAGGGAAATTCGCGCGGCTGAACCTTTTTCTGCGGGGGAGAATACAGGGCGGTTTTCAGAATGATAAACCCGATCAGGAATAGCAGCAAGACCAACAGCCCAATACCTATTGATATCAATATGATGTCCATCACATGCCTCTTTTCAAATTTATCCTGGCAACCCCAGCCCAGATGCCTGTTTGCCAACACCAATCGATCGAATATGGTCTGACCCCTGGTGGAAAAACATGCTGGTTCCACCCATTATAACACCGGGATCGATTTTTCCCTAAAAAACGCCAGCAACACATCCCGGTCACGCCTATCTTCAAAGGCCCGGTCGGGGATAAAAGGAAACACCTGCTCCTCGCCGCGAAAAAGCATTAACAAGCCATCTCCGCCATCGATGACCTGGTGGAGATGCTCCCAGGGCAGCTCAACGCCGTCCTCACCGATGCGCATGTGCAAATGGGAAGTAAAAAAGCGCAGCGTGCGCGCCATGCGCAGGTGAGGCTTGGTTTGGTAAGCCTTGTTCAACTGCATGGGGATCAAAAAAACGACATACACCAGGTAAGCCAGCCCGAACAAAAGAACAAAAAACGCCGCACTCCGAAGTTGTTCTCCCACCAGGCCGGGGAAGGCCAGGATGATCCCCGCACCAACCACCAGGAGAGCGATCAGGACGACCAGGAACAAAAACCAGGGCGATTTTTGCAAGAGAAGGCGGGAGGCGCGAATGTAATCCCGCTGTTCAGGGGTATATGCAAGTGTTAGAATTGGGTCCACACATCACTCTTTCTGTATTTTTACCCCTATTTTACCATCAAGGCCTGCGCCTTGCCGGCAGGGGCACATTTACCTTGGAAAACAGGGGCAATTATGCGATAATCAAGGCACATGACCACACCGGAACACATACCATGACCGAAACTCAACCCTATCCCGCCACCCGGCGGCCCGAGCTGCACCTGATCTATGCTTCAGCGCACCTGCCCATCCCCAATGAAGATGACCTGCGCGGCTGTCTTTACCACTCTGGAGATGATCAACCCGCAACAGCCAGGCTGATCTGGGCGCAACAGGATGCCCAGCGCTGCCTGGGAACCGCCGCCTTCGGCGGCCACGAACTTCACGTGGCCGGGCAGAGCATCCCCCTGCCCCGTGAGGTGATCGACCAAACGGTGATGGTTTCGCCCTGGCAGGGGCAGATCAAAGCAGCCATGCGCCAGCACCAGGCGCATATCAGCCTGGTTTATGGCCAGGGCAGCCCGGACCCCGTCGAGCAAATGGCCGCGCTTTACAGCCTGGCATGTGCCTTTGCGGGTGAAGACCTGTTGGGCGTGGTCAACGTCAACGCCTGGACCGCCCATCCCCCGGCCGACTTCCTGACAGCGCAAAGCATCACTGGCTACCGGCAGAAGATCCCCTTCAACCTGTGGTTTGGCTATGTGCGCTTCTTCACCGATGCGGATGCTTACTGGCTGGTCACCAAAGGGCACCACATCTTTGACGTCCCAGACCTGGCCTACCGGGTACAGCCGGGAGAAGACTCCGATGAGATCATCAGGCTGTTCATCAATGTGTTCTATTACCTGTACGAGCAGGATGTGGTTGCCACCGCTGGCGACACACTGGAAATCAGTGGATCAGGTGAGCAATTAATCTTTTCAGAGGTCACCGAACTGGAAGAGGTCTTGCTGGGCCCCGCCGGCACGCTGGTCTTGTCGAAATATAACGCCCCCCAATAACTTTTTTTATTTCTCGTAATCGAGCACAAATTGATACTGCGCTGCGTTTTCTACTGCTTCAGGGATAAATTGGCGTACCCAGGCGACCGACTCCTCGCCCGAGAGGCCAAAGAGCACCTTTGCCAAACAGGCTGCCAGGATCCCTGTGCGGCCGATGCCTGCATGGCAGTGCATCACCACCGTCTGCCCTGCCCGGGCTGCAGCCAATGTGCGTGTGAGCGCGATTTGTAACACCTCAGGCTGGGGCGCCTGGAAATCTGGCACCGGCGCGTGGATGACCGCATATCCCCATTCCCGGTAGCACGCCAGCAAATCCCTGCCCGTCAGCCGCTGCAGCTCTTCGATCGTGTTGAGCGAAACAATGGTGCCGACGTCAGCGGCCTCGTAGGCCGCCAGCAGCCGTCCCTGGGGGTCAAACAAGGGGCTGAACGGCAGCGGGCTGCGGTAGACTGTGCCCGCCAGACCGAAGGGGAGTTCCGTTAATCCAACCCTTATCAAGAGATATCTCGCTTTCGATTAATCGAATCGCCTCTAAACCAAACAAAACAGAGCGTCCACAGGCGTAAAGCAACCCACATTAGAGGGGTGATTAATGCATTACTCATTATATGCCAAAAATAACTGTCCATAAATGTGCCATGTGGTATAATTTCGCGGGATTAAATCCAAGTGTACTTTACCAACGGTGATGGACAATGTTTCAAATAGCAAAGCCTCACCGGGGAATCTGGCAAACTAAATAGTAATTAGGAGATTTTAAATGAGAGTAAAAGTTGATGAAGATCTGTGCATGGGTTGCGGTATTTGCGAAGGCTTAGCCCCCGAAGTCTTCAGCATGGCCAATGAGCCCTTTGCTGAAGTGCTGCTTGACCCTGTACCAGAAGAATATGAAGAAGCTGTTCGGGAATCTGTTGAAGAATGCGCCGAAGAAGCCATCTTTATCATCGAAGAGTAATTCAGACACTAAAAATTTGATCAACCAGAGGCTGTTCTGAACAAGAGCAGCCTCGTTGGTTTAAGGCGAGGAATCAGGTATTTGGTATTTGTTATTGGGAAGCACACTAAAAACATCGAAAAAGATCCATAATGAGTGACGATTTCCGAATTCCTGCTACCTATTACCTGATACCTAGTTCCTACACCTCCGGCCTAAACAACCCCAACGCCACGGCACGGGCGACCAATTGTTGAATATTGTGCGCTTCCAGGCGAGCTTTCATGCTGGCCACGTAGCCACGCACGGTGCGCGGCCGCAAACCGAGCTGCAATGCGATCTCTGCTGTGGTCAGCCCATCCCCCAACAGCACCAAAACCTGGTGCTCACGCCGGCTGAGCTTGGGCAGGTCCTCTGCGAGCACCGGCGCACTGAGCGTTACCACCACCACCTGACCCTGCTGACGGGCGTAGAGCGGGCCCGGCTCATCAGGCAGGTACGTCTCCCACTGCCCGCGGTTGATCGTGCTGACCACCCGTTCTGCCGGTGCGTCCACCTCCATCACGCCAAAGGCATCCGGTGCTGTAAAAATCAAAACTCTCGTCATCCAGGCAACCTCCTGAGCAAACGCTCACCCTGTTCAATTTTGTTAGAACATTTGTTCTAATCATACGCAATTTAATAGGCGTTTGTCAAGAGGAAAAGCTTAAGAAATTACCACTTCATCCCCGGGCTGGCGCTGATTGAGCCGCCGAAAGGCGAGGACCGCCAGCACGCCGATCAACGCGCCGCCCAGCCAGGGCGCGCGCGGACCCAATTGGTCGCTGATCAAGCCGCCCATCACCGGGCTGATGCCAGCCGCCACGTTCCAGGTCAGCCCGTACAGGCTCATGTACCGACCGCGCTTGTCGACCGGCGCCAAATTGGCGGCATACGCACTGGCCCGCGGCACGACCACCAGTTCCCCCACCGTCATGGTCACCATCCCCAGCCAAAAACCCCAAAAACCATTTGAGACGGCGATCAGCAGCGGCGCGAGGATATAAAAAACGGCACCCCAGGCCATCACCTGCACAGCAGGGAATTTCTTCGTCCACCGGGTGACCAGCACCTGGAAGAACACCACCATCAGTGCGTTGGTGGTGGGTAGCCAGCCATATAACTGCTCGCTGATCCCGAATTGCGTTTTGAGGTAAACCGAGAGCAGCACCCACACCAGGGCCGCGGTCATCTGGATCAGGGTGAAGGCACCCACCAGCCCCATGAACGGACGGTCCTGCAGGGCTGCCCAATACCCGCTCAACTGTTTCAGCAAGCTCATTTTCTCCGTCGCATCCTCTTTAGGCAGCGTTTCCCGGGCAAAGAGCAGCAGCAGCACACCATAGATCGACAAGCCCGCGGCCGCGCCATACATCCCATAGCTGTACGAGCGCGAGAGGACAAATCCCCCAATAGCTGGGCCGGCTGCCACGCCGACATTGCGCGCCATGCGAATCAGGGCATAGGCGTCCGCACGCTTGTTCATCGGGAACAGGTCTGCCAGCATGGCGTCCGTCCCCACATGATACAACGGCGAAAAAACACCGCTGGCGCCTAAAATAATGGCAAAGGCTGCATAGCTTGCTGCCTGGCTGAGGAAGAGGTAGCTCAGCCCGGCGCCCAGCAACCCCACCACCATCACCCCCTTGCGCCCCAGCCGGTCGATCACCGGCCCTGCTAAAATCGACGAGACCAACCCGGCAGCCGCATTGATCGTCATCAGGCTGGTCACCGCCACCAAGGGCAAGGACAGCGTCTCACTGGCGTAAATCATCAGAAACGGCCAGATCATCGTCGTCCCGATGGTGGAGAACATCATCCCGAAAAACATCAACCAGAACTGGCCGGGGAAGTCAGCGTAATCGCGGCGCAGGCGTGTCAGCATGGGGAGAATTATAACAGGAGGGGGAAGAGGAGAGTAATCCCCCCTACCCCAAATAAAATAATTGGTGACCCACAAAGATCAGCCGGATCGGCCTGATACAGGGGGCCACATCTGGCAAGGCCGCCAGCAAAGCGGCCACATACACGGCATTAAACGGCGAGAATTCCTCGGCAATCGCCGCGCCCGTCAGTTCACGCCGGTCTAGCAGGGCATCAAACACGTCCTCCAGGGTCTCCCGCTGGATGATGCGGGGCTTACCACTCACCAGGGGCGCCAGTACCACACCCCCCTCGTCCACAGCTTCCACCGTGAAGGGACAGCCGCGCTCCAGCGTCTTTAATTGGCGCCCATCCAGGGTGCAGATGCTCGGCCAAAACTGGTCTTGGGTCAGCATAGCCTGTCCCCCCGCCGAATGCCCTGACCTTGTAGAATTGCTACTTCGTTTGCGGCTTGTGTGTTACGCATCGCCCTCTTTCAACTGTAGGGTACTCAACTGATTTTGATTATACACGATCTCACACTTTAAACTTCCGACTCAATAAAATCAATCACAAATTCCAACGCCCAGATTGCCTAATACCAAATCCCTAATCCCCAATCACCAAACCCTACCATCCAAACAGGCGAGTATAATTTCACCCATGACATCTTCCTTACCCCATATCTCCCAAATCATCCGTTCCCAACGAAAATCCTTCGGTCTGGAACTCAAGCCAGACGGCCGCCTGATCGTGCGGGCACCCCACGCCGCCACCCGCGCCCAGATCGAAGCCGTGGTGGCTCAAAAAGCTGCCTGGATCGCCAAGACCCGGGCCCGCCTGGCCTCCCAGGCGGCCCAGCACCCACCAAAGACCTTTTCCCCCGGTGAACAGTTCTGGTACCTGGGCGAACAATATCCCCTGCGCCTGACCGACCGGCAGCGCCCCTTGCTTGACCTCGACGGCGCCTTTAACCTCTCACGCCAGGCCCGCAGCCAGGCCAAAGATGTCTTCATCGCCTGGTACCGCGAGGAGACCCGCCAGATCACCCAAAGCCTGATCGAGCCCTACGTCAAACATTACGGCTTCAAGGTCAACCAGGTCAGGGTGACCAGCGCCCGCACCCGCTGGGGAAGCTGCTCTGGCAAGGGTAACCTGAACTTCACCTACCGCTTGTGCATGGCGCCATTAAGCGTGGTGGAATACGTCGTGGTGCATGAGCTGGTGCACTTAAACGTCCCCAATCACAGCCGGGCATTTTGGGCCGAGGTGGCCCGCATCAACCCGACCTATCAAACATCACGCGCCTGGCTTAAACAGCATGGGCGGCTGCTCACCCTGGATTGAACCCGCTCAACCCGCCGATCGTTAACCGCCTGATAACCAAACCGCAAACAGCCCACAATATTTCCTTGACACATCCCGGGGGTATCTGGTCTAAAATCATCATAAAAGCCAAAGACTGTGGAGATCCTTACATGACCTTTCAGGAAAAAACAAAAGTGCTCTTTTTATGTACTGGCAATTCCTGCCGCAGCCAGATGGCAGAAGCCTGGCTGCGAGAACTGGGCGGGGAGTCCTTCGAGGTATTCAGCGCCGGGCTTGAGCCCCATGGGGTTAACCCCAGCACCATCACCGTGATGGAGGAATTGGGCATTGATATGTCCGCCCACCGTTCCAAACATCTGGATGAATATGTAGGCCAGGTTGATTTTGACTACCTGATCACCGTGTGCGGGAACGCCGATGAGCGCTGCCCCTTCTTCCCCGGGATGGGAACCCGCCTGCACTGGCCCTTTGAAGACCCGGCCGCCTTTGTTGGCCCAGAAGCAGAAAAGCTGGCCGCCTTCCGCACGGTGCGCGACCAGATCAAAGCCAAAATCCAAACCTGGCTGGACGCCCAAACCGCGTAAGCACACTCCCAGGGGCACCCCACCAACTGCTCCTCAGTCAAACACACGCGTGGCGGTTTCACCCCGTGGCTGTTCAAATCCAGGCTCTTCTCCTTGAGAGAAATTGGGTTCACACATGGCCCTTAAATCCGTAGAGACGCCCGGCCTGGGCGTCTCTACGTTTCTCGGTTAATTGAAGGGGTATCTCACAAAAACTAAGGCGCAAATACCCAAATTTTCAGATCACAGCTCACAATAGCGGTTAATGCGCTCCCCAACCACGGCCAGGCTGTCTGCCCAGAATGCCTTCGAGCGGATGTCGATATCAAAGCGGGCCGCCAGCTCGGCCGCTGGTGCTTCGCCGGTGCTGGAGAGCAGCTGCTTGTAATCCGGGATGAAGTCCGCGCCGCGCTGCTGGTAGATGGCATACAGCCCCACCCCAAACAGCATCCCAAAGGCATAGGGGAAGTTATAGAACGACAGCCCGGCGTAATAATAATGCGGCTTCCAGGTCCACATGAACTTGTGCCGGTAGGCCGGGTCCAACCCCTCGCCATAGGTCTGCGATTGGGCATCCTCCATGATCTCGCACAGCTCATCCGCGCTCAGTTCTGATTTTTCTCGACGCTCAAAGACCTCCTTTTCGAACAGGAAGCGTGAATAAATATCCACGATCACCTGTGCGTCGCTGATCAATGCCGTCTCCAACAGGGCCAGCTCGGCCTGCGGATCGCTGATCGTCTCCATGACCGCGTTGAACACGATCGTCTCGCACATGATCGAGGCCGTCTCCGCCATGGTCATCGGCGTCTGGCGCTGCAGGGGGGTCTTGCCTGCCTGGAACATGTTGTAATTGTGATAGCCATGTCCCAGCTCGTGGGCAATCGTCATCACCTGGTCGAGCGAGCCGTCAAAATTGCACAGGATGCGGGATTCCTTCACTGCCGGGACGGACATACAAAACGCGCCACCGCGCTTGCCCGGCCGCTGCTCAGCATCGATCCAGTTATGGTCAAAGGCGGTCTGCGCAAACGCGCTCAAATCCGGCGAGAACTTGTCAAAATTGGCCTGGATGAATTCAGCCGCCTCGGTAAAGGTGTAGGATTTATCCAGCTTCCCGGTAGGCGCAAACAGGTTCCACCAGGGCAGCGCTTCCCCGCCGAAACGGGCGGCCTTGGCCTTAAAATACCGCCGGAAGGTAGGGAAGGACTCCTTCATCGCCGCCATCATCACTTCAAGGGTCTCACGGTCGATGCGCGCCTGGTCAATGGGCGCATGCAGGGCATCTTTCCGGCCGCGGTGCTTGTTGAGCGTGTTGACCCAGCCTTTAATCCCGTTCATGCTGGCCGCCAATGGCTCCTTGACTGATTCCCAGGCCTCAAATTCAGCCGTATACGCCCGCTTGCGCACCTCCTCATCCGGGTGGGAATAAAGGTTGATCAGGGCGGGCATGGGCAGGGTCTGCACCTCACCCTCCAGCTCAAAATCAACCGTCTTTTGCGAGGTCACAGTCCCCTGCAGCTTGGACCAGGCATTCGACCCCGAAAGGCTCAGCTCGCTTGAAAGAATTTCCTTCTCTTCGCTCATCAGGTACTGGCTCTGTTCTGCCACTTCCATCACCGCGAAAGCGTGCTCGCCCGCGCTGCCGCCCAGCGCCAGCGCTGCCGGCAGGACCGCCTTGACCCTGCCAGTCCAGGTCTCCAACAAGACATTGACCTTATTGATTTCAACCATCACCTGGTCAAATTGTGAATCCATGCGCATGGCTTCCTGGTTATAGGAATCAGTCGAGATAAAGGAATGGAAATACGCTGAAATGGTCGATGCCTTCTCCATCAGCGCATTGAGCCGGTCCACCATGCTGCTGATGGCGGCATTCAGCGCCTGGGCAGGGCTGTCCGCATCCAGTTTGGATAATTCCTGCCGATAGAAATCTTCCAGCGCTTTCGTCTCAGCTTTAACCCAGGCGATATCCTCGGCTAATTCCGGTGCCTTCAGCCCGGTATACACATTTGAAAGGTCCCAACGGGGGGGTGTCATAGAAACTCCTTTTGCTAATTCGGGCAATTATTGTCAATAACTTGATAATTATATGCGAATTTTGCCGCTGCGAAAACCAGGATGAAAGTCCCCAAGCTTTCTCTAGGTCGACCAATACCGGCTCAGGGGATGTTTACGGCGCAGTCTTACCTCCGAGAACATGCCCAAACCATCAGGACTGTTCGATCGCATCGATCAACGCATTGACGATGGCCGCTTCCTGCCCCTCCGCGTCAATGCCGCCAATCGTGATGCTTTGCTTGGTCTTCCCATGAAAGTCGCTGCCGCAGGTCATCAGTAGGCTCATCGATTGTACAGCCTGACGATAAAAGCGCGCCTGTTCCTGGCTGTGGTAGCTACTGAAAACCTCCAGCCCGGCCACGCCCACCTCAAGGATCCGCCCCAGCAGATGCACATTTTCTCTCACCTGCAACCCGGGATGCGCCAGGATCGGCACGCCGTGATAGGCTCGAATGATCTCGACAGCCAGGGAGAGCGGTTGGTAATCCATCGGCACATGGGCATGTTTGCCCTGCGAACAAACATCCCAGAAAAAGTTGACAAACGGGTTATCGCTTCTATCGCCGCCCTTGCGGTAGGGGTCCAACAGCGGATTTTTACCACTGTCATCATAAAGCAAAGCCGCCTCGGCGATCATCTCGCCGGTCACCACACCATCGTAGGCCAGCCCAGCGATCACCTCGTCATCAAATTCAATCCCCAGCTGCCGGATGCGGTCCATCAACACCTGCGATGCGGCCTGTTCCTGTGTGTGCAGCCTGTGCTCAAGCTCAGCGAAGATCGGCGCGGTGATGTCCACCCCATACCCAAGTAAATGGAAGGTGATGCCCTCAAAGGTGCAATCCATCTCAATGGCGGGGATGATGCTGAGGTCCGTCCCCGCTGCAGCCAATATTGCTGCCTCAATCCCCCGCACCGAGTTGTGATCCGCAATCGCCGCATGGGTCAACCCCGCCGCCAAACACATCTCCAGCAGCTGCCCTGGCGCAAACTCGCCATCACTGCTGTAATTCGAATGCATGTGCAGATCAATCGTCGCCATTGTGCCTCTTGATTTATCAAGCTTCCGTGTTGTTTAGTTCACTATCCAGCACAGCTCGCGCTTCATCCAGTTTCTCGCCAGTAAGCAATTTGCCTTTTTCTTTAGTTATTCTCTCTTTTTATATTTATGCTTTCAGCTTTTAGCTAGAAGCTGCCAGCTACTCGCCACCAGCTACCATCTCAACATGTCCCATGCGCCAACAAGGCCACCGCCGCCCCTTCCCTGGCAAGGCGGTTGTAGATGGCGCAGGCTTCAGGCGTTTTTTCAATGATTAATGTCTCAATCCCAGCCGCTTTCACCGCTTGCCGGGTTTTCTTGGTCACATGGATGGCACCGTTGACGCCGTTGCCGATCACCAGAACGTTTACGCCTGGCTTCAGAGCAACGCGCACCATTTTGGGCGTTAACCGATGCCCCTGGCGCGCCTTCCATGGATGCACCTCACCCCCAACAATGCAGATATCCTTGCCCACACCCTGCCCATCTGCTGAATGAAACACGCCATTGATCTGGAATAAACCCCACTCAAATCTTGTAATTGGACCTTCGGAATCTGTAAACATAATCGCCCTTTCGCCGCAGCCCTCAGGAAGGCTTTTCTATGCCCTTCCCACAGGTATAATTAGCACAATCTGATTATAATGTGAACTTGGCGTGGGCAACAAATTCCCCCCAGGCAGCAGAAAGGACAGCATGGCGTTTCAGATCACGAAAGAATGGCTCATTGACCTCCCGGAAGACTTTGAAAGCCGGGTGGAAGAAGAGAAGCTCATTTTTTGGAAGGCTGGGGTTACGGTGATCGCGGTCGTGTTCCGGGTGCCGGAGCAAACCGGGAAAATCGAGCTCCTCAACCAGATCCAGGAAAAATTGCCCGATGATGCCCTTGAAACGCTGGTTTCCACCAAAGGGGAGATCGTTGGATTGGGGTATACCCAAATCCACAAAGTCTTGAATGAGAAGAACCGCCTGTCTCTGTACACCTTCACCGCCAGCGACACCTCCTGCCTGCAAGTTGCCTTTTATCTGGATAACCCGGAAGACCTGTCCTGGGCCAAATCCGTGTGGGAGCGTGTGCTGTTCCATCCGCTCGATTAGTCCCCGCCCGACCCGCCGGGCGAATGCTGCCCTCACCTGATTATTCAAATCCAAAACACACAAATTTTCATTTTATTTGATCACGCTTTAATTTTGTTGATGTATTCATCATTTTTATTGAATTTATGTTATAATGACCTCAAAAATATCAATGAGCCACAAAACTCGAGGTGAACCCATGCAAAAAGAATTTCCTCTAGAAAAACCCTTCAGCAAAGTGCGCTGCAAGGATATCGGCACGTTGATCCTCACCCAGGGGACCCAGCCTTCGCTGGTCGTTGAAGCGGATGAGGAGCTCTTCTCGGAACTGACGGCTGAAATCGTCGGGGACAGCCTGGTACTGGGCCTGGATGATGACTGGATCAGCCGGATCGGAAAGGTGTTCTCCTCCATCCTCCACCAAACCGAACGGCGGGTCGTGTACCACCTGACCGTGGCCGATGTGGATCAGGTCAGCATCAGTGGTAAGGTCAACCTGGCGTGCGCGGCCTTTGCCACCGAAAACCTCGTCCTGAAGGTCTCCGGCCTGGGCAAACTGGACTTCTCCCACCTGGACTGCACCTCCCTGGAGGTCATCATCTCCGGCCGGGGTGAATTTTCCGCAGCCGGGCGTGCAGATCACCAGACCATCAGGATCTCGGGCTCAGGGGAGTATCATGCCGCGCACCTGGCCAGCCAATCGGCCCGCGCCACGATTTCAGGCCAGGGCAACGCCACCCTGCGCGTTGCAGAAAGCCTCGAGATCACCATCTCCGGCGTCGGCCAGGTGAATTACATCGGCCGCCCCAAAGTGCGCCAGGTGATCGGCGGGGTGGGCAAGTCCAAAAGGTTGAATGATGGATAAAAATTCGATACAATATAAGAGGAGTTAACTATGAGCCAAGAAATTAAAATCGAAAAGAAAGCATCAGAAGTCATTCAACCGAAGACCGTGGAGGAAGCCCAGGAGGCTATCCGCACCCGGCAAGACCTTTCCGGGGCGGACCTGCGCGGCATGGCGCTGGGGAACATCACCGCCGTCGGTGCGATCCTGCGCAAAACCGATCTCACCGGTGCAGACCTCAGCCACGGGCTGCTGATCAACCCCAATTTCTACAAAGCTTCACTGCACGGCACAGCCGCCCATAACACGATCATCCTGGGCGGAGACCTGGTGAAAACCAGCTTGAAGGAGGCCGACCTCAGCAACTCGGCGATTGTCGGCACGGACGCCCGCGAAGCCAGCTTCAAAGGCGCCATCCTCCGCAACGCTGGCCTGGTGAGCTCAGATCTCACCGAGGCCGATTTCTCAGACGCTGATCTCACCAATGCCCGCCTGGCCGGGCTGGACGTCACCGATGCAAACTTCACCGGGGCAGATCTCACCGGCGCACGGGCTTACAACGTCAATTGGGATCAAGCCAAAGTCGCGCCCGCCGAGTTCCCCGCCCCCCTGGTCCAGCTCCCCACCTGGGTCTGGTCTGTGCTGCTGGGCGGATTATTCGGCACGCTGGCCCTGATCGTTTATTCGCTCACCCGGAAGAAGAAAAAGCGCGGGTGAGCAGCCAGGGTTCGGGATTTAATCAATATAAAAATCAAGGGCTGTGCAGGTCACAGCCCTTTTCCCATTCAATACGACACAACCCCAGCCCAGGCCTGGCAGGTTCAATGGCCTGCTTCACTTTCCGCCTTACAATCGTCATTACAATACCATTCATTCTGGTAATACGCCAGCCGGTCCAGGCGGGCCAGGTTTTGCTCCGTCAGGCAGATGAGTTTCTCAAACAAACCATCCCCGCCCTCAGCGTTGGTTACCCCCCGCACAAATTCACAGTCTGCATCGCGCGATTCCTCCCAAGCGATTTGCGCTTCAATAAATTCGACCTCCCGCGCAGGTTCAGCTTCATTCTCGATGATCTCATCGACCAGAGCCAGCACCCATGCTTCCGAAACCTGCGCCGCTTCCGAGTAGCACGAAAGCGCCTCCTCGCTGGACGCCAAATCGGTGCAGGTGGGAATATCCCCCAGTGTATCTTGATCCACATGGGTGGTCACGGCGAGCTCAGGCCTTCGCTCACCTGAGCGGGTCTGCTGCGAAATAAGAAACGCAATCATCAGCAGGATACCGGCAATCATCAACAGCAAGATACTTTGCCTATGTCGCTTGATCATTTTCATGCGTTATTTATTTCTGGCCTTCCATCCGAACAATCCTCAACAGACCCTGCCTTTCGTGCCTGCTGTGGTCAGCATCGTTAACTATTATAACCGCAACAAAATAGGGGTCAAAAACCAACCCATCCATCCAAAACATTATACAAAGGCTGAAATCTCCCCGCAAACCTGACATAATTTTAATAACCAACAACGCTTACCAGTATCTACCGTTGGTTACATGTCTCCTGATGGGTGAGCAGCTGGGCTGCAGGATGAAAATCCCGCAGTTCAGCGCTTTAAAGGCTGGTAAAATCAAACCAGGAGCAGGTGTGATGAACAAAATCGAACGCATGCGCGCTTGTTTAGCCGGCCAGGTCCCTGACCGTGTGCCAGCCAGTTTCTGGTTTCACTTCCCACAACATCAAGCCCACGGGCAGGCTTCAATTGATGCTCACCTTGAATATTATCGCCAGGTGGACCCAGATTTTCTCAAAATTATGAACGAACACCCCTACCAGGGCAATGTTCAAATTAAAAATCCTGCCGATTGGCGCAAGCTCAAACCTGCACCGATCAAAAGTGACTTCTTCCAGGCCCAGCTTGACGAGATCAAGCAGATTACCGATGCGCTGGATGGCGAATGCCTGACCACCACTACCATCTTCAACCCCTTTTCTTCTGGAAACCACGCTTCCGGGCGCCGGGTCACCGAACATCTCAAAGCAGACCCGCAATCGGTGAACATCGGCCTGGCGACAATCGCCGAAAGCCTGGCGGAATTCGCCCAGGCCTGCCTTGAGGCTGGCGCCGATGGCATTTATTTCTCAGCGCAAGGCGGTGACGCGGACCGGTTCAGCGAGGCTGAATTTCTCGAATTCATCAAACCACATGACCTGACCGTCCTCAACGCGATCCGCGAGCAGGGAGAGCTGCATATCATCCATATCTGCCGCGACAACAACCGCCTGCACCTGTATTGTAACTACCCGGGTCATGTCTTCAACTGGGCGGTGACAGCCCCCGTAAACCTCTCCTTGAAGGCCGGCAAAAGACTCTTCGGCCGGCCCGTCCTGGGCGGCCTGGATAACCGCGGCGTGATCGTGGATGGCAGCCCCGCCGAAATCGAAGCAGCCGTCCACGACATCATCGACAAGATCGGGCCCAAGAATCTCATCATTGGCGCCGATTGCACCCTGCCCACGGAGATCGGCCGCGAAAATATCCGCCTGGCCATCCAGGCGGCTGGCACCTACCCCAAGCCTGAACAGGGCGTTAATTGATCCGAATTTTTAAGCTCTCAACCCGCCTTTATCATCCAATCTATGTTATGATTCTTGTTTAGCAATCGTAACAGGAGAACAAATAATGAAAACGCTTTTGCTGATGCGCCATGCAAAATCAAGCTGGAAAGACCCCGACCTGACAGACTTTGACCGCCCCCTTAAAAAGCGCGGCCGTAAAGATGCCAAACGCATCGCCAAGGTAATCGAGGCAAACGACCTGTTTCCCGACCTGATCCTTTCATCCTCCGCACGCCGTGCGGTTGAGACGGTTGAGATCATCATTGACATCCTCGAATACGAAAACGAAATTATCTATTCCGATGCCCTCTACATGGGTGAACCCAGTGATTTCATCGAAGCGCTGAGCACCCTCGACAGTGACATTGAAAAAGTAATGATCGTCGCCCACAATCCTGGCCTGGAAGCCTACCTGCAAATCATCGACGGCGAGATTGAAGCCATGCCTACCAGTGCCCTGGGTTACCTCAAGCTGAGCCTGGAAGATTGGCGCGACATATCCTTTGAAACCATGGGCGACATGGTTGGTTATTGGACGCCAAAATCACTGGAAAGTAAAGACTAACTTTTACACCATCGTCACCCACACCCCCGCAGGGATTCCACGTCCAGGTCAGTGATGACCATTGAACGTGTTTTAATCAACAACCTCGCCCATCTGGGCAGGTTGCGATCAATCTTACTGGGTGAACGCATGGCGCCGATCCTCCCCCATAAACTTTCGCCGGGTGACACCATTGGAGTGATTGCCCCGTCCGACCCCGTCCTCCCTGACCAGGTCGGTAAGCTCAAGGCCGGCATTGCCTACCTTGAAGCCTTGGGTTTTAAGGTTAAAACGGGAACATTCCTGACGGCCAACACCCTGGGGTACGCTGCCACGCCGCAGGAGAAGGCCGAAGACCTCAACCAGATGTTCGCCGACCCCAAAATCAATGCCATCATGTGCGCACAGGGCGGTGATTCAGCCAATGCGCCCCTCAACCTGATCGACTGGGAGACCGTCCGGCAAAACCCCAAAATCTTTCTCGGCCTCAGCGACATCACTGTATTGCTCAACGCCATTCACCATCACACCGGGCTGGTCACCTTTCATGGCAATGATATGTTGTGGGGATTCGGGAACAACCTGGAGGATTACGAACGCCGGGAATTCCTCCGCACGCTGGTCGACGGGCTGGTAGGACCCATTCCGCCCAATCGCACACGGGTCTGCCTGCGCAGCGGCCAGGCCCAGGGAAAGCTGCTGGGTGGCAACCTGCGCTGCCTGCTCAAGCTGGCAGGCACACCCCATTGGCCTGATTTTACCAACGCGATCCTCTTCGTTGAAGCTTATGAGATCTCACCCACAGCCTGTCACACCGCTTTTCACCAGCTGGGCCAAATGGGCATCTTCCACCAGATCCGCGGTGCCGTGGTCGGTTACATTTACAGCATGCAGCACAGGAATACCCCCCGGCCGCACATGGAAGACGTTCTTTTGGAGGTCTCCCAGGACTTTCACTTTCCCATCCTGAAAATGAACGAATTTGGCCACAACTGCCCCAACACGGTCCTGCCTGTGGGTGGTGAGGTCTACCTGGACGCAGATCGGGTCAGCCTGACGGTCACATCCCCCATCGTTAAATAAAAAAGCAGGGGTACGAAGAATGCCCGTACCCCTGCTTTTAGCGCAGCAGGTGTGTTTATACCAATCCTGTCACCAGCGCCAGCAGCAGGCCGCCGGCAATCACGCTGCCCAGCTGCCCGGCTGTGTTGGCACCCATGGCATGCATCAGGATAAAGTTCTCAAAATCTTCATCTTGTGCCATCTTGGCCGCCAGGCGCCCGGCCATGGGGAATGCGCTGATGCCCGAGGCCCCGATCAGCGGGTTAACCTTTCCGCCGCTCAACACCGCCATCAGCTTGCCAAACAGCAGCCCGGCCACGGTATCCAGAATGAAGGCAAACAAGCCCAGCGCCAGGATCATCAGGGTTTGCAGGTTCAGGAAGGATTCCGCCTTCATCGTCGCGCCGATTGCGAGTCCCAAAAACAGCGTGGCGATATTGATCAGCTCGTTTTGGGCACTTTTGCTCAACCGGTCCACCACCAGGCTCTCCCGCAGCAGGTTGCCCAGCATCAGCGAGGCGATCAACGGCGCGGCATCCGGCGCCACCAGGCTGACCACCACCGTCACGACCATCGGGAAGATGACCAGGGTCAGCCGAGAAACCTCGCGGGGTGCGTAATCCATGCGGATCATGCGCTCTTTGCGCGTGGTGAGCAGTTTCATGATCGGCGGCTGGATGATGGGGATCAGGCTCATGTAGGAATAAGCCGCCACCGCAATCGGTGCCAAAAGGTTTGGCGCCAGCCGCCCGCTCACAAAGATCGCCGTAGGCCCATCAATTGCGCCGATCACCCCAATGGAAGCAGCCTCGTTCATCGGGAAGCCCAGCAGCAGTGCCAGCAGCAGGGTGCCGTAGATGCCAAACTGCCCTGCAGCGCCCAATAAAACCATCTTGGGCTGTGAGAGCAGCGGGCTGAAGTCAATCATCGCACCTACGCCCACAAAGATCAACAGCGGGAACAATTCATTCGCGATCCCGGCATCGTAGATCACTTTCATAAATCCCGTATCGGCAGACATGCCAATATTCGCCATAATGCAGCCAAAGCCAATCGGCAATAGCAGCACAGGCTCATACTCCTTGGCCACCGCCAGGTAGATCAACACCACCCCCACCAAAATCATCAAGGCATTACCTGCGTTGAAATTCCTGAAACCGGTGGTGATCTCCTCAAGTAAGATCGTAAAATCCATGTAGTGGCTCCCTATTCTGCGTAGGTGATCAAGACCTGGCCATGGTTGACCTGGTCGCCGACACTAACCTCAACGCCCGCGATCTCCCCGTCCCGGTTGGCGCGGATGGCATTCTTCATCTTCATGGCCTCCAGGGTGCATAACGGCTGGCCGCGGGCTACAGTATCACCTGGTTTGACCAGGATTTCTACAATCACCCCGGGCAGCGGTGAGGTCACCTCCCGTCCGCCCGAGGTATCCGCCGGGCCATCCAGGGCGCTGGGGGTTGGGCTACCATCCGGCACAAAAATGACCGGCGCCGCAGCGCTCACAGGTTGCCCATCATCCAGGGCCTCAGGCCAAACTTCAAAAGGCTCACCATCCACCCTGGCAATCACTGGCCGGGCGTGCAAATCCTCAATTTCTACCGTGTAACTTTGGTTATCGATCTTTACTTCGATTTTCATCAATTCATCCTCGTTTGTGCTGTCCTTCTAATTGCCGGGTGCGGTGAACGCTCTGCCAGGGGCTCAGGCCGCCTGGGCGGGTTCCCTGATGGTGAGCCG
>DKFH01000036.1:0-3091 GCA_002452315.1 Anaerolineaceae bacterium UBA6801 | reverse complement strand
CGGCGTTGTTTTTCGATCCCCGTCGGTTCAGCCGCCATCAACCCATCCATCTCGTCACCCGGGTCTACCGCAACTGATTCCGGTGCTGCTTTCCTGGTGGTCACCTTGACCAGAAAGCCCATCAACCACCACAATAAGATGATCACAGCAAACACCAGCCCCATGCCAATCACCGTGATCATCAAACCTTGTTGCATTACATCAATCATCGCAGGTCCTCTCAGACGGGCATATTCCCATGTTTTCGGGGTGGATGCTGTTCTGCTTTGTGCTGAATGGCCCACAGCGCCTTGATGATTTTCGCCCGGGTCTCAGCCGGTTCGATCACCTCATCCACATAGCCGGCATGGGCGGCGGCATAAGGCGTCAGGTACTGCTGGCGGTATTCAGCCTCAAGACGCGCCCGCTCAGCCGCAGGATCCTCAGCCTGTGCCAAATCCTTCCCGTGGAGGATATTGGTGGCCCCCTCCGGGCCCATCACGGCGATCTCGGCGCTGGGCCAGGCGTAGTTGATATCCGTACCCAGGTACTTGCTGCTCATCACCACGTAAGCGCCGCCATAGGCCTTGCGCGTGACCACGCTGATCTTGGGAACGCTGGCTTCAGAATAAGCATACAGTACCTTGGCACCGTGCCGGATGATGCCGCGGTGCTCCTGGCCCACACCGGGCAAAAAGCCGGGCGAGTCGACAAAGGTCACCAGGGGGATATTGAAGGCATCGCAAAAACGCACCATGCGGCACAGCTTATCGGCGGCATCAATATCAATCACCCCGGCCATTACGCTGGGTTCTTGCGCCAAAATACCCACTGTCATGCCGTCAAAGCGCGCCAGCCCAACGATGGCATTGCGGGCATACCCCGCCTGCAGCTCAAGGAAAGAGCCCCGGTCCACCACGGCTTCAACCACCGAATGCATGCTGTAGGGCTCGCCGGGGTCCATCGGCACCAGGCTGTTGAGCGCATCGGCCAGCCGCATCGGGTCATCCCCGCCGGGCTTAAGCGGCGGATTTTCCACATTGTTGGCCGGCAGATACCCCAACACATAACGCACTAAAGCCAGCGCGGCTTGCTCATCCTTGGTGATCAGGTGCGCCGTCCCGCTGACGTTCAGATGCACCTGTGCGCCGCCCAGGGATTCAAAATCCGTCTCTTCGCCGGTGACGGTTTTAATCACCTGCGGGCCGGTCAGGAACATGAAGGATTGCTTTTCGACCATGATGATCATGTCGGTCAGCGCCGGGGAATAGGCTGCGCCGCCCGCGCACGGGCCCAGGATCAGGCTGATCTGGGGGACCACCCCGGAATACTGGGCGTTGCGCTTGAAGATCTCCGCATACCCGCCCAGGCTCTTGACGCCCTCCTGGATGCGCGCCCCACCCGAATCGATCAACCCGACGATCGGGCAGCCGCTGGCAGCAGCCAGGTCCATCACCCGGCAGATCTTGCGGCTGTGCATCTCACCCAGTGCCCCGCCCATCACGGTGAAGTCCTGGGCGTAGACGTACACCGTCCGCCCGTCCACCGTGCCATAACCGGTCACCACGCCATCTCCCAACATGGCCTCTTCTGGCGGGGTATCTACCGGGGTCACAAAGGGCTCCAGCTCGGTGAAACTGCCCTCATCCAGCAGTAAATCTAACCGCTCCCGGGCGGTCAGCTTGCCTTTAGCATGCTGGCGGTCAATCTTGTCTCGCCCCCCGCCTTCGCGTGCCCTGGCGCGCATCTCGCGCAGCTTCTCGATTCTAGGATCAACTTGTGCCATAAGCCTCCTCGTTTGGTCATGTATCGGGTTCAAAGCCTATTGTAACATTAATGGGGATTTGGGGAATGGGAATCAGGTATCAGGAAACTAGGGATCAGGTATTAGGGATCAGGTATTAGGGATCAGTGAACTTCGGTTGTTTTTCTGGACACTTTTTAAGGTGTTTAAATTAGGTGTACAAAGCTTAGACGGTAACGTGAGCCATCTCAAATTCTAATGGCGTCAAGTCATCAAGAGAGGAATGAGGCCTTGTACAAAATCACCAAATTCCCAATCGACTAATTATCAATCACCTACAAAGTCACGAAACGAAGAGGAATGGGACCTTTCGCGATCCACTATTTAAAAAATTAAAGGCCCATCTCCAGTACAGTCTTTAGGCGAGTAAGCTGTGTTTGCAGATTGTTAAGTGCCTGGTTGCCCAAACACGACCAGGGTCGATAAAAATAATCATCTGTATCTGCTTCGGCAGCCTCCCTAACCTTAACACCGAGTTCTGTGAGGCAGTATTCCCCATCATCAAGATTGACCCACCCTCGCCTAATCAGGTCAGCCAGTGCAACCTGGTATTCCTCTGAAGTAAATCCCCTATGTGCTAATTGCTCACAAAGCCCATCAAGCGTAAACATTCCATTGCGCCATAAAACCGTTAATGCCTCCCAGGCATGTCCTTCAACGCCATATATTTGCCAGGCAGCCAGGTGGCAATCATCACGATAGGCTGCCAGGTCGCTCAAGTATTGATCAATTCTCACCATCACTGGGGCAACGTCACCCGGATCAATTCTGCGTGAGTGACGGATCGACCACTTCCCTGGTGGTTCTGGGGCTTCGATACAAGCATGAACAAGCTTATTGAGGATGTCTGCTAAAGACTCTAGCTCAACATGATCTAAAGGATGCAAGGCGGTCATACATTCATAACCAGCCTGGATAATGGCCATAATCGCCCCCCTGCCTAATGGTGAGAGTCTGTAATCCAGATCATTCTCGGATTCAACGATCAGAAAACCCCCGGCCACGAGCTCCTCAAGCCCAGCCTGAAACCGACGGGCTGATGTGTAGGGCGACCGGATGCAAAGTTTCTCTGCAGAGATATTGTCTGGATCAAAGGTCAGCGCAGGCAGTAATAACCAACCTCCCCTCTCAGGCAGCTCATATTCAGCGGCTTTTTCATCCATCACCGGCACGTAATGTTTGCTGATGGCATGGTAAGCTTCAACAAATACCGGCCAGACCAGAGTCTCATTCATCACGCCTACTTTCAGTACAAATTTGATGTGGACAGTAACTTATGACTTAATACCCAGTCACCTGATACCTAAT
>DKFH01000085.1 GCA_002452315.1 Anaerolineaceae bacterium UBA6801 | reverse complement strand
ATCCTGGGCAATTCGATTGTGGGCTATGGTTTGGGGGTCAATATGGCCAATCTCACCACCTGGTTGGCGCATGAAGCCAGCCCGGAGATGCGCGGCCGGGCTAATGGCATTTTTATGACCATGCGGTTCCTGGCTGAGTTCTTGGGTTCTTTGATCTATACCCCGCTGATCAACATCACCAGTTATAACTTTGGATATATTCTCAGCGCAATCGTTGTAGTCAGCATGGGTTTGCTTATCCTGTTCATTATCCGACCTGTTCGTCATGCACATCAAATTTAGCCAGGCAATTGGGTTAACTTGAGAAAACAGGTGAAATTAATCGATCAGAAAATACGTCTGGGTGGCTGATTGGTGCCATATAAATGTTATCGTGTGTGTGGAACGCTGTGATGGCAAAATTTGGTTGTATTGACGCATTCGCGCACAGTGCACAGGCCGTTTGACCGCACCATGTGTTGATTTTGGACCGAACGACCAATTTTCTTATGAAAATCCAACAAATGCTGTGTATAGTTATTCACAGAAAGATGGTCATCACAAGCTCATCTTTTTCTCCTTTTCTATTAAACCTGCCCGCCCACCTTTCGGCGGGCGGGTTGTTTAATGGCTTGTGTTAGAGTTTGGAGTTACTTTTAATTAACTCCCGCGATAGGCAGGCACTGAGATGACGACGACTTTGCACAGGCGTTCATCCTGAATCCGGCTATACAGGCGCGGGTCCAGGTTCTCGTCTGTGCCGGCCGTGGTGATGACTGTGGGCAATTCAGCATGGTAGCGGTGGTTGAAGAGCTGGTAGATCTTTTCCCGAGCCCAGGGTGTGGCAGATTGCGTTCCCAGGTCATCCAGGATCAGCAAACGTGATGTGCGGATTTCTTCAAAACGCCGGTCCAGTGAGATTGAACTGTTCGGGCTGAAGGTGGCCCGCAGGTGGTCCAGCAGGTCGGGGACGCTGACCATGAGAGGCGGGAAGCCCATCCCAGCCTGGTAGTTGCCGATGGCGGCGGCCAGGTGAGTCTTACCGCAGCCGTAGGGGCCGGTCAGTAAGAGCCATCCCCGGGGGTGTTCTGCGAACGCCCGGGCTGCTTCAAAGGCTTTTTTCAGATCCTTCAGGTCTTGTGCGGGCAGTTTTTCATTCTGGCGCAGGCTGAAGCTGCCAAAGGTCTGACGGCTATGCAGACTGAGGGTTGAAAGCTCGGGGTGGCCGATATCGTCGGCCGGGTTGCGGTAGTCGGGCGCCAGGATTTTCACCACGGTGACCAGGTTGGGATCCTGCAGGCGGGAACGGATACGGCCTTCAAAATCGTTGATCAGGAAGTTGCTGGTGACCACGGTCGGCAGCTGGTTGACATAGCGGTGGTTGATGATCTGGTAGATCTTCTCCTGCGCCCAGGGGGTGGCATTTTGGGTGCCGAAATCGTCCAGAATCAGCAGGGGGATTTCCCGAATTTCTTCAAAGCGTTCTTCAAAACTCATCTCAGCACCGGCATAGGCGTAACGCAGCCAATCCAGCAGGTCTGGAACCGTCAGGAAGAGGGTTGAAACCCCTGCTTCAATGGCATGATTGGCGACGGCTGCCGCCAGGTGGGTTTTTCCACAGCCATAGCGGCCCAGCATCAACAGCCAGCCCTGGCGGTGTTCGGCAAAGTTGAGGGCCTGGTTATAGGCATTTTCAAGGGAGTCTGCCTGGTGTTTGGCCATGCCAATGTGACCACGCTTTTCGAAGTTATCAAAACGCAAATTATGGAGGGCTTCCAGGCTGCTCATGCGAAACAGGCGCGCTTTGGCGGACTGGGTGATCTCATCCGAGCGGCAGGTGCAGGGCACCATTTTGCCAAAATCCGGATGCTCGATGGGCAGATCGCGGCGCAAATAGCCGATCCCGCCGCAAATTGGGCAATCGGGTTTGCCGGGCATTTTTACCTGGCGGATTTCCCCCCTGGGTTGCTGCGCGTCAGTCCCGCTTGAGCCAGCGCCTTCGGTATCTTTCCGGATCTTGCGAGTCGTCTCGTCGATTTTGCTCATTGTCACGTCCTTCCTTATGCCAGCGTTTTAAAATACCCTGGACGTAACTCCAGGTGCGCACATTGCGGGCAACGGCGATTTGGATTGCCTCTTTAATCCACGATGCAGGGTAGGTTTTTTCATCTTCTTTGAGGATTTCGGCCATCATGGGTGTGATCACGCCGATATTATCTTCGTATAGTTGGAAGATGTTGGGGGTCTCATCCGGTAGGTGAATGGGTTGACGGTCTTGTTGGGATCCCTGCCATTCACCGGATTCGATTGCTTGAACTGCTGCCCTGCCTTGGGGGGTGTTGAGAAAGTAATACGTTTCAGCCAAATATTTGATTTCTGCGCTCAACACCCAGCCCCGGTCAACCAGTCCTTGCAGCGTAAGGCGGAGACCATCTTCATCGCCCATCAATGCTAATAAGGCCGGATCGGCAGCCAAGTCTTCCCACCGAACATGACGGACGATAGCTTGCTGTTCCTCTGCCTGCCAGAAGAGGTATAAAAGCAGCCGTAACTGCCGCAAATCGTCAATCTGCTTTAAAACGTTCGTGAAGAACGTTTTGGGCACGCGCACGGTCGCAGGATCGTCGTCGGGGAAGCCGTTGAAGGGGGGGATTGGTTGCTGTGCCATCGCTGAAGTGCTTTCACATGTCCAGGTCTGGACCGCGGGCCGCATTTTCAAATTTCGCCAGTTCCTCGATGAACACCAGGCTGATGCCCGGGTGGGTGGGTCCGTTACGATGTTTGGCGACGATCATTTTAGCCTCATTTTTCTTATCGATTTCTTCGCTGACGGGATCACGGTCGATGAACATCACAATATCCGCATCCTGTTCCAAGGAACCGGATTCACGCAGGTCTGAAAGCTGGGGCCGCTTATCCGTGCGGTGTTCAACGGCGCGTGAGAGCTGGGCTGCCGTCAGGACAGGAACATTCAATTCACGGGCCAGGACTTTGAGGTTTCGGGAGATATTGGACACCTCCTGCACGCGGTTATCGGTGCGGCTGTCGCCGCTCATTAATTGCAAGTAGTCGACAATGATCAGGTCAAGGCCAAATTCCAGGTGCAGGCGCCGACACTTGGTGCGCAGAGAAAGGGGGGTGATGGCCGGGGTATCATCCAGGAAGATCATGGCCCGGTCGTAGGAGTCCAATGCCTGGAAGAACACATCCCACTCATTATCATTTAGCCTGCCCGTGCGCAGGCGTTGGGTGTCGATGCGCGTATCCATGGCGATCATCCGCTGAAGGAGTTGCTCGTTGGACATCTCCATTGAAAACATGGCGACATGTTTTTTGTGCACCAGGGCGGCATTGCGCATGGTCCCCAGTAGAAAGCCCGTTTTGCCGGTGCCGGGACGGCCAGCGACGATGAGCAGGTCCGATTTTTGCAGGCCTCCCAGCAAATGGTCGATATCGATCAAGCCGGTGGGGACGCCAAAGATATCATCCGGCCTTTTTGCCAGCTCGTCAATCCGGTCGTAATATTCCCGGACGACTTCGCGGATGGGGACGAGGTCCCTTTTAATTCGGCGTTCACTGACGTTGAAGATCGCTTTTTCTGCTTCATCAACGACAAAATCGATGGATTGATTTTGGCGGTAAGCGAGCCGAGCAATCTCGTTGGCGGCCTGCAGCATGCGGCGCCGAATGGCGTTTTGCTCAATGATGCGGCCATAGGATTCGGCGTGGTAGGCATTGGGCGATTGGTTAACCAGGGAGATGAGGTAAGCCTGCCCACCGATTTCATCCAGCTGGGCACGGTTGATCAGTGTTTCGGTGACGGTGACCAGGTCGATCGGTTGGCGGGATTCGCTGAGGTGTTCAAAACACTCCCAGATCCAGCGGTTACGGTCCAGGAAGAAATCCTCCGGGTTGAGAAACTGCGCAACTTCGAGGTACACCTCAGGGTTGATCAGGACTGCGCCGATCAATGCTTCTTCGGCTTCCCGGTTGCTTGGCTGGGTTAGCGCTTCGGATAAGGTATCATCGCTGAAGTTTAAATCATCGTTCATGGGCGCCTTATTGGGACATGATGTTGACTAAACGGGGTAGTACCGCCCCTAAGGTGTAAAAAACCGGGGTTCAGTCTCAATTGAGATCGCCCGGTGTAGAATATCATTTAGGTAGGCCCCGTTCAGTTATCGTCTTCTTGATCTGGATCTAGGTCGTCCAGGTCAAAATTACTCAGGAAATCTTCAAAGACGTCCAGGCTTTCTGTTTCAATTTCTGCGCCGGAGTCGGCGTCTACCTGGGCTGCATCCTGGTCGGAGATATCCTCTTCAGGGACGATACCCGCCTGCAGCATGACCTCTTCGGCGACGAAGATGGGCGCATGCATGCGCGCGGCTAACGCCAGTGCATCGGATGGGCGGCAATCAATAAAGCGGCGGTTGCCATCGATTTCGATGACCAGGTTGCCATAAAACACATCATCTGAAAGCGAACTTACTTCAACTTGAATCAACTTGG
>DKFH01000191.1 GCA_002452315.1 Anaerolineaceae bacterium UBA6801 | reverse complement strand
CCCACATGGTTAACAGGGGCAGAAGTACTGAACGCCCTAAAAGATCGTAGCCAAGGATAGAGACGGCGTTGAAAAGAATGGTCAGCAGGGTGACCGGAATGAGGAACATGAATCCGCCCATGGTGGGCGTGCCCATTTTGGCGGTATGCCGGTCAGGGCCGTCCTCGCGGATGATTTTACCGACCCGCCAGGCTTTGAGCAGGCGAATCAACGGGTCTCCCCAGATGACGGTCATCATAAAGCTGAGGCCGCTGATGGCGATGGCGACAGGGCTATTTTCCATCACAGACCTCCTTTCAGGGCAGTCAGGACACGGTCCATGCGCATAATATTGGACCCCTTCACCAGGATCACATCCCCTTCTTGCACCAAACCCGAAATCTGTGCTGCGGCCTGAATTGAGTCGGGGAACCATTGGATATGCTCTGGCGCAAAACCCTCATTGAGGGCTGCATCGGCGATGATTTTGGACCGTTCGCCGATCAGGATCAGGGCATCGGCGGCTGAGGCAGCGGCTATGCCAACATTTTGATGCCCAATGAGTTCGTATTGGCCCAACTCCAGCATATCACCCAAGACGGCAACGCGCCGCCCGGAAAGCTCTCGTAGCAACGCCAGGGCAGCGATGGTGGAGGTGGGCGAGGCGTTGTAGGTGTCATCGAGGATGATTGTCCCATCAGGCAGGTGGATGGGGCGCATGCGCAGGTCCACGTGGCTCTCGGCCAAGCCGGCAGTGATGGCCGGCCACTCCAGGCCTTCGGTCAGGGCGACGGCGGCAGCACAGAGGATGGTGTAGGCAGAGAAGGCGCCTAACAGCGGGGAATGAATGACGTGATCTTCACCATCGACAGTGAGGATGCAGGAAATGCCCTCCAGACCGTGGGTTTGGATGTCCCTGGCCATCAAGTCGCTTTGTTCCGTGACTCCGTAGGATAAGACGCGCGCCTTGGTCTTCTCGGCCATTTTCTGAACCCAGGGATCGTCCATATTGAGAACCGCCACACCTTCGGGTGCAGGGGGTAAGGATTCGACCAGTTCAGCTTTGCCTTTGGCGATTACCGCCTGAGATCCGGCGCGCTCAGCATGCACCATGCCGATATTGGTGACCACCCCGACATGGGGGCGGGCGATCTCACACAGGGTTTGGATTTCCCCGGGGACGTAGAATCCCATTTCGAGGACAGCGTATTGATGCTGTGGTTCGAGTTCGAGCAAGGTCAGCGGTAAGCCGATTTCATTGTTCCGGTTGCCGGGGTTCTTCAGCACCGATGCCTGTTGTGAGAGCAGCCCTGCGATCAGTTCCTTGGTCGAGGTTTTACCCACACTGCCGGTAATGCCGATGGTCCGCACGGGATGGGCCTGACGCCAATGGGATGCAATGGCATGCAGGGCAGAAAGGGCATCCTCCACGCGCAGACATAACGGAAGCATGATTTCATGGCTTAAATGCGGCTGGAAGTGTCCCTTCCGTAAGTCGAGGACATTCAAGCCTGCGTTAAGGTCTTTGTTGATCAAAGCCAGGATGGCACCGTTGTCGAAGGCCGATTGAACATAGTCATGACCATCAACCTGTTCGCCTGGCAAGGCGATGAACAGGCTGCCTTTGACGGCCTGGCGCGAGTCGATCACCGCACTGCTGATGGGTTGATCCAGCAGGGGAATGGTGTGGCCCGTTAGGGCTGAAACGATGTCCTTTAAGTTAATCACAGAGACCTCATTGCTCACTTGCCACTTGCATACGGATATGATCTGGTGGAATCCGCATCAGGACCACCAATTGCTCAACGACGGTTTTAAACACCGGGGCAGCAACCTCTGAACCCCATTGAGAGATGGTGGGTTTTTCGATCCACACGTAGACAACAAATTGGGGATCGTCAGCAGGGCCCCAGCCCACGAAAGAGGTGTTGGTCAGCGTGCTGGTATACCCCAGCTCGGTTGGGATTTGTCCTGTGCCCGTCTTGCCTGCAACCCGGTAGCCCTCAACCAGTGCGCCCGAGGCTTCTTCTTCAAGCGAAATGGCGAGCATTTCAGTCATTTCCCGGGCGGTTTGGGCGGAGATGGGATAGTTGATCACCTGCGGGGTGACATGATATTGCTGACCATTATCGATCACACCGCGCACGACATGGGGCATCATGATCCTGCCGTCGTTGGCCAGGGCCGATATGGCCGCCACCATTTGGATGGGGGTGACTGCAATACCCTGGCCGAAGGAGTTGGTCGCCAGATCCATGCTCATCCAGCGGTTGTCGTCCGGTAAGCGCAGCGGGTAGTTGGCTTCGCTGGCCAGGTCGATGCCTGTGCTCCTGCCGAAGCCAAACGCCTGCAGATACTCATAAAACAGCTCTTCACCCAGCCGATCGATGGCCACATATGCCAGACAGACGTTTAAGGAATAGCGCATGCAGCCTGTCATGTCCTGAACCCCCCAGGCGCCCAGGTTCCAGTTGTAAATCGGCCAACTATTCTCCACCCAATACACACCGGTGGCGTCGTTGTAGGTCGTATTCAGGTCCACGGCGCCGCTGTCTAAAGCAGCAGCCATGGTGATGGCCTTGAACACTGAGCCCGGTTCATAGGCTGAGCCAACCGCCCGGTTGTAGGGCGTGATACCGGGGAAGGTGTCCTGATAGGTCCAGTACTGGTTCGGGTCAAAGAATGGTGTGCTGGCCATCCCCAGAATCTCTCCTGTTTTTGGGTCGGCCACGATGATGGTGCCGCCTTCACCACCAGACCAATCCAGGGCCTCCTGGAGGGTGTCCTCCAGCATTTTTTGGATTTCCCGGTCAATAGTGAGGATCAAGCTGGCGCCGGGTTCAATATCGGGCAAGGCTTCAACCAGGTAGGGGTCATTGGGTAAAAAGACGGTGATCGGCTTGCCGGTTAGCAGCCGGTTATAGGCTTCTTCTACGCCGAAAACACCCTGGGCGTTTTCTCGGGAAAAGTAGTTGTAGAAACCAAGCACATTGGCAGCCAGGGTACCCTCAGGGTAAGTGCGTTGCTGCATCGGCGTCCACACCAACCCGGATAAACTGGGTTTAAGAGATTTTGTTTCGTCCCGGCGGGTGGCATAGCTTGCTTTGAGTTGCTCAAATTCCTGGATGGTCTCTTTGCTAACGTAGCTTGAGAGGACAAAATATCGATTTTCATCAGCGCGCTTTTCAGTACTGGCCAGCCCAAACACATGCTGATAATCCAGGTCTTCAAGCAACGCGGATGTAGCAAAGGCGATGCTTTCAGGATCTGAAACATATTTCAGATCAATGCCGACCTCGTACCCGATTTGGTTGGTCGCCAGGATGTTGCCTTTGCGGTCGTAGATGGTGCCGCGCGGCGGGTAGATGGTTTTTCTGACGCCCTGGTAGTCTTCAGATTTAGCGATAAGATCCCGGGCGAAGGGTGTGTAGTTGATGCGCACCATTTGAAAAATGGTGGCTGCGCCAAAGATGGCGTACAAGAGGGCAATCATGACATAGCGACGATAGAAGGGCGGTCTCATGGTTGTAACTCTCCCTCAACTGAAGATTGAACCGAGGGCGCTTGCCAGATGTTCTTAACTAACCATTGCCATAGTGATGTTCGATAGGATGAAAGGAGCGTGGGCGATTCGGAAATAATACTAACCCTGGGCGGAGCCAGCTCAAGCTCTGCATGGGGATTGTAGCCAGGAATTTCAAGATAAACTGCAGCGTGCGGGTTGATTGGAACATAACCCATGGCTTCGGCCCTGCTTTTCATATTGTCAACGGATTTTGCTCTGGCCAGGCTGGAGGTCAGCTCGGCGATTTCGTTGTTGATATTACTGATCTGCCACTCGAGGGATTGGATCTTCCGCCCAGAAGCAGCGGCCTGGGCGCTGATGCTGAGGTACAGGCCGGTGATGGACGCGATCAAGACCAGCCCAAGCAAAAATAGGCCAATCCATTGGGTTTGGATTCGCCAGGGGGCTTGTTTATAGGCTTGTAAAATGCGGTTTTTCATGTTTTTTGCCTTGCAATTATCATGCCTATTTTGTCTTTTCCGCAACCCGCAAGCGTGCGCTGCGTGCACGGGGGTTTTCCTGAATTTCTTTTATATCAGGCCTGACAGGTTTTTTCGTCAGGACCTTGATTGACGCTTTGTGATCACAGGTGCATACTGGCTGTTCTGGCGGGCAGATGCAATCCCTGCTTTCAGTTCTGAAGAATTGTTTTACAATGCGATCCTCCAGTGAATGAAAGCTGATTACTGCAATCCTGCCGCCAGGTGCCAGGCACCTGAGCAAATCGGGTAGAGCGCGCGCGAGGCTCTCAAGTTCCTGGTTAGTGGCAATTCGCAGGGCCTGGAAGGTGCGTGTGGCCGGATGAATGCCGGGTTCATACTGCGGTACAGCCGCTTTGACCAATACGGCCAGCTCTGCGGTGGTGTGGATAGGCCGGCTGGTGATGATTGCACTAGCAATCCGTTTGGCGAAACGTTCTTCGCCATATTCCCGCAGGATTTTCACCAGGGCTTCCTCGCTGAGGGTGTTGACGAGGTCTGCGGCGGCGGGACCCTGACCCTGGTCAAAGCGCATATCGAGGGGGCCGTCTTGTGTAAAGGAGAATCCCCGACCCGGTCGGTCGATCTGCATGGAGGATACGCCTAAATCCAAGAGAATGCCCTGCACTTGTTGCCAACCGATTTCATTCAGGATCTGCGGCGCTGACCGGTAACTGGCTTGTCGGAGGATGACTCTATCACCGAATATGAAAAGACGCTGGCGTGCAATCGCCAGCGCCTCCAGGTCTAGGTCTAGGCCGAGCAACCTGCCTCGGGGCGCAGAAGCCTGGAGAATGCCCTCGGCATGCCCACCAGCGCCCAGTGTGCCATCGAGATAATCACTGTCACTGACCGGTGCCAAAGCTTCCAGGACTTGATGGTAAAGTACTGGTCGGTGGGGATAAGGCTCGCCGGGGATGCCGGGGAAAGCATGCCCACCTGTGTTTGAACCGTTCATTGTAGGGTCGTTAAATCCAGGGCACTGAAACGTTGTTCATTCGCATCGATGTCGCTGAGCGAGACTTGCTGATTTTGCCACCCTTCCGGGGACCACAGCTCAAAGTACTCGCCCATGCCGATCACCAGCGCGGTTTCTGCGAGGTTTGCAGTCTCTCGTAGAAAGGCAGGGAGCAATATGCGACCGGCACTATCGAAATGGATCTGCTTTGCGCTTGCAAACAGCAAGCGACGAAGCAGGCGGCTGTTCGATGATAAAAAGCTGATCGAGCGGACTTGATCGGACAACTTTTCGAACAGCTGGGTGGGAAAGGCCTGTAGATTGCCATCGAAACCTTGTGTGACGTAGACCGAATCGCCCAGCACCTCGCGATACTCAGAGGGGATGGTGATGCGTCCTTTTTCATCGATGGTGTGTTCGTACTGACCGAGGAACATTTGTTCTATTGCTCCTAATTACCAGGGCGCGCCGGGGTGACCGGCGCTCCACTTCGTCCCACTTTTCTCCACTTTTAAACACTAGTATTTACAGTATAATGTAAATTAAAAATAAAATCAAGGGGAAATGAGAAGCAGTTTAAAAGTGATCTCTGAGTTCAGTGAGGTTGGCGATGGTGCAAGGCCGGCCAAACCTGTCAGAAGGCTACTTTAACGCCCACACGTGGCCAATTATACCTTATCGGGGGTTCGTGCGCGATGGTCGAAGGCTCGGCTGGGACTGTGCCCAGACAGCGGAATTGCTTTGTCAGAGAATCCACGCTGATATAATGAAAGCAGGTCCTCTGAAGCGGGTAATTAACCTCCAGAGCGTGTTGACATCCCTACTTGAAGCGAATATAATCATGTAACCTTGCCCCGGCAGGAGGTTTTTGCTGGGGTAAAATCTTGTAACCCAACTTTCCCGGTCGCTGGCGGTTGCACGCGAGCGAGACTGGCTAAGTGAAGATTGGAGTAGAAAATGAAATTTGTTATTGTCGAACAAGGCGGCAAGCAGTATCGCGCTGCTGAGGGCAAGATGATCGAAGTTGATCGATTGCCAAACGAGGTGGGAGAGACCGTAACCCTGGAAGACGTCCTTCTTTCTGTCAACGATGATGCTGTTACCATCGGAACGCCGTTGATTGAAGGCGCCAAAGTCCAGACCAAGGTCGTCGATCACTTCAAGGGTCCTAAGATCCTGGTGTTCAAGTATCGCCCGAAACAACGCTATCGGGTAAAATCCGGCCACCGGCAACAGTATACACGCTTGCTGGTCGAATCGATTGAAATGGAGTANNTGGCACATAAAAAAGGCGGCGGCTCATCTCGCAACGGTCGCGACAGTAAATCGAAGCGACTGGGCATTAAAAAATATGGCGGAGAATATGTTCTCAGCGGGAATATCCTGGTACGCCAACGCGGCACCAAGGTACATCCTGGCTGGAATGTCGGTATGGGCAAAGATTACACCCTTTTTGCCACCACGAATGGTCTTGTCCATTTTGAGACGATGCCAGGTGGTCGCAAGAAAGTGCATGTCGTTACCATTCCCGAGGAAGAATAACATCCGTTTAGTTTTGAAAGGACTGTGACGACATTATGAAAAAAGACATTCATCCCGAATATTACCCTGAAGCGACGGTAATTTGTGGCTCCTGTGGGGAAACCTGGACAACAGGCTCGACTCAGCCAGAGATCCGCACCGAAGTGTGCTCAAATTGCCATCCCTTCTACACCGGCCAGCAACAGCGGATTTTGGACCGCGAGGGCCAGGTGGATCGCTTCTATAAACGACTCCAGGTTCGCCAGGAGTATATTGACGAGCAGAAGGCCAAAGAAGAAGGCAAAGTCTCTTTGGACCGTCCAGTGGCAGAACTTGACCTGGGCACCCGTGTGGAAAATGTGCTGGTTGAAGCTGGCTTAGCTACCATTGGCGATATTCTTGTGCGCCTGGAAGGTGGCGAACAAGCCATGTTGGATATCAGCGGTTTCGGTCGAAAATCATTAATTGACCTCAAGAAAACCTTGCGCCAAATGGGCTATAAACTCCCTGAAGCAGCAGAAGAAATTACGGTTTAGTTTCATTCGTAAATCAAAAAATCCGGTAAACTTAACAGGCAGATGAACGTTCATCTGCCTGTTATTTTTTTCATCAGGAGGCTTTATGAAACATCATGTGGGTTCAGTTGAAGTCATTTGCGGGTCAATGT
>DKFH01000097.1 GCA_002452315.1 Anaerolineaceae bacterium UBA6801 | reverse complement strand
TTGGGCAAACTGGGTGAAACGGAACCGGTTTTGCCGGTACATCTTCTTTCTTCGCCGGCTTTTATGAACCTGGGGAGCGTGATTTCCGTTGTGGGGCCTGTTCCTCACCGTAAAACGGCCCTAACCGTGCATGTCGAAACGGCCTCCGGCAAGACATACAGCCTGGAGATCCATCCCGGAACGCTCAAGCGGCTGGCGATTCCGCCCGGGGAGGCAGCCGTGCTGGACCTGCTCCCGCATCGCCGGGTGGATATTGGCTTTGGCGGCGCGGGAAGGGGCGGCCGTTTGAAGGTCATCGGCGGTAAACTCGGCGCGGTGATTGATGCGCGCGGACGGCCGATCCACCTGCCGGATAAGGCTGAGGCGCGGATTGAGCTGCTGCAGCACTGGCGGCGCACTTTAGGCGCAGACCAGGGTGAAATAGGAGGTCTGTGATGTATGTGACTTCAGCCAGGGCGGCCCCCTTGACGATGATTCAGCGTGTTCGGCGATTGGCAATCCCTGGTGAAGTCCAGGTGAATGAAGGGCAGCAGGTGCAACCCAGGGATGTGATCGCTGAAGCATCACTGCCCAGTGAAATCCTTATGGTTGAAATCGCCGATGGTTTAGGGGTTGATTCAGCGGCCGTCCGGGAATTGTTGGTACGCAAGCCCGGTGAATACCTGCACCGGGGTGATATGATTGCCCAGATTTCTGGTACATTTCCCCGTTTGGTCCGTTCACCGGTTGATGGACGCTTTTCAGGCTTGCACCAGGGCAAAGCGGTTTTCGAGGTGGGGGAACGAACCATCCAGATTCTGGCGGGAATGCTCGGCACCGTTCAGTCCGTAATCCCGGAATATGGGGCCGTCCTCTCAACGACCGGCTTGTTGCTGCAGGGTGTGTGGGGCAATGGGGCGGTAGGGATGGGGGCTTTGCAGGTGATGCGTGAGACCTGGTCAACGCCGCTGGAGGCGGGCATGCTGGCGGATGTGGAAGAAGGCGCGGTCCTTGCGGCGGGCGCCTGCCTGGAGGGGCAGGTTATGGCTGAATGCGGAGTCCATGCACTGGGAGGTTTGATTGTGGGCTGGTTGGCGCCCGGGTTAATCCCGGCGGCCAAGGCCTTACCCTTTCCCGTCATTGTAGTTCAGGGTTTGGGTGCTGGCGGGCCAGGGCCATCTATGCTGGAATTATTATCGCCCCAGGCTGGCAAACTCGTCAGCTTAAATGCCAGTGAAACAGACCGGCTGACCGGTCTGCGCCCCGAGGCGATCATCCCGCTGGATACGGGCGGTGTGGCAGGCGCACTCAATGTGCGGGAAGCCTTGCAGGCTGGTCAACAGGTGCGGGTGTATGTCGACCAGGCCTGGGGCTTGGTGGGTGAAGTGGTTGCTTTACCCGAGGGGATAACCCGTTTTGAAAGCGGCGTGGAAGCCCCGGCCGCAGAAATTCAAATTAATGGGGGCAGGTTGACTGTTCCGAGAGGAAACCTGATCATTGTGAATGAAGAGGATGATCAGTCAGCGGATTAGAATCTGACGTTGAGCTTGCTGGGGGTTATGTGATCGTTTTTTGACGCGCTGGTCTTAATCCGTGGCAGTCGGTGAGGGGGTTTGTGTGTGGACCAGGGTACCCAGCATCCAACCGGTCTGCCCAGCATCCGTGATGACTTGAAACCAGCGCGTGCCGGCCTGGGTTGTTAGCTCTCCAACCAATTCGAGCAGGTCGTCGTTATTCGCATAGGTAACAATAGCAGCGTCAAAGTCTGGGCTTTCACGAATGACAGCGCCTACAGCTGAATTGACCAGCCCGAAAAGCGGTGCGGGTTCCGGGGTGAATGTAGCTGTACTTGTGGGCGAGGGGCTGGAGGTCCAGGTGGCTGTGGGAGGACTTTGGCTGGGAGTGAGGGTGTGTGTGGGTATGCTATCGGCCTCAGGGAGCGCTGTTTTTGAGGGGATCACCAGGCGGGTTGGTTCGGGCGCCATGGGCGGTGGACTGGGTGTGGCGCTGGCGGCAAAATGCTGGCCAATGCTGGCTACAGCCAAGGTAACCGTCAGGGCAACGATCGACATCAGCCACCCCAGGGTCTTTCTGGGTGGCAGGCCTAATGTAGCGAAGGAAAATACGCCCAGCACCGCGGCCAGCCCCAGGTGGACTAGGGCGACGAAAAGGGCGCCTGACCACAGCGGCTTGAGCCCGTTACTTAACCCAAAACCAATTACAGCCACCGGCACCAGCAGGGTATAGGACAGTAAAACACCCATGCCCTGGGGGGCTTTGCCCTGCCTGATCAGGGTCAGGACGGTCAGAAAGGCGCTGAAACTGACGATGATCACATCCAGCCAGTAGAGCGCTGAGAAGCGGTAAAGGCCTAACGGGTCGGGGTAATTGAGGGTCTGAAAGAGGCCGGCCAGGGCGCCCGCGCCGAAGGTGATGAGTAAGAGCAGCACCAAGCTGATCAGAGATTTGATGGCATGTTTTGCGTTGAGTGTGATGGGGAACAATGCCAATCCAAACAGGGGCGCCTGAAAAGGCAGGATAACAATGGCAACGATCAGGATGGCCAGGTTATGCAGGTAGAAGGCTACCCCAAGGGTCAGAACGCCCAGCAGGGTACGAGAAAAAAAGGCTGGCGTGGGCGCCGTCAGCTTGACCAGCGAATCGAGCAGGATTTGCTGTTCTGCTAATGTGGCGGACTTAGGCTGGCGGCGGATATGCCGCTGCCGAGCGGGGGGCAGTTCGTTGATATCATTGGGAAGCCGTTCACTGCTGGGTAGGCTCATCGAAATTCACCCTTTGATGTGTCGAGGTTGAACGTAATACACTGCTTCATCATCTATCCATTATAATACACCCGGTCGTGAAGGTAATTTTTAATGTATAGGTTATTTGGCCTATCTTTTTTAATAATTGCTAAGGTAAAATAAAGCCAATGTTAAGATTTAAAAATTCTTCTAATGTATTGGTATGGACCGTCGGCCTCCTTTTGATGATTGCTCTGGCTGC
>DKFH01000153.1 GCA_002452315.1 Anaerolineaceae bacterium UBA6801 | reverse complement strand
CCTGCCCCGTTTAATCACTGTAGATA
The DNA here is from genome assembly GCA_002452315.1 of Anaerolineaceae bacterium UBA6801. Taxonomy (GTDB): domain Bacteria; phylum Chloroflexota; class Anaerolineae; order Anaerolineales; family Anaerolineaceae; genus Brevifilum. The sequence goes on along the minus strand of DKFH01000153.1, from coordinate 2,894 downwards.
CAAGATTGGTGCCGAAACGGTAGCCAAGATGCTGGTAATTGTTAACATTCAGGATGAGCAGGTCGCCCTGTTTGCCCGGCTCGATGGATCCGATGTTGTCCTGCCGGCCCAGGGCAGCGGCCGCGTTGATCGTGGCGGCCCCGATGGCCTGGGGGGGTGTGAGGCCCATCTTGCGGCAGGCCAGCGCCAGTATGAAGGGCATTGATTCGCACCACGAGGTCCCCGGGTTGGTGTCGGTGGCCAGCGCCAGGATGCCGCCTGCTTCTAGCAGCGCTTTGGCCGGGGTGTATTCTTCCTCGTTGAGGCCAAAGGGCGTCCCGGGCAGCGAGACGGCCACCGTCTGTGAGGCTGCCAGGGCTTGTATGTCCGCCGCCGAGGTTTTCACCAAATGATCTGCAGAGGCGGCCTCCAGTTCTGCAGCCAGGGCGGCGCCGCCCAGGTTTTCAAACTCATCGGCGTGGATCTTGAGGGGGAACCCGAGCTCCTGCGCAGTTTCTAATATTTGGCGGGATTGGGCCAGGCCAAAGGCACCGCGCTCACAGAACACATCCACAAAGGGCAGCGGGCGGCCGGAGGCCTCGCTGCGCCACCAGGCGTGGACCCCGGGGAGCATCTCCTGGCAGAGCAGGTCTACATAGTCATCCGGGCGCTCTTTGAATTCCGGCGGCACGGCATGCGCGCCTAAAAAGGTCGGAACCAGCTCCAGAGGGCCTTCTTCATCCAGCGCCAGGATCACCTGGAGCTGTTTGAGCTCGCTTTCGAGGGTCAGCCCGTAACCGGTTTTCACTTCCATGGTGGTGGTCCCGTGGCGAAAGGCCGTCTGGGCGCGCTGGCGTGATTGTGTCACCAGTTCATCCAGCGTGGCGGCACGGGTCGCCCGCACCGTGGAGAGGATCCCGCCGCCCATCGCCAGGATATCCATATAGGACTTGCCCTGCAGGCGCAGCGAAAACTCGTCCGCGCGGTCACCGGCCCATACCAGGTGGGTGTGTGGGTCGACAAACCCGGGCATGACCACCCTGCCGCCCGCATCATGCCTGGCGGTGTCGGGGTATGCCTGGAGGAGGTCCTCGCTGGTCCCCACGGCCTGGATGAGGCCTTCCTGGATGAGGACTGCTCCATTTTCCAGTATACCCAGCTGGCCCAATGCTTTCCCGCGCTGCAGCCCGCCTGCCAGGGTTAGCATTTGGCTTGCGTTGTGGATGATGTAAGGGTGGGTGTTTTGTGCTTGCATATACCTTCGATTATACCAGCGGCCAGGGGTAGGCCCGGCGGTCCTCCGGCGGGAGGGGGAATTGACCGCTCTCGACCAGGTCTCGCCCCCGCTTTTGCAGGGCAGCGATCTCCTTGGGCAGCAGGTGGGGTTGCAGGGATTTGAATACGCTTTTGCCGGGGGAGAGTTCTGGAAGGATGGTGTTGAGGTCCTGGCATAGCTCGGGCGGGATAGGCTGCCCGGCATGGTCCCAGACCACCGTGCGCAGCTTATCTTCAACGTGGAAGCTGAGGCCGTGATCGATCAGGAACAGCTCGCCTTCCGGGTCGATCAGCAGGTGGCCCCCTTTGCGGTCGGCGTTGTTGATCAGCAAGTCAAACAGCATCACTTTGGGCAGGTGTTGCTGCTGGCTTTGATCGAAATTAAAATAATGCTGTTCGGGGTTGTGTTCAATGAATAACTGCAAGGATCCCGGCCCCATGGGTGCGCCCCTGGTCCGGAACACGGTCGGTGGGACGAGGTTCCACCCCAGCGCCTCACTGACCAGGAAGGCGGCGACTTCCCGCCGGGCCAGGGTGCGCGGGGGAAAATCCCATAAGGGGCGCTCGCCGCGCAGGGGTTTATAAACCGTCTCTAGTTTTATATCACCATAGCGGCAGTTGGCCATAAAGGTGTAATTCGACCCATAGATAAACTGGCCTTCCAGGTGCAGGATGCCCTGCCCCAAAGCGGTGAGGACTTCGTTCTTATCCATGGTGGGGTGCGTTTCAGGGGGTGGTTTTGTGACCGTTGTTCTTAGGGGAGAATTCGCCGGGCGGCAGGATAGGTTCGCCAGTGGAGGGCCATACCGGGCGTCCCCGGCTGGCCAGCTCGATGCCCCAGCGGCCCATCGACCACAGCTGGGAGCGGGTGCACCAAAAGCGGACTTCGCTGAGGTCGTCTTCTGATTCGGTCAGGGCGGTAGGCACTTCCTTGGCAATCAGCACCAATAAGTCCTGCTCCGGTTGGTATCCCAGGCTCAATTCACCCACGCGGAATAAGGGATCCAGGGGTGGTTCTAGCATCATCGCTTCTTCATCATACTCTGGCGAGGCATCAACCAGCCCGGGTGCTTTCTCCTGTAATTCTGCCATCAGGTTCTCAATGGCCAGCGCCAGGGTCTGAATCTGATATTTTTCCACCAGCAATGTAACCACCTGGTCCTCGGTTTTACCCTGCAGGTAAAAGACACGTTCACCGGGCTGCCCGATGGCGTCAACCGTGATAAAGGTGACCGGATTTAAGTCAATATCGATGCGAGACATACCCTATCCAAGAAAAAAGTGAATTAATTTGTTTGGATTTTACCGAATCAGCCTGAGTTAGTAAATAAGCGCCTGGCTTTAAGCTGGGATAAATCGCACAGGGTTCACGGATTGAAAGCATTACCCAGGGCAGTTTTGGTTTATGGTTGCTGGGTAATGTCAATGTTCTGGTCACCCATCAACCCCTTTAATTTCTGGATGAGGGTATCCGTCAGCCCGGTGGTCACGTTGGGAAAGTTGATCTCGTACCAGCAGCCATTTTCCATGACTCGGAAGGCGAACTGATCGCGCCCGGGCCGAGAGACAAGGATATCGTGGATGCGGCGCAATCGGCGCACATCCTGTTTTTTGTCACCGCAGGAACTGAGCGTGATGTA
>DKFH01000044.1 GCA_002452315.1 Anaerolineaceae bacterium UBA6801 | reverse complement strand
GCCGCCAGCGGTGCATTTCGCCATAAGCCTTGACAGGGTACCATTCAGAGATGACCAATTGATAATTGCGGTCTACCAAAAAAGCGGCCAGTTGATGAAAATCGTAGCCCAGCGGGATGGTTTTTGCATCCTCAAACTCGCACAGGATCACCCGTGGGTGGGGGGCATCGTCCCAAGCAAAGCCCTGCAGGACCATCAGATCAAATCCTTCTGTGTCAATTTTCAAAAAGTCTATCGGTTTGGCGGATAAGCCGTCATCCTGAAGGGTTGCTGACAACGTGGTGACGGGCACCGTTTCAGATGCTTCGTGGCTGTTGAGGAAGGCTGAAAGGCCGCTCACGCCAGTGGATTCTACGCTAGCATACAGGGTGGCGGCGGGTTCAATGTGGTCCGAACAGGCGCGCGGGTCGATGATCACATTTTCAAACCCACCAAAGGTGTTTGCCAGGGTTTTTCGGTTGTTTGTATCGGGTTCAAAGGCGATCACCTGCCAGCCGGCATGGGCAAAAGGGGCCAGTGACGAGCCATGATGTGCACCGACATCGATCATCAGCCCGGATTGCTTGGCCCTTGTGAGCAACTCGAAAACGATTTGGGTCTCATCTGGGCGGTAGGATCGGTCGAATTTAGCCTTGAGGATGGAAAATACCCCTTTGAGCCCTTTGGTTCTAAAGACGTTGCGGGCGGTTTTCAACTTTTTGATCAATGGCATGGTGTCACTCCTGGGAGAAATTATACAATAGAATTTTGATGAAATATCTTGTCCTACATCCTGGATACTGGATCATATTTCCATATTTCACTAGACAAAAAGAGAGAACTCCTTGAAAATAGACAAATCAAAAGTCGAAAGGTGTTCTCTGATTGTGTGGAAATATGGAAATTCTTGACAGAAACTCGTCTCACAGAAAACGCTGCATAACGTGCTTCCAGGGGGTACAATTTTAAGTTGCGCATTTTGCGCCACATTTAAATAAAACATTTGTGCTATAATTAATGGAATGAGTGAGAATACCATGATGATGGCCCGTGACAACCTGCGTGTGGTGGGCGCACGCCAGCATAACCTTAAAAATATCACCGTTGAGATCCCCCGCGACAAGCTGGTGGTGATCACCGGTCTTTCCGGCTCAGGCAAAAGCTCCCTGGCCTTTGACACGATCTTCGCCGAAGGACAGCGCCGTTATGTCGAATCCCTCTCGGCGTATGCCCGCCAGTTTTTAGGCCAGATGAGCAAACCCGATGTGGAGTCCATCGAAGGGCTCTCCCCGGCGGTTTCAATTGACCAAAAAGCCACCTCCCACAACCCCCGCTCCACCGTGGGGACGGTCACCGAGGTATACGATTACCTGCGGCTGCTCTATGCGCGCGCGGGCATCCCACACTGCCCGGTGTGCGGGCGGGTGGTGCAAAAACAATCCGCCCAGGAGATTGTGGAAGCCATCGAATCCCTGCCGGCGGACAGCCGCCTGCAGATCTTAGCGCCCCTGGTGCGCGAGCGCAAGGGCACCTACCAGGCCGTCTTTGATGAGATCCGCAAAGCGGGCTTCGTGCGCGCCCGGGTGGACGGCGAGACCTTCTCCCTGGACGAGGATTTCAACCTCGAACGCTACAAGAAACACACCATCGAAGCCGTGGTGGACCGGGTGATCCTGCGTTCCTATGATGACGAAGAAGAGGCCAAGGCCACCCGCTCCCGGCTGACCGATTCCGTAGAAACTGCCCTGAAATTCGGTGATGGGTACATCACCGTGCAGGTCCTCTCCGATGAGGCGCCGCGCGATATCCAATTCTCGGAGCACCTCGCCTGCCCGGAGCATGGCAGCGTGATCACCGAGATCGAACCGCGCACCTTCTCCTTCAACACGCCCCACGGCGCCTGCCCTACCTGTCAGGGCCTCGGCAGCCGCCAGGAGATCGACCCCGACCTGCTCATCCCGGATCGGTACATAGCACTGATCGATGGCGCAATCCTGGATGAATCCTGGGATGGCCCCAAGGATAACGGCGGCTATTACTGGCAGATGCTGGAAGCCGTGGCGCAACATTACAACATCGACCTGGAAGCCCCGGTGGCGACCATCCCCGATGAAAAGCTGGAAAAGATCCTCTACGGCACGGGCGGGAAAGAGCTAAATGTGTCCTTTACCGGCCGCAACGGGCGGCAGAGCACCTTCAGCGCCGCTTTTGAGGGCGTGATTAACAACCTGGAGCGCCGCTACCGCGAGACCAACTCCGAATATATCCGCGGTAAGATCGCCGAGTTTATGAGCGACCAGCCCTGCCCGGCCTGCCATGGCAACCGCCTGCGTCCGGAAGTCTTGGCCGTGACCATCGACGGGGTCAACATCGTCGAGGTGACCAGCTGGCCGGTACGGCGCAGCTTGGCGTGGACCCAAAAGCTATCCGGCGAGGAATCCCCTTTCACCCAGCGTGAACGGTTGATTGCTGAACGCATCCTCAAGGAGATCGAAGCCCGTTTGGGCTTCCTGGTCAACGTTGGGCTGGACTACCTGACCCTACAGCGCTCGGCGGGTTCCCTCTCCGGGGGTGAAGCCCAGCGCATCCGCCTGGCCACCCAGATCGGCTCGCGCCTGATGGGCGTGCTGTATGTGTTGGATGAACCCTCCATCGGCCTGCACCCGCGCGATAACGACCGACTGCTGACCACCCTGGAGGATATGCGCGACCTGGGCAATACCGTCATGGTGGTGGAACACGACGAAGAGACCATCCGCCGGGCGGACTGGATCGTCGACCTGGGACCCGGCGCGGGCGACCTCGGTGGCGAGATTGTGGCCGAAGGTCCGCCGGATATGATCATCAACCATCCCACATCGCTGACCGGCGCCTATCTATCGGGCAGGAAGTTCGTCCCCGTGCCAGAGAAACGCCGTCCCGGCAACGGCCATCACCTGGTATTGCGCGGCGCCCGCCAGAACAACCTCAAAAACGTCACCCTGGACCTCCCCCTCGGCAAGTTCATTTGCATCACGGGCGTGTCCGGTTCCGGCAAGTCCTCGCTGCTGATCGATACGCTTTATCGCTCCCTGGCGCGCCAGCTGCACGGCGCCCGGTCGCTGCCCGGCGACTATGACACCCTGGAGGGGATTGAGCACATCGACAAGATCATCAACATCGATCAATCACCCATCGGGCGCACACCCCGCTCCAACCCCGGCACCTACACCGGTTTGTTCGACTATATCCGCGACCTGTATGCTGAACTGCCCGAAAGCAAGATGCGCGGCTATAAAAAAGGGCGTTTCAGCTTCAATGTCAAGGGCGGCCGCTGCGAGGCCTGCGCCGGCCAGGGGCAGCTCAAGATCGAAATGCAATTCCTGCCCGATGTGTATGTGCCCTGCGATGTCTGCCATGGCTCCCGCTATAATCGCGAGACCCTGCAGATCCTGTTCAAAGAAAAAAGCATTGCCGATATCCTCGATATGACCATCGATGCCGCGGCCGATTTTTTCCAGGCTTTTCCCAAGATCACCCGCAGGCTGGAAACCCTGCAGGATGTCGGCCTGGGCTACATTCGCCTGGGACAATCCGGCACCACCCTCTCAGGCGGCGAGGCACAGCGCATCAAGCTCTCCAAGGAGCTCTCCCGTCGCTCGACCGGCAGCACGCTGTATGTGCTGGACGAGCCCTCAGTCGGTTTGCATGCGGCCGATGTGCACCGGCTGATCGACGTGATGCAGCGCCTGGTGGACGAAGGCAACACCGTGGTGATCATCGAGCACAACCTGGATATCATCAAGGTCTCAGATTGGATCATCGACCTGGGCCCGGAGGGCGGAGACGCTGGTGGCGAGATCATCGCGGTGGGCAAACCCGAAGAGATCTGCGAGATGCCCCAATCATACACCGGCCAGTTCATGAAACGTATCCTCGAGTGCAGTAAAACCGTCCTCCCAGCCTGAATTTCTCCTTTCAGGTGAGTTTGGTAGTTTCACATGGCGATCGACGACCATTTTTAATGACTCGACCATCGTTTATTAATCGGTTAGAATGGAATAGTAAATTTTCGACATTTTGGGGCTTTCTGGCGCTTTGGCCGGACTGAGATGTAAGCGAAAAGGAAACCTAATGAGCAAAAAAGATGCAAAAAACGTGATTTCATCTTATCGAAAGAAGCAGAAAATGGGGCCCTATATCCTGGGCGGACTGGCGATCCTGCTGGTGATCCTTGGGGTTGTCCTGCTGGTGATCTACCTGGTTGGCGGCGGAAACGGCTTTCAAATCTCGTTGTTCAGCACCAGCACCCCCACACCTACAGAGACCCCGACGCCAACGCCTGTCACCCCCACGGCAACCTTCACCCTGACGCCCACGGTCACCAATACCCCCACGCCCACGATGACCAGCACGCCTGCAGGGCCCTTTGAATACGTGGTCCAAGAAGGCGATAACTGCTTCACTATCGCTCAACAATTCTTCGACGAGGATGAAATTGATGAAGCCCTTGAAGTGCTGCTGGTGCTCAATAACCTCGACAGCCGCTGTGTGATCTACCCTGGGGATACAATCCTCATCCCGGCGCCCGGGCAGGCACTGCCCACGCCCACACCCCTGCCGGATGACACCGCCCCCGGCACCCTGATTGAACACCGTGTGCGCCCAGGCGACAGCCTGTATGCCCTCGCGGTCGAATTCAACAGTGAGGTTGACCGCATCATGCAGGAAACCAACCGCTACCGGCGCGCCAATGACCTGAGAGAGATGGAAAACGAGACCGATATTTTCATTGGCGACCTGCTGATCATCCCGGTCAACATCGTGCCCACGCCGATTCCCACCCGGACGGCAACACCGGTGCCGTGATCGAAGGTTAGTCCAGACCATTCCGCCTGAATATACGCGCGGCGGCAAGACCATGAATTTATTTTGCGTCAAGCCGCCGCGCTGGCGTTAATCACAATTCAGGATCGAACACAGATCCAATTTACCCTCAGACTTAGCCATGTATCCTTTTTCGTGAGTTTTTGATAGCTTTTTTGGCGTAAGATGGTGTTGATTTGGGCGTTATCGAAACACAAGGAAAGGAATCCTCTTGATGAAGAATATGCACTGCCCCAAATGCCATTCCACGGAGGTTATCCGCTTGCCGGGTGGGATTCAATCCCCATCGACATTAAGCGGAGCAAAAACCCCGTCCTCGTTTAAAACCATCAATACCACCCAATACTGCTGCGCCAATTGCGGCTACAGCGAAGTGTGGGTCGACAACCCTGAAGATTTGAAAGCCTTGCTGAAGAAATTTGGCTTCTAACGCCGGATTTATATCAAGTGGCACGGCATGCCGTGCCACTACATTTAATCCCCATTTCGGAGAGAGATTTAACTTCTCTGCCTGTGTTTAAACACGGCATCTACATCATACGATTCTTTATGGGGACTTTGCAGGTCACGCTCCCAGCGTGACAAAATTTGTTTAATAGAACAATCCTGAAGGGGTTTAGCTTCCGGTTTTTTCTATGTCACGTGGATTCCAGTGGGACCACACATGACCTATAACTGCCCCCCATTCAACGCATCCCGCAAGTAGATGATCAGGGTCGAAAGCGCTCGGTCCACCTCCGCCAGCTCATCCAGGTCAAAATTCTTCTGCAAGGCTGGCAAGCCCTCCTGCCAGGCTTGAAGGGTCGCCAGCAAGGCTTGGCTGTCCTCAGCAATTTCCTGGGGAATGGGCGCCTTGACCGCCGGTTCGCTCACCGGCAGGGGGTGGATGGCATCCAGGTCATGGGCTTGCAAGGCTTCCCGGGCAAAATCAGC
>DKFH01000004.1 GCA_002452315.1 Anaerolineaceae bacterium UBA6801 | reverse complement strand
GTAGGGGCAACCCTTCGCGAAGCACTCTTTGAGCCGTGGTTGCCCTGGGCGGATACGGAGGTCCGCCCCTACGATCAAATTTGTTTAGAGGAAATTCCCATTTTCAACACTCTCATGGTTTTTTCTTTGAAATCATCAGATGAATCGGGTAAGATTATTAATTGGGAAAATTTTTACAGGAGTAATGCGAGTGTTTTAAACCTTTTTAAATGTCCCAAACTCGGATAATATTTAATAGCTTAGCTATTAATTGCAATAATTAACGATGTGACTGTAAATGGAGAAAACGAATGACAGAAAAAAGAAATTGGCATGAATTGTCGCGCGATGAAGTATTTGAAATCTTAGATACGGGATTTTGCGGCCTATCCGAAGAGGAGGCCGAACAGCGATTGGAACAATATGGCCCGAATGTGGTCGAGTCCGGCGATAAGATCAGCAAATTGGATATCTTATGGGCGCAGTTGAAGAACCCCCTCGTTTTGGTCCTGGTGGTTGCTGCGATCATCTCGTTGCTGGCTGGCAAAAACGCAGATGCGATTGTGATCGCTGTGGTGATCGTTGTGAACACCTTGATCGGTTTCTTCCAGGAGTTTCAGGCAGAAGAAGCGCTGGATGCGCTCATGTCGCAGGCCGCCCCAGAAGCGGATGTGGTCCGCAAGGCCAAAGGCAGCGATGATTGTGTTGAAATCAGCATCCCTGCTGAAAAGGTGGTGCCCGGCGATATTATTCTTCTGGATGCCGGGGCCAAGGTGCCGGCAGATGCCCGCCTGATTGAGGCTGCAAACCTGGATGCTGAAGAAGCCATGCTGACCGGGGAGAGCACCAGCGTGCGCAAGCAGGTGGAACGGCTGCAAGGTGAGCTGTCCATTGCAGATCGCACCAACCTGGTCTACGGGGGCACGATCATTACCAACGGCCGGGCGCGAGCGGTCGTTTATGCGACTGGCGCCGATACCGAGATGGGCAAAATTGCCACTTTGATCAAAGAAACAGAAAAGGCAGAATCGCCCATTCAGAAGCAAACCATTGATCTGGGTAAAAAACTGGGTATTTTTGCTGCCATATCTGGCGCATTGATGGTGGCACTTGGTTTTATTCAGGGGCTTGATTTAGGCGAAATCTTCCTGTTCGCCCTGGCATCTGCTGTGTCTGCAATCCCGGAAGGTTTGCCAGCAGTGATGAGCATCACCCTGGCGATCGGCGTAAACCGGATGGCAAAACGCAACGCGATCATCCGTCGTTTGCCCGCAGTGGACACCCTGGGCGCAGCAACGGTGATTTGTTCGGATAAAACCGGCACGCTGACCACCAACCAGATGACCGTCCAGCGCTTCTATGTTGGCGGGAAGGTAGTTGAGGTGACGGGGATTGGTTATAAGCCCGAGGGAGATTTCCTGGTAGATGAGGATAAGATCAATCCCCGGGAGGACGAAGACCTGGACATGGCCCTGAAGATTGGGACCTTATGCAACGATGCCCGCCTGCTGCAGCATCAAAATGAAAAAGATGGTGAATGGGAGATCCGCGGTGATCCCACGGAAGCTGCTTTGGTGGTGGTTTCAGAAAAGGCGGGGCAGCACAAAGATCCATTAGAAAATGAATACCGCCGGATTGATGAGCTGCCATTTAATTCTGCCATCAAGTTTATGGCCACTTTCAATAAAGGGGCAAACGATAAAGCCTATGTGTTTGTGAAAGGTGCGCCTGAAACGATCTTGGCCCGCTGTCCACAGATTCAGGAAAATGGCGAACGGCGTGATTTGACGGAAGATGACCATGCCCGAATCATGCGCGTCAATAAGGATATGGCTGGTGAGGCGTTGCGAGTTTTGGGTCTTGCTTACCAGGTGATTGAGAAAGATCGAGTTCAGGAGGTCAAAGAAGCCCTGGAGTATCAGCATGAGGCTGATTTGGTGTTCGTTGGGCTGGTTGGGATGATGGACCCGCCACGAGAAGAAGTGCCTGAAGCGATTCGGCGCTGTAAGCGCGCCGGTATCCGTGTGGTGATGGCGACTGGTGACCATTACCTGACCGGCAAAGCGATCGCGCTTCAGATTGGCATCGTCAACAGCATGGACGAGTGGGTATATACGGGCGAGGAAGTTGACCAAATGGACGATGATGAGCTGGACGAGGTGATGAAGACAGCCAATGCCTTTGCCCGCGTGTCGCCTGAGCACAAACACCGCCTGGTGGGCTCCCTGCAGCGCCTGGGCCATGTGGTAGCCATGACCGGGGATGGCGTCAATGACGCACCTGCGCTCCAGGCTGCCGAAATCGGGATTGCGATGGGCATCACCGGCACGGATGTGACCAAGGAAACCGCCGAGATGATACTGATGGATGACAACTTCTCCAGCATCGTCAATGCGGTCGAAGAAGGCCGGGTGGTGTTCGCCAACGTCCGTAAAGTGGTCAAGTTCCTGCTGGCCACCAATGCGGGCGAGATCCTCACCCTGCTGGCTGCCCTGGCGATCTTTGCGCCGGCCGGGCTGATCATCACCCCGGTGATGATTTTGTGGGTGAACCTCGTCACGGACGGCATT
>DKFH01000047.1 GCA_002452315.1 Anaerolineaceae bacterium UBA6801 | reverse complement strand
TGCTGTGCAAAGGGGCGCTAGCCTTTTGTGGCATCACTCCTGCGATTTGGCATAATTTCGGTGAGGTCGGGGTCACGACCCGGGAAGCACATGAGGACTGGCTGGAATTTGTCCGCCAGTGCGGGTCTGATCTGATGGGCATGGGCTTAAGAGCAGGCCAGTCTCAAGATGCGTGAAGACCGTTACTTCAGCCCCAATCCACAACAAAAGGCGTTGGCAAGGTGCTTATATGGATTGGTGAAAAAAGCACCGATCGTCTCTCCGCATGGACATGTAAGTCCGAAGATCTTCAGCCTGGCTGATTACCGGTTCCCCGATCCCGTTGCGTTGTTGTTTCAGTCCGATCATTATATTTTGAGGATGCTTTACTCACAGGGTATTTCCTATGAGACACTGTTATCGCGGGAAAACCCACGGCAGGTATGGGGAGTGTTTGCTGAGAATTATCACCTATTCCGCGGCACCCCCTCCGGGGTGTGGATGGACCATCAACTGGAGCACCTGTTTGGGATAACAGAAAAATTGGATAAAAGCAATGCAGGTGAGGTCTATGAGCGGATCGAAGCCCAGTTAGCTGCTGAGGATTTCACGCCGCGCAAGCTCTTCCACAGGTTTGGGATCGAGGTGCTGGCAACGACTGATTCTGCCTGTGACCCTTTGGATGATCACAAAGCTATCCATCAATCAGATTGGTTGGGGAGGGTTATTCCAACCTTTCGCATAGATGATCTGTTGGATATTGATCACAAGGACTGGGTGGAGAAAGTCCAGCAGCTTTCACGCATATCAGGGGTGACAATCCATTCGTTTGAGGGCTTTGTCACCGCAATAGAGCATAGGCGGAGTGCTTTCAAAGCACTGGGGGCAACAGCCAGTGATATCAGTATGAAAGAACCCAGGTCAATCAAACTCGGATCAAATGAGGTCAAGCGGATTTTCATCTCTGGTCTTAGAGGCCAGGCCACCCCAGCGGAAGCAGCCCAATTTTCAGCCCATATGCTGTATGAATTGGCGCGGATGAGCTGTGAGGATGGGTTGGTGCTGCAGATCCATGCAGGTGTTTTCCGCAATCATAATCCCCAGGTAGATGCTCAATTTGGGCCCGATATGGGTTTTGATATCCCTATTGCGGTGGAATTTACGAATAATTTATTTCCCTTACTGCGTGATTTTGGAAATCACCCCAACCTTCACCTGATTTTATTCACATTGGACGAAAGCTGTTATTCACGCGAATTAGCCCCCCTGGCTGGTGCTTATCCCACGGTCAAATTGGGGCCGCCCTGGTGGTTTTTGGACTCCTTGAATGGGATCAGGCGGTACTTTGAGACGGTGATGGAAACAGCCGGTGTGTATAACACGTCCGGTTTCGTCGATGATGTGCGAACACTGGTGGCAATCCCGGCTCGGCACGATGTTTGGCGGCGAACCTCAGCGGATTGGCTGGCTGGTTTGATTTTGCGGGGGGTGATCGATGAGCACGATGCAGAAGACCTGATATGGGCTCTGGCGGCAGACCTGGCGAAAGCAGCTTATAAGCTCTAATCCTTACGCGATTAAAGACCAAGGTGGGAGACAGGCCAGACCTGCCTAGCAATAGCGGCGCGATGGTTCTGTGCGAGATTGGATATTTGTTCTTCACTCTTCCGTATTATCTGGATAATCCAAGCGTAATCAGGAGGAACCAGAGCACAATGGTGACAAAAATGGTCCATTCCACTGTGGGCATCAGCCAAAATTTGGGACGTTCCCCTTCCATGGGTTGCAGAGGGTCATCGGTTTCCTCGGCGCTGGTTTTACGCATCATGATCAGAAAGCCACCAAAGGCCAGGATGGCGGGCAAGCCTGCCAGGCTGTACGCATGGGGCAACACGAGGGCTGATTCAGGTTGTAGGGCGATCGCTAGGGAAAAAAGGAGCACCATCAGAAGGCCTGCCCGGAAGAAGGTCAGCGCGGCAATGCCGTGGGGCTTGAGTTTGTTCATTGGGAACACGCCAACCAAGGCTAATCCGACCGCTGTCACAATCCCGGCAACCATTCCGAGCTTTGATATCACGCCGGGCATAATCAATCCCAACACAACAACAGCTGGAATGAGACACAAACCGCTCAGGATTATACTCAGGTTAAAAGCCCAAGCCAAGCGGGAGACGCCCACCTCGCCCAGTTCGGAGATGAAATGGTTCAGGGGCGAATAGACTTCCCCGCGTTTGCCCCGGTAAGCAGCAGCGCTGATTATCGTACCCAGGATTGAGAATGCAGCCCCAGCGATCCCTAGGACGATGAATGTGGATGGGTTGTGCATCAATTAATAGCGTCCCTTCAATAAAAGTAATGTTTTGTTGATTATTTATTCTCCAGTGCTTAATAATCCCCCAGGATTTAGGCGATAACCAAACCGATCACATAAACGATCAGGGCCACAACGAAGATCAGCAGGTAGGTTAAGCCTTTTACTTTGTAGTTGGGATCAACCCAGGGCTGTTTTTTCTTCAGCAGAATGGCGACCAGGTTGATAAGGTAAAAGAGAGGAGCCACGATGCTGATGGTGATCAGGATGAGGGCATCGGGAGACCTAACCTGCGCCAGGATGAAGTAGAAGATGACTCCCAATACCCAAAACAACGCCCCCAGGTAACCGGTACTGGTTTTAATCCCCCTCATTTTCCCCAGCTTGGTGGTAAAAACGCCCATCAAGACTAGCAGGATAAGGTAACCCGCCATGATCCAAAATGCACTGAAGGCAGCACTGAACATTATCTTCTCCTCATAAATCGGCCGACCATGACTCAAGATTATAGCATGGATAAAACAAGCTCTTGATGTATTTGCTTGAGCGTTTATTGATTTAGGGGATTACCGGTCGGGTTGAGCGATCGGGATACTTTATGGGCGGTCGTTATTTCGTGTTGACCGAGACCGGCAGCTTACCCTGGATTGGAATTTTACCGAACAACGCCTTGGCCACAGCCTTCATCGATGGGGGAAGAATACCGTAGGTGCAAAGATAGGTACTGATCTGTGGAAACGCCTCAAGGTCATACGGCAAACGCATGGCGATAACGATCACCGGGAGGTTGGTTTCAAACAATTCTTGAATTAATGCTGCTTGTTGGGGGTTAGAAAACGCATTGATCGTCCCAGCGATGATGAGGTCACAGTGCTCTAGGCTGGCAATGAGACTTTCTCTTTGGTGTTTTTCGGGGGCCAAACTTGTGGTAAAGCCGAGCGTATTTGGATGATGCGCTTGAACTTCCGCAGCCAAGGCCAGTTTCACGTAGGAGGAAGAATCTGCGGGCGTGAGGTCTTGTGGTTCTGGAGAGATGACCGCGATGCGTTGTTCGGGAGTGAGCTGGAGCGGTAATTGCCGGTCCCTATCTTTCACAAGCGTGATTGACCGTTCCGCGATCTCGTCTGCCACACGCAGGTGTTCCGGGGAGCGGATGATCCCGGGCGAGGGTGCCTGGAAATAGGTTGAAATCCAGTCCTTCAAGGCATTGATCCGCGAGATGGATGCTTGGAGAGAGTCAGCCCGGATTTTTCCCAGATGATAGGCTTTGATGAGCGAATCATAGATGCGCAGTTGGTCACTGGGGTCACTGGTGAGCAAGAGCAAGTCAATACCAGCCTGCACGGCTGTGATTGCCTCCTCGCCGAGCGCATCGCCCTGCCGGATAGCGCCCATATCAAAGGCATCACTGACGACTACACCATTGAATCCCATTTCCTGCCGCAACAGGTCGGTGATCACCCGGTAAGAAAGCGTCGCCGGCGGTGGGTTGATGCCATCCAGTGCTTGAATGCCGAGGTGGGCGGTCATCACCAGATGTACGCCTGCGTTGATGGCATCCATAAAGGGCGGTAATTCGATAGCTTTGAGCCGTTCAAAACCGTGGGGCAGCACAGACCTTTTGTGGTGTGAATCCACCTGGGTATCGCCATGACCTGGGAAATGTTTGACCGTTGCAGCCACACCTACGGACTGGATCCCTTTTATCTGCGCACTTGCTAAAAGTCCGACCAGTGTGGGATCATCGCCAAATGAGCGAATGCCGATCACCGGGTTGTTGGGATTGATGTTGACATCCGCACAGGGGGCGTAATTGACGTTGATCCCCAGTGCGGCCAATTCTGACCCAAGCACCCGGCCGGCTTTAAATGCTAATTCAGGGGATTGTGTCGAGCCCAGTGCCATATTGCCGGGCAACGGAGTGCAATCACCAATGGCCATGAGCTGGCCGCCTTCCTGGTCTGTGCAAATCAAGAATGGCGGCAGTCCCAGCTCACGTGCCAAATTTTGGAGGGCGCCCGTCAACTTACGGACCTGGGCAAGCGTGCCAATGTTTAAACTGCGGAAAAATGTAAATCCAACTGGTTTTATCCTCTCGATGAGCTTGATTGTTTCAACAGGTGGTTTTTCAATGCCATCAAAGGCTAACAGCAACTTTTGACCGATCGAATGGGAGAGATTTTCCATACTAACCCTTCAATCCGGAAAGGACCACACTATCCAGGATGAAACGTTGGGCGAAGAAAAACACTATAATGAGGGGTACCGTTGTTAATACGGCCGCAGCCATGATCGTCGGCCATTGCTGAACGGTTTGGTTGATATTATATAAGGTGGTTATGTAGACAGGCAGTGTGTAAAGGTCGACGGTCTGCAGGTACATCAAGGGCATCAATAAGCTGTTCCAGAAGCCGACAAAGAGGAAGGTGGCAACGGTGGCAATCGGCGCTTTGACCAGGGGCAGCACGATTTCCCACCAAATTTGGATGTGGCCGGCACCATCCATAATGGCTGCCTCATTCATCTCTTTAGGAATTTGCTCCATGGATTGCTTTAAGAGGAATATCATGGCTGCACCGCCGGCGAAGTAACCCGGAATAATGATCGGATTAAACGTCCCGATCCAGCCTAATTTGTTGAAGAACACATATTGCGGGACGATTAGGGCCTGTGGCGGAATCATCATTGTGGAAAGCATCAGGAAAAACACCAGATTGCGGCCTGGCCAATCAACCCTGCTAAAGGCATAAGCCACTGCTGCGATGGAAATGAGCGTGCCTGCAAGGGCAAACGAGACAAAGAAAATGGAGTTGAAATAGGAACGTAAAAAATTGGTGTTCTGGAAAATATTGATATAGGCATCCCAGGTGACTTGCTTGGGTATCCAGATTATTCCGGGCGAATTGGTCTCCTCCAATGTTTTCAACGATGAAGAGATCATCCATAACAGCGGGAAGCTCATTAATAGTGTGGCCCCGGTTAGCAAGATATACATGAAGATGCGTTTGAGTATTGGCCAGAGGTTTTTCATTTACCAACTCCTAATAGAGGTCATAATTGACCCAGCGTTTTTGCAGCCTAAATTGAATCAGGGTCACAATCAAAATAAAGACCAGGATTACCCAAGAGATCGCTGAACCGTATCCGATCTCAAAATGGCTGAAGCTTTTTTGCCACAAATAGTAAACCATAGAAATGGTTGAGGAGAGCAGGGGTTGATTATCTCGGTAGAGTACGAAGATCGGCTCAAAAATTTGGAGTGAATTAATTAATCCGACAACCAGGTTATAAAAAATGTAGGGCGTTAAAAGTGGGAGGGAGATTTTGAAAAACCGCTTGATCCTTGAGGCGCCGTCGACTTCGGCGGCTTCATGCAGTTCAGCAGGGATGTTGTTCAATCCTGCCAGGAAAATCAGCATCATTGCGCCGCATCCCCAAATCATCAGCAAGATCACAGACATCTTTGTCCAGAGCGGGCTTTCCACCCACATCGGTACCCGGTTGGCAGCCGGAAAGCCCGTTTCGATGACTTTATTTAGCAGGTTAAACTTTCCCGAACTCAACCCCAGGAAAAATGCTGTAACCACCTCCTGCACATAGATTGCGGCTCGAACAACATACCCCAAAGGCGGGATTGCATTCGTGGCGGCACGGATAATTTGATTGATAATGCCAGTTCCGGTATTCAACATCAGCCGCCAGACCAGCAGGACCGCCGTATTGAACCCGAGGATGACGGGCAAATAGAACCCCATGCGGAAAATGCGTTCACCTGGGATCTTTTGGTTAAGCAAAACCGCCAGGAATAAGGCGGCGCCCATTTGCAGGGGTAAGCCGATCACGGTCAGGTAGAGGGTGTTGATGATCGAAGCACGAAACCCTTCATCCTTCGTCAGCAGGTTGGCATAATTTTCCAGCCCGACCCAGTTGGCAGGTGTGGTTGCCGTTACCCGGTAGTCGGTAAAGCTCCAATACAAAGAAAACAACAGCGGGATAAGGACAAAGATAAGAAATCCGACAATCCAGGGTGCAGCAAAAAAGTATCCAGCGAAAACATCCTGTTGTTTGAATGAGGGTGCGCCGCGTTTTTTAGACACCCACTTAGCCAGGTAACCTAAAGCAAAGCATGCGAAGATAATGAAGCCCACTGTAAGCACAGCGGTTTGGATCAGATCAAAATATGGGTTATTGAACATCAGACCACCATCATGGATTGCCCCGGTAGGGTGAGGGTTTTTTCCTCACCCTACCTTGAGGATCCTATTGGATTTAATTCAATGCATCAATATATTCAGATTGTATCTTATCAACAACCTCTTGTGCCGTCAGTTCTTCGGTGACCAATTTACCAAGGGCATCTTGCATGATGGTTGAAAGCTTTGCGGCTTCCTTGATACCAGCAAACCCGACGCCGAATTGGGAAGCGAGTTCAGCTTCACGTTGAAGCTGTGGTGATTCGACCACAAAGCCAAATTGCGCATCGTCACGGGCGGGGATCAGACCCATGGTCTCATTCCACTTGTTGTTCGCCTCTCTGCTGAAAGCGACTTTCAACCACTCGGCAGCCAGTTCCTTGTTCTGGGAGTAACCAGCGACGGCCAGCCAGTCGTTGAAGGCCAGTACCACAGGCCGGCTGTTGGGGAAGTTGTCAGGATCGCCATAGAAGGGGTCGATGCTGATTGATTCCCAAATCGGCCGTGTGAATGGCGGGGCAGCCCAGCCTGAGTGGGCCAGGCAGACAGCGCCATTATCCTCACCTGTCTCATCGTTCACATCGATGACAGATCCTTGACCGGTGGGGAGGGCACCCACGGCATCCATTGCAGGGCCATAAGTTGCCTGGCGCATGTCAAATAGAAACTCCGTGGTCGCCAGGGCTTCTGCTGAATCAAAGTTCGGTGAACCATCTGCTTTGTAAAGCTCTCCGCCGAGGGAATAGAAGACCAGGAGCCACCACTGCC
Source organism: Anaerolineaceae bacterium UBA6801 (assembly GCA_002452315.1). Taxonomy (GTDB): domain Bacteria; phylum Chloroflexota; class Anaerolineae; order Anaerolineales; family Anaerolineaceae; genus Brevifilum. The sequence continues at coordinate 612 of DKFH01000047.1, read as the reverse complement.
AGTCTGCCATGGAGCCAGCATCTACTGGCACTAGGGCTTGCTGGATGAGGGAGTTGGTAGCAGGGTCGATAATTGATGCTTGCTCAGCAAAAGTGACCCACTCCTCAAAGTTCTTGGGTGTCCCGGTGGTCCAACCTGCGGCTTCCATCAGATCTGTACGGCAGAACACATAGCGGGGGGCTGTGAAGATGGGCAGACCGCGGATCTTCCCCTCAAATTTGGCATTTTCGAGGGCTGGGCCAAAATTCTTGATATCCGGCCAGGCGCTTTCTCCTAAAAATTCCTCCATGTCCGCAAGGCTGTCACCATAGAGGGTGTTCATCTCTGAACCCAGGTTGATGATATCAGGGCCTTCACCGGCGGCAAAGAAACCACTGAAGGTTGTGTCCCATCCTGACCATGACCCTTCTGTAATTTCAACTTTGACCCCGGGGTGGTCTGCTTCAAATTTCGGGTTGATCTCACTATTCAGCCAGGCAATTGTATCTGGCGTATAGTCGAGCAGGTATATTTTCAGCGTCACTGCTTGAGTGGCTGGCTGTTCAGCAATAGGCTCTGATATCTCTGGGGCTTCCGGTTCTGGGGAGGCCCTCTGTGTCTATAATAATGAGA
>DKFH01000110.1:3440-7491 GCA_002452315.1 Anaerolineaceae bacterium UBA6801 | reverse complement strand
CATTTCTCCGTGGTTATATGAAGGTCGTTGGTCAAAATTTTTGGTACTTAATAAGTGGCAACAAAGAATTATATAAAGAAATAATCGAGCCAATAGGGTATCGAGCAAAAGAACATAACGATTCCTTTTTTAAAGAAAAGAACCGAGTAACCAACAGGTTTACTAAGCTATTCCTTGAAAATTATTGTGATGCCAATGGGGAAATTAATTGGGATAAACTAGTTGAATTCAACAGTGGGAATTTTGACCTTGTTAACGGTGACTTAAAGGAATAGAATATTTACTTACTATTCATCAAAAATAATATTTGATCAAATTCAATCGATATTATTCTGCATAATCAACAGGAAAATTGGAGTAACAACATGAAAATCCTGATCATCGGCGGAACCGGACTGATCAGCACGTCCATCAGCCGCCAGCTGCTTGAAGCTGGCCACAACCTGACCCTCTATAACCGCGGCCAGACCGAANNCCCGTCTGACCGGTGACTACCAGCACATCCGGGGCGACCGGAACAATTATGCTGACTTTGAAGAAAAAGTATCCGCAGCCGGACCCTTCGACTGCGTCATCGATATGGTCTGTTTTAAGCCTGAACAGGCCGAAAGCGCCATTCAAGCCTTTGCCGGCCGGGTGGGGCAGTTCATCTTTTGCAGTACGGTCGATGTCTACACCAAACCCCCGGCCACCTTCCCGGTCACCGAATCGCACCAGCGTATCTCGCTTACAGATTACGGCCGGGACAAGGCCAAATGTGAAGATGTGTTCATGTCAGCCCACCACGCTGGCAAATTCCCGGTGACCATTCTGCGCCCGGCCAGCACCTATGGCGAGGGCGGCAACATCATCCATACTTTTGGATGGCAAACCTACTTCCTGGACCGCCTGCGCAAAGGCAAGCCCGTCATTGTGCATGGCGACGGCGAGGCCCTGTGGGTCTCGTGCCATATCGATGATGTGGCGCGCGGGTTTGTCAACGCCATCGGGAACGAAGCCGCCTACGGACAGGCCTATCACCTCACCGGCGAGGAATGGCAAACCTGGAACCAGTACCACCAGCGCCTGGCCCAGGCCATCGGCGCCCCCACACCCGACATCGTGCACATCCCGGCCGATATCCTGGTGCGCGTCTCCCCAGAGCATACCATGATCACCTACCTCAATTTCCAGTACACCAACATCTTCGACAACCGCGCCGCCAAACGCGACCTGGACTTCAAGGTCACCGTGGACTGGCTCAGCGGATCAAAACGCACCTATGACTGGCTGGAAGCAAACGACCGCATTGAGGACTGGCAATCCTTTCCTTTATACGATCAGATCGTAGAGCGCTACCGCCAATTAGGCAGCGAAATGGCCGCAGGGTTATCGGGCTTGCACAAGAAATAGGCTTGACCACGGGTAAAACACCCTGGCTGGGCTAAATTTCACATCATACTGGGTAAAATTCTCTTCTCTTCGCGCGCAGGCCGCAATCCATGATACACTAACCCTCGCATGAACACAAAAGCGTTAGAGACCCTCGAATATCATAAGATCATCAGCCGCCTGGTGGACTATGCCCATTTCAGCGCTTCGGCTGATTTGGCACGGCATCTACAGCCCACACCCAGCCTGGAGGAGGTTCAGGAGCGACAAAGGGCCACCCGCGAGGCACGCCATATCCTCAGTGTGGATGCAGACCTGTCCTTTCAGAACGCAGTGGACATCCGTCCTCTGGTTGGTATCGCACGCCGAGAGGGCATCCTGGAGCCGGGCGACCTGTTGGCGGTCAAAAACACGTTGATCGTTGCTCGCTCAGCGCGCCGGACGCTTGAAAACATGGCTGAAGAAACACCCCTGCTTTCCGCCCTGGCCGTGGACTTGCCGGTCGGCCTGGGCTTGGTGGACCTGATCAGCAAAACGATTTCCGATCGTGGTGATGTGCTCGATTCGGCCTCAGAAAAGCTGGGGAGCATCCGGGGCGAGATGAAGATCACCTACGAGCGCATGATGTCGCGCATGCAGCGGTTTCTTTCAGATCCGGGCACTGCCCGCATGCTGCAGGAGCCGATCATCACCCAGCGCAACGGCCGGCACGTGCTGCCATTGCGGGCGGAATACAAAGGGCGCATCAAAGCCGTGATCCACGACCAATCCGCCTCGGGAGCCACCCTGTTCATCGAGCCCCTGGCAGTGGTGGAATGGAACAACCGCCATCGAGAGTTGGAACTGGCCGAGCGGGATGAGATCCGCCGGATCCTGGCGGAACTGAGCGGGCGAGTGGCAGAACACGGCCCTGCCCTGAAGGTCATGGTTGAGGTGATGGCCGCGCTGGACCTGGCCTGCATGTGCGCCCGCTATGCAGAAGAGATCGATGCGGTTGAACCCGCACTGGTGCCCTTCAGAGAAACTGAGACCAAACACCCCGGAAGCACCATCCGCCTGTTCAAAGCCCGCCACCCGCTTCTAGACCCGCGAAGCGTGGTGCCTATTGACGTTGACCTGGATGAAAAAACCTATGCGCTGGTCATCACCGGCCCAAACACAGGCGGCAAAACGGTCACCCTGAAAACGATCGGGCTGCTGGTCTTGATGGCCCAAGCGGGGCTGCAAATCCCCGCCCAATCGGGCTCGACCCTGTCTGTTTTCGAAAATGTATTTGCCGATATCGGCGATGAGCAATCAATTGAGCAATCCCTGTCGACCTTTTCCGGGCATGTCACCAATATTGTCGGTATATTGGAAAAGTCAAACGAGAGGTCACTGGTCCTACTGGACGAATTGGGCGCCGGGACGGACCCCCAGGAGGGCTCTGCCTTGGCCCGGGCTGTGCTGACTCACCTCCTTGACCGGAGCGTCACCAGCCTGGTTGCCACCCACTATCCTGAGCTGAAGGCCTATGCCCATACCACCCCGGGTGTATTGAACGCCAGCGTTGAGTTCGACCTCAAAACCCTGCAGCCCACCTATCACCTCACCATTGGCCTGCCCGGGCGCTCCAACGCCCTGGCCATTGCCGAATGCCTAGGCCTGCCCGAATCCATCATCGCTGCTGCACGCGCGGAGATTGACCCCTCCGATCTGCGTTCAGAGGATCTGCTCGACGAGATCCACCGCCAGCGCGATTTGGCCCGCCAGGCGCGGGAAGAGGCCGAAACCGCCCACCGTGAGGCGGAGGACATCCGCAAAGCGCTGGCTGAACGGCTTGATCAGATCGAAGATGAACGCCTGGCTTTGCTGGAGGAAGCCCGCCAGGAAGCTGAAGGCCAGTTAGAGACCCTGCGGGAGGAACTGGAATCCTTACGGCGCCAGCTGGCAAAGGCGCGCCAGCCGCTGGAGGTCCTTGATGAGATGGAGGAAGTTGTTGAAACGCTGGAAGAAGAAATCGCTGAGCCCATTGTTCGCAAAGCACCCAAAAAGCCAGTGCGCAAGCCCACAGGTCCCTTACGTTTGGGCGAGAAGATCCACCTCCGCTCAATCGACCAGGATGGGGTCGTGACGGCCATCGGTGAAGATGAAATCGAAGTGCAAATTGGCATGCTCAGGGTGCGCGCCCGCCGCTCGGACGTGCTCCGCAAGGGTAAAACCGAAGACGAGGATGCCCCGCCAGCGCCCAAAGCAAAAAAAGGCAAAATCACCCTGCCGCCAACCCAAGAATCCCCCGGTTTTGAGATGGATATGCGCGGCCACCGGGTGGATGAAGGCCTGGAAGCCCTGGAACGCTACTTAGAAAAAGCCTACCTGGCCGGGTTGCCCTTTGTGCGCATCATCCACGGCAAGGGGACCGGGCGCTTGCGCCAATCGGTGCGAGAAGCCCTGGAGTCAAGCCCCTTTGTGGACCGCTACGAAGCCGGCGGCAATACCGAGGGCGGGGAAGGCGTAACCGTTGCCCATCTACAACGTGAATAATGAAAAGAACCGACAGTGCGCATTATTCTCCCTAAGCATTGTCGGTTCTTTTGCACGTGAACCCCTCGAACACGTGCCCAATTGACCTTGACTATACAACTGGGGTAAGTATAACACACTACCGTTACCAAAACGTGGACACGCTGTTAAGAAAGGT
>DKFH01000110.1:0-3266 GCA_002452315.1 Anaerolineaceae bacterium UBA6801 | reverse complement strand
TGTTCTGCCAGCGCATAGTGTTGCTGCGAGAATGCTAAAAACGCCAGCCGGAATTTTGCCCAGATTATTTCGTGGGTTAATCCCTTTTCTTCTGCAATGCGTAATGCCCTGGTCAGCTTTTCTGCGGCCTGGTCGAAAGAGTGCTCTTTGATATCCAGCAGCCCATCCGCCAGCAAGGCCTGAACTTGCAAACCCATGATGCCCTTTTCTTCGGTTGTGTTTAATATTGACTGTAACAGCTCCCTGGCTTCGGTGATCTGGTCCGTGCGAGTCAATAAGCGCACCAGATGGATGTTATTCTCCAAACCGTAATAAGATTGGGAGAAAAAGCCCTGGCGCATCTGGGCAACCCGGTAATATTGCATGGCCTGGGGCAGATGATGCAGCACATTGAAGACATCCCCCAACAGCGTGTTGGCAGCCACTATCATTTGAACTTTATTATCCCTGACTGCAAACTTCAAAGCACGGCTGCCGTGCTCGTAGGCTTGATCAAGGTAGCCCTTGATAATTTCAGCCCGGGCAATGATGATCAACAGCAGCTCCTCAAGATAAGCGTTATCCAGTTTCTCCACAACCTCAACGCCCGCCCGGGCATAATGAAGGCAGTCATCGATCCGCCCAGCGGCATAATAGGCCAGCGACAGCATAATATCAGCCCGCAAGTGATCAAAGGTATCCAGCTCGTTGATGAATTCATGGTAAACCTTCTCGGCGGTTTCCACGGCTTTTTTCGCTTCGCCTACGGCATACAGATTGTCGCAGATTGCCCGCCTGCCATTAAACGCAATAGAAATCATCTCCTGGGAATCCTGTTTCTGGTTTTGGACGATCTCCAAAATCCGCTGGGCGGTTTGCTTGTTGCCCTCAAAATCAAGCATCCACCACTGGATCATCGCCCGGTGGAACAGCGCCTGGAGCAACCAGGCCGCATCGCCTGTGGTTTCCAGGTCTCGGATCGCAGCTTCGATCAACATCAACCCGGAGTCCAGATCTTCGTGCATAAAAAATGCGTTTGCCAGCACCAAGTTGGAAACCCCCATCAATTGGACGTCATTTTCTCGTTTCGCAACGTGATGTAGTTTGATCCCGATTTCTTCCAATAAATCGATCTGGTTAGATTGGTAGGCAAAATCCCACCAATGCTTATAAAGCCGAAGGATATGCTGGGCGTTAAAAGTATCATGTGGCGCCTGGTTAAGCAGATCCTCTGCCCTTTGAAAGGCACGATTGGCATCCACCATGGCGCCCAGCCGCCAGGCGTGCACACCTGCTTTTAGCAGCCAATCAAATGCATGGACCACATCACCGCCAGCCAGGTAATGATCGGCAATGATTGCAGCCCTTTCGATGGATTGAGAGTCTCGCACCAGGTGTTGGGCAACCCGCTGATGAAGAATTTGCAGGTAAGCAGGTGTTGCCGTTTCAACGACAATTTCCCGCACCTTCTCGTGGGATAAAAACACCATCCCGGCATTGATCCCATCCTCGGGGTTTGAACGTAAATAGCCGGTTTTGATCAACGGATCTAGTGCATTAAGAAAGGCATTTTGTGCCAATCCGGACACATCCTGTAACATGCTTAGTGTGATATTGCTTTCGATCACAGCAGCACACGCCAGGATCAGCCGTGCATCCTCACTGAAGGTGTTTAGGTGACTGCGAATCAACCCCTGGATGCTGTCTGGCACGGGCAGCTGATTTATTGCCTGGAAATCATTTGCGTCCACCTGGTTTTCCAAAACAAACTGCAGGATCTCCAGCGCAATAAAGGGGTTGCCATCCGTTTCACGATATAACTGTTCAATCCACTCAGGTGAAGCGGGTTGGTTTAGAACCTGTTCGATCAAGATGCGCAGTTCGTCCGGGTTTAGCCCGGGCACCTCAATCACCTCCACTGGCTGATGCATCTGAATCTGGACCACAAATTCAGCTATCTCTGGGCTTGAACGCTCTGTTTGCGTTGCGATGATCAAAAGGCCATGTTCATCAAAAAAATCTTGTCCCAGCAAATAAGACAAAGCCTGCAACGTTTGGCGATCAGCCCACTGGGCATCGTCCAAAAAGAACAGCACCCGGCCATACCTTTGTGCAACAAGCAGCAGCACCTGGTGGAGCGCATCAAAGAGATGCTGACTTGCAGAGGGAAGTTGATTTCCCTCCGAAAGAGTGCTGTCTGAGCGTATGGCTGCAATTTCAGGCAGCAAAAGCGTCAATTGGTTTGCCCACACCCTATCAATATCCAGCCAGATTTGTTCAGGAATATATTGTCGCAGGGCGTTGATCATCGGCGCCAGGGGTAAGACGTGTTCATGTTCCCGGATCGTGGCCAGGATCAGCAGGGGTTTTGGTGAGAGGAGTTCATACAATTCCTGAACCAGGCGCGATTTCCCGGTCCCCAGTTTGCCCTGAATGAGCACCACACCGCCGCGAAAAAACGCCTGGCGCAGCTGCCCTAACGCCTGGGTCCGCCCCACCAGGGGCAGGTGCATTGAGGAGAGCACAGGCCACTCGACATTAACCCTGTGAGCGTTCCTTTGCAGCAGCAACTGGGCCTCGTGACAACATTTGATGATCTCCTCGGGCAGCGGGGCACCATACTCCCGCTCAAAGATCACTTCCAGGGCGTCACAATACTCAAGTGCTTCCTGGAGGCGGCCAAATTTCTTCAGGATCTCGATCACAACAACATGGGCAGAACAATCCTTAAAATTCATCCGACCTAACTGGATGTAAAAGTCCATCGCCATTTCGAGTTGGCCGCTGGTCCGGTAATGCTCAGCCAGTCGCCTGACCAAAAACTCCCTCTGCTGGTTAAGCGTTTGGCTTAGGTCGAGACGCCAACGGTCCACTTCTGGGTAGGAGCTTAAATCATCACCCTGGATGACCTGATCCCCCCGCCACAAAGCCAAGACAGCGTTGATTTGGTTGACAATCTGCACCGGTAACCGGTCATCCCTGGGCAGCGCGGACAAAATGCCCCGCAAGCTCTGGTAGGACTCCTGAAACTTTAACAGGTCAACGACACAACGCCCGGTATCCAGGGCCACCTGATCCAGGTTGTTTAACCTCCGTGATAAGGTTGATATTCTAGCTCTTCGTGAAAGACTTGAGGCCAACATCGACAAACTCTGGAGTGTTAGGACACCAAAAAAGGACCTATCTGTAAACATCTTTGACACTTTGCGAAAGGAGAAGGACAACCCTTCGGTAACATTATCTTTTGAACCAACCAAACCCGTTCGGTAACATTATCTTTTGACTTG
>DKFH01000008.1:2773-9169 GCA_002452315.1 Anaerolineaceae bacterium UBA6801 | reverse complement strand
CAGCTGGTCGAGATCGGCGGCGGTTTCCGCATCCCGGATGTGATGCGCCAATCCGGCGCTGAACTGATGGAAATTGGGACCACCAACCGCGTGCACCTTTATGATTACGAAACCGCGCTCCAGGAAGAGGACGTCGCCCTGGTGATGGTTGCCCACCACTCCAATTTTAAATTGATTGGCTTCCACAGCGAGCCACACCTGGGTGAAATCGTCGCAGCAGCCCATCAACACGGCCTGCCGGTCGTGCACGACCTGGGCTCCGGCGCCCTGCTGGATACCGCCAATTACGGCCTTACCCATGAACCCATGGTCCAGGAATCAGTCGCAGCGGGCTGTGACCTGGTATGCTTTTCGGGCGACAAGCTCGTCGGCGGTCCGCAGGCAGGGATCATCATCGGTAAAGCAGACCTGATCAAAACCCTCCAAAAACACCCCCTGGCCCGGGCCTTACGCTCCGGCAAGTTGACCCTGGCGGGCATCACCGCCACCCTCGCCCATTACCTCAAAGATGAAGCTGAGCGTGAGGTGCCGATCTGGTCCCTGATTGCCAAATCCCCCGAGGGGATCAGAACCACAGCCGAAAACTGGCGCCAATTCCTGGGCGCTGGTGAAGTGATCCCTGGCCGTTCAACCGTCGGTGGCGGCAGCCTGCCAACCGAAGAGATGCCCACATTCCTGTTGGCCGTTGATCCCCCCAAAGCGGACGCATTTCTGGCCACGCTCCGCAAGGCCCACCCGCCCATTATCGCTCGGATCGAAAACGACCAGGTTTTGCTCGACCCGCGCACCGTCTTCCCTGAACAGGAAGGGGCTTTGCTCCGCAGCCTGGCCCAGGCCTGGGACGCAGCCCACTCACCCGAATAAAAACATCACCTGCTGAGGTAAAATCTTCACAAAAGACAGGTAAATCATGAAATCAGACCTCCCAAAACTCCTACAAGAACACCAGGCAGATGCCATTTGGGTCACCGGCCCGGCCCAGCACAACCCCTTCATGAGGTATCTGACCGGCGGCGGGCACATGACCCAGGCCGATATCATCCTGCGGGCCGGCGAAGCACCTGTGCTCTGTCATGCCCCCATGGAACGGGATGAAGCGGCCAAGACTGGCCTGAGCACCCTCAATTACAACCAATACCCCCTCAAAGAACGCCTGGCAGCCGCTAAGCGTGACCGCCTTGCCGCCCATGCCCTGCTCTACAAGCATATTTTCGAGCAGCTTGGCCTGACCAAAGGCAAGGTCATCCTGTATGGGCGCACAGATGCCGGGAAAATGCTCTCTACCGTGAATAAGCTCCAGGAGATGCTGCCCGGCCTGTCCTTCCACGGTGACCCCGAGGATGCTATTTTGCTGCAAGCCATGGCCACCAAGGACCCCGATGAGCTTGATCGCATCCGCCAGATGGGTGCAGTGGTGATTGAGGTCGTCTCACGGGTGGCTGAATTCCTCACCAGCCACCAGGTCATCTACGACCTGTTGATGAAAAAGGACGGCATCCCCTTGATGGTGGGCGATGTCAAAGCACAAATCAACCTCTGGCTGGCTGAATTGGGTGCAGAAAACCCCGAGGACACCATCTTTGCCATCGGGCGGGACGCAGGCGTGCCCCACAGCAGCGGCAACCCCAGTGACCCCCTTGCCGTCGGACAGACCATCGTCTTCGACATTTTCCCCTGTGAAAAAGGCGGCGGATATTTTTATGACTTCACCCGCACCTGGTGCCTGGGGTATGCCCCGGATGAAGCCCAGGCCTTGTATGACCAGGTCAAATCTGTCTACCACCAGGTGGTCTCCGAGCTGCAAACCGGCCTGAATGCGGCCCACTTCCAGGACCGCACCTGCGAGCTGTTTGAAGCCCTGGGGCACAAAACCCCCCGCCAAGACCCAACCATCGAATCCGGCTATGTCCACTCGCTTGGGCATGGACTGGGTCTGCATGTGCACGAAAAACCCTGGTTCAGCCAGAAGAACGACCCCACCAACACCCTTACCCCGGGTTCCGTCTTCACCATCGAACCGGGTTTATACTACCCCGAGCAAGGCATGGGCGTCCGCCTGGAAGACACCTATTATGTCACCCCCGATGGTAAATTTGAGAAATTTATCGATTATCCTATGGCGCTGGTGTTGCCCATGGGCGGAAAGATGAGGTAGTTGATATGTCCCTTCCTCCTGCACGCATTCTTGGCATCGAAACCTCCTGCGATGAAACTGCAGCCGCTGTCGTCAGCGATGGCCGCGTGATCCAATCTAATGTGGTCGCCAGCCAGGTGGACCTCCACGCGCAGTACGGCGGCGTGTTCCCCGAACTGGCCTCGCGTGAACACGTGAAAGCGATCTATCCCATTGTAAATGAAGCCCTGCGGCAAGCCCATGTCGACATCCAGGATATCGACGCGATTGCCGTCACCCAGGGCCCTGGGCTGGCCGGCTCGCTGGTGGTTGGCCTCAACATGGCCAAGGGTATCGCCCTGGCCACCGGGAAACCCCTGATGGGCATCAACCACATGGAAGGCCACATTTATTCTGCCTGGCTTTACGCCGCCAATGCCACGCCTCATCAGCCCCCTCGTTTCCCGCTGCTGGCATTGCTGGTCTCCGGTGGGCATAGTGAACTTGTCCTGATGAACGATCACCTTTCCTACCAGCGCCTGGGCGGCACCCTGGACGATGCAGCCGGTGAAGCCTTTGATAAGATCGCCCGCCTGCTGGATTTGCCATACCCTGGCGGTCCCTCCATCCAAAAGGCCAGCGAGGCCGGGAAGGATACGGCCTTTTCCTTCCCCAAAGCCATGCTGGAGGACACCTGGAATTTCTCCTTCAGCGGCGTGAAGACATCCGTCCTGCGCACGGTCGAAGCCCTGGAAGCGGAAGGCCGCCCGCTGCCCATCGCAGACCTGGCCGCCAGCTTCCAGGCTGCGGTGGCCGATGTCCTGGTGGAAAAAACCCTCATGGCTGCCAAAGCGCATAACGTGCGTGAGATCATTGTGGCCGGGGGGGTCTCCGCCAATAAGCGCCTGAGGGAAAAGATCCTCGCCGAGAGCAAACGCCCGGTGCATATCCCGCCCCTCTCACTCTGCACAGATAACGCCGCCATGATTGCTGGCGCTGGCTACTATCACTACGTCCAGGGTGATTTCAGCCCCTTCGACGTTGATGTGCTGCCAACCTGGCCCCTCTCTTAAGCCCTGTGCATGTAACCTTTTGCCGAAAACCATCATCTAATGAGAAAACAAGCCCCCAACGTAGAAATCGACCTGAGCGCATTACAGCGCAAGGACAAAGGCGCCTTTGCCAGGCTGGTCGATGCCCACTCTCCACAAATCTACCGCCTGGGCTTGAAAATGCTCGGTAACGAACAGGATGCGGAAGACGTGCTGCAGGAGACGTTCATCAAAGCTTATCAGAATATCGAATCCTTCGAAGGTCGCTCGAAAATATCGACCTGGCTCTATCGGATTGCCCTCAACGAATCCCTGATGCGCTTAAGGAAACGCACAGATGCACAAGTCGACCTCGACGCCGGGATTGAAACCGACGATGGCGAGATTATCCCCAGACAAATTGTGGATTGGTGCTGCTTGCCGGAAAAAGAACTCATGAGCCATGAATCCCGACAGGCGATCCAGCGCGCCATTACTGCCTTATCCGATGCCAACCGGGCCGCCTTCCTCCTGCGGGATGTAGAAGGGCTTTCCACCCGGGAGGCTGCCGAGGTATTGGAGATCAGCGAATCTGCCCTTAAAGTGCGTTTGATGCGCGCCCGCCTGAAGCTGCGCGAGCTTTTGACGGAATATTTTTCGGAAAGAATGCCAGAGAGCACCCCATGAACCACCAACACCACACAAACTGCCAGGATACAATCCAGCAGCTCAATGCTTACCTCGACGACGAATTAGATCCCCAGCTGTGCGCCCAACTCGAAGCACACCTGGAATCCTGCACCGATTGCCACATCGTTTACAACACGCTGAAGAAAACCATCCAGCTTTGTCAGAGCGACGGCGAGGAGGTCGCCTTACCGGCAGATGTTCGACAGCGGCTGCTGGCCAGCTTGGGCCTAGGCGAAGTGGATGACACCGAATAAACCAGACCGCCATTTTTCACCTCGTGAACCCCGGCGGTCGGAAATACCACAACCTGAACACACCCAAAACGCTCTCCGGTTGCGTGCAGGAGTAACCTGCCCGCGATGCCAGGCAGAAAAATTGGATTACAACGGTATGCTGCAACTCGCCTGTCCTCGGTGCGGCGTTCTGGAGACCGGGTGTTACACCTGATAACTAACGGATCGCCTCCGGAGGAGGCAAGAAAGGAAATCATCACATGGAGAGCAAAGTCGTTTGGAAAGGCGGAATGGCCTTCACGGGTAGCTCGGATTCCGGTTACCTGATCCCTTTGGATGCCAAAAAAGCAGCCGGTGGTCATGAAATGGGCTTTCAGCCCATGCAGCTATTTGCCATCGGGCTGGTCGGGTGCACCGCTATGGACGTGATCTCGATTCTGAAAAAGAAACGCCAGGAGGTCACCGATTTTGAGGTCAGCGCGCAGATCGCGCGGGCAGATGAACACCCCAGGGTCTTCACCAAAATCTTGATCGAGTACAAAGTGACCGGCATCGACCTCGATCGGGCCGCTGTGGAGCGCGCCGTGGAACTCTCAGAGACCCGCTACTGCCCTGGCCAGGCCATGCTGGAAAAGGTGGCTGAGATCAACCATAAAATCACCCTGATCGCAGCGGATTGATCCCAACCTTCTGTTTTTATGCACAAATAACCTAAAACAGAGAGCCAGCCCTCCCCGATCATGCTTCATCATGGTCGGGGATCAAGCTTTCCACATCACGGATGGCTCTCACCCGGTAAGCAACCAGGCCGACGATTGCCACCAGGACCCCGCTCAACAGGATCATCAAAGACATTCCCGCACCCGGGCCGGAGCCAAACACCCGGCTCAATTGGCGCTCAACCCCGTTTTGCGGCATCTGCAGCGCTGGCTCAAATAGCTGATCCGCCAGCGGACCGGCGGCCGCCATCGAGATCGGCACGGTGATCTGCGCGATGAATCGCCTGACCGAAAACACCCGCCCCTGCACTTCAGGCGCAATTTTCGATTGCCAGATGGCCTGGTTTGCGCCATTGATCAGGGGCGTAATCAAAATAATCAGGAAATGAGCTGCCAGCCAGTACGGTAAAGCCCGTCCCAATCCCATCAAGGCCATTCCCAACAGGCCGCTCGCAATCCATCCAAAGATCACGCCGTTGACTTTTTTCTTCGGACCGCCCCAGGCAGTCAAAATCAAACCCCCGGCCAACCCGCCAATCGCCCCCGCCGATTGCACAGACCCCAGGATGGTAGCATTCCCCCCGGTGCTGGCCAATACCATGGGGGTCAGCAAGGTATACCCCACCGAGAAGAACAGGTTGCCCATGAAGAACATCAACTGCAGGTACAGAAGGCTCGGACGATCGAACAAATACCGAAACCCATAGATCAGCTCGCGCAGAAAGGCTCCTTTGGCGCGATCGATTTGCTTGCGCTTGGGTTCCGGGATCAACACGATCGACAAAAACATCAACGCAATGGCCAATGTCACCAGGTCAATGGCAATAATGCCGCTGATCCCGACTAACGGCAGTAAAAAACCTGCCAGGATCGGGGCAATGATCCCCACGCCAGACCCCGCCATCGAGATCATCCCGCTGGTGCGGGCATAATGCTTCTTAGGCACCATCAAGCTGATCGCGGCGGAATAGGCCGGCCATTGGAAAGCGCCAAAAATCCCCCCTACCGCGCCCGTCAGGTAGAGATGCCAGATCTCCAACCGGTTCGTCAGCAATAAAACCAGGATGGCGGCAGTAACCAACCCGGCGCCAATATCACTCAACGCCATCACCAGCTTGCGGTTCCAGCGGTCCACCAGCACGCCGGCAATCGGCGAAAACACAATCAACGGCGCTAAGGAGAAAAAGCCGACCATCGCCAGGGGCGTCGCCTGGCCTGTGGTATCCCAGGCCCAGATGCCCATTGCAAAATGGGTCATCTGTGAGCCAATCATCGAAAACAATTGCCCGATCCATACCAGGATAAAAGCGCGCATACCTTTTGGTTTAGGTGCCATTTTTACGAACTCCGAATTTCCTTAAATTGAGCCAAAATTCTTTGCGCTTAGTGAACAACATCATCTCGTTTTTCTCAAAAAAGCCGTAAATTCGCTAGTTACTTTTATTGCCTGGGTTTAGAGACGACCGATTCTTCTAACATAGAGGGTGTTGAAAAACGAACAATGATTGCTCATCATTTGTCAAAATCCATAATTAATTCTATTAACTACTATTATTATCTATTTTATATTAATACGTAGGGGCAACCCTCCGTGGTTGCCCTGGGCGGAC
>DKFH01000008.1:0-2764 GCA_002452315.1 Anaerolineaceae bacterium UBA6801 | reverse complement strand
TAGAGGAAATTCCCATTTTCAACACCCTCAACATAACTCTTTGAAGTGATTGTAAATTTTTGGTAAGGTTTAGCGCACCTCACGTCAGTAACTGGTAAAATCAAGCTGTTTGAGGTAAAAATCGATGAAATTAATACCTATACGAAATATTCTATTGCTGCTGTGTGCCATCAGTATGTTGGCCGCCTGTACACCCGCTGATGATGTCCTGCCCAGCCCGTCACCGAGCGCGTCCCCCACCGACACAGCCACACTTACGCGAACGCCAACACCGGAACCGACGCCCACACCTACGCCCCTGCCGCTCAACGGGCAGCAGACCCAGTACGTGATCGATGCCACGATCAATTATTATAATCGTTTTATCACGGTGACCAGCCAGGCCACCTACACCAATAAAACCACCATCCCCATCGACGAGATCGTCTTCATCGTCTACCCCACCATCTTCCAAAACGCGATCTTCATCCGCTCGGTGTCCTTGGACGATGGCAGGGCCATCACGAACTACCGCTGGGAGAGCCACCGCATGATCATCCCCCTCGCGGTACCCTTAGGCCCTGGTGAGCGAATCACAGTGATCCACGATTTTGAGCTCTACATGCCAGACCGTACCGGTGTCTTCGGTCAGACGGCCCGGCAGCTGCTCCTATCCTACTGGTATCCCACCATTCCCCCCTTTGATGAAAAAGAGGGCTGGCTGGCCTATGAATTTTCCTTAGTTAACAGCAGGTTTGTCGGCGAACACCAGGTGTTCGAAGCGGCTGATTTCGACGTGACGGTGACCTTTACCGACCGCGGCGAGAACATGCAGATCGCCGCTGGCGCCCTGCCCCGCAGGGAAGCGGACAGCTACCGGTTTTTCCTCCCGCTGGCGCGCACTTTCGTGATGGCGATCAGCGATTCATACGAAATCATCACGCGCGAGGTCAATGGCATCCAAATCAAAGGATTTTCATTTCCCGAGGTGGTTGACTCCTCGCAAGTTGCAGTCGATTTGGCCGAAAAAGCCCTCACACTTTACGCGGAGATATTTGGCTCTTATGAACGGGAAGTGCTCAGCGTGGTCCAGGCGGATATGGACATTAACATGGAATTCGACGGCCTGATCCTCATCCAAAGCAGTTTTTACTGGCTGTACCGTGACCCACCCCGCTCAGATCTGCACATCATCATCCCCCACGAGGTAGCGCATCAATGGTTTTTCAGCCTGGTAGGCAATAACCAGCCTATGGAACCCTGGCTGGACGAATCCATCGCCACCTACGCAGAATCCCTTTTTTACGAGCGTTATTTCCCTGAAGACCTGGACTGGTGGTGGCAGACCCGCGTCTACTCACATTTACCCTCCGGCACCATTGATACTTCCATCTACCTGACGGGCGGCGTCCCAGAATACTTCAACCGTGTCTATCGGCGCGGCGCGTTATTCTACAATGACTTGCGCGAGCTTATGGGGGATGAGGCCTTCTTCAATTTTCTCAGAGACTACACCCAAACACATCGCTACGAAATTGCCACAGGGGAAGATTTCTACAACACCCTTAAACAACACACCGACGCGGACCTATCCCCCATCTTCGGAACTTACTTCACCGCTCCGCCCGGCACCCCGTAATCCCCCACAATGCGTAAACGAGAGCAAAAACACGCTCCGATCCCAACCTGGTGCGCTTGACAATCGTCTTTTTAATGATATGATGCCTTAAGAGTGCAATATGAGCGAACAACCAGAACCCACCCACAATATCGATAAACCCGGCCTGGATGAAGCCCCCGAGGGCGTGCTGGAAGGCCCAAACCCGGTACATCCAGAAGCCCAAGGCTCTGCGTTTAGGCGTTTTTTCCGCCATCCAGCCCTCCCCAAAGTTACCATGATCGCCATTTCCAGCCTTGTTTTTGCCATGGTGGTCTGGGGTGTTGGATCCCTGATCGTCCATGCCACAATTGCACCGCCCGAGCCAACACCCCTGCCAACAGCCACCCCGTTTACCCTGCCAGCAGGGGTATCAACACCCGTGTTTTCTGCCGGCGGTCCAACCGGGGGCTTAATGCGCTCTCAAGAAATTCAGATCACACCGGTCACCCAGGTGGAGGAACGTTACGAAGTCACCAGGTACACGGTAGAGGCAGGCGATTCCATCTTCGCCATCGCGGATAAATTCGGCCTAAAGCCTGAAACGGTACTGTGGGCGAACCGCTATATCATTGGCGACACACCGGATGGGTTGAGTGTCGGCGTGGAACTGTTCATCCTCCCCATGGATGGCGTATACCACCGCTGGTCAGAAGGCGAAGGGCTCAATGGCGTGGCCTCGTTTTACGGCGTCAGCCCGGATGTGATCGTCAACTATCCCGGCAATGGTCTGGACCCCGAAACGGTAGGTGACTACTCAAACCCCAATATCGCCCCGGGCACCATGCTGGTCGTCCCGGGTGGCGAACGTCCGACAGTCGCCTGGATCGTTCCCCGTGACAACCCTGCCTCAGGCAACGCCTATCTCGGCCCGGGCGCCTGTGGCGGCATCCTTTACGGCGATGTCGGCACCGGCACCTTTACCTGGCCGACCACCGAAAAGTGGCTCTCCGGCTATGATTACAACCCGCCGGTCCACAACGGGCTGGATTTCGCCGGCCGATCGGGCTCCCCCATCTTTGCTTCCGATTCTGGCGTCATTGTGTATTCTGGCTGGTCGGATCGCGGGTATGGCAACCTGATCGTTATCGACCACGACCGCGGCTGGCAGTCCTTTTATGCCCACCT
>DKFH01000084.1 GCA_002452315.1 Anaerolineaceae bacterium UBA6801 | reverse complement strand
TGTGCGGTTCTGAACACGTCCGTCAGTATCCCGAGGATCTATTCGCGCTGATCCAAAAATACGGGTCGCATTTTGGCGTGGTCTTCGATGGCGATGCAGACCGGGTGATCTTTGTGGACGAGGCTGGCCACCTGGTGGATGGCGACCATATGCTGGCCATTTTGGGGGATTACCTGCGCGCACAGGGCAGGCTGCTAAATAATACCGTGGTCAGCACCACCATGCGCAATGGCGCCCTGGTGAATTATTTCGCCGAGCGGGGGATCAATTTTGTGGAAACACCGGTGGGCGATAAGTATATTATGGGTGAATTGCATGCGCTGCACTCGCACAACGACCGGGCCGGCCAGATTGGCCTGGGCGGTGAGCAGTCGGGGCATATCATCCTGATGGATGAGGCGCATACCACCGGCGACGGGCTACGCTCGGCCATTTACCTGATGCGCGCTTTTTTGGCCAGTGGACGGCAGACCCTGGCCGAGCTGGCTGAGAGCATCCACAAATATCCCCAGGTGATTGCCTCTGCCAACGTGGCAGAAAAGACAGACCTGGAGGAACTTGAGCAGGTGGTTGCCCTGCGCGAGGGGCTTGAGGATGCGCTGCCCGGCTTGACCCGCTATAATTTACGCTATTCCGGGACGGAACCCAAGGTGCGCTTGATGCTGGAGGCGGACTACCGGCATACAGAAGCTGAGCTGGCCGAACAGGCCTTTGCCCTGTGTGAGGCTGTCCAGGCTGCCACCCACACGCCCCCCGGGAGCCGTTTGGAAGTGTTGAATGTGACCCGCGGCGGTTTGATCCCCCGCCAGGGTTGACGGTAGCCGTCTTTGCTTTACGATAGAATATAAATTATAAATTTGAATTTGGTGTTAGGAGCCTGACATGAACCTTTTAGATACTGCTTTTTTTGAGGAGATTGAAATCCCCCAACTGGGTGTGGCCTTTAACCGCATCAACCGGGCCTTGATGACCGCTGAAACCGAAGCCGAGTGGCGTTCCTCCGTCAGTGCGATGGAAGCCTTTTTGAGCGTTTTGGGGCGGCAGGTGATCTCGGACCCTGAATTGATCGCCGAGGCGCATAACCACTCCTCGCGGGCCTTCAGCATGCTGCTGAGCTTGATCGCTACGGGCACCCAATACCGCCTGGAGCAGTATAAAGCCAAGGATGAGGCCGGCAAGGCGCGCCGGGCGCTGATCGATGAGGTCTATATCCCCCTGACGGGGCAATTGCGCCAGCAGGCCATCCGCCTGGCAAAGGAATACCTGGCTGCGCCGGTGTTTGAGTCGTTGCGGGCGGCCCTTGATCACGAAATCCTGCCGCTGCTCGACAGCATGGATTATGAGCAAGACCCCGACCGCTGGATGCCCTTCCGGGTGGTGCAAATTGGCAATATTTATGAGCGCCTGATCATGTTTCGCCTGCGGACCCAGGAGCCTCGGTTAATTGGGAATGAGCAGAGCCCGGGCTTGCTGCGCATGATCTACGACCGCAAATACCTGCGTTTCGGCACCTCCGGGGTGCGCGGCCGCTGGGGTGCGGATTTCACCGAACGGCGGGCCAAACAGGTCGTCCAGGCAGTTTGCGATTACCTCAACGACGTCGATGTGCCCGATTTTGTCGGCCGGGAAAACCTGGCCGGGCGCAAAATGATCATCGGCTACGATACCCGCAGAAACGCTGACCGGGTGGCCACGTGGGCTGCGCAGGTCTGCCTGGCAAATGGCTTCCAGGTTGATTTTGCCAACCGGGATACGCCCACGCCCGCCCTGGTGTATTACCTCACGGATGATCTGCCGCCTAACGAGGTGGCCGGGCTGTTGATCTGCACGGCCAGCCATAACCCGCCGGAGTGGCAGGGGATCAAATTCAATCCGCGTCTGGGTTACCCGGCGCCGTCAAACCTGACGGATTTCATTGCTTTTCACACCAATGAGCTGCAACTGGTGGATGCCGATGCCCGTGTGACCGGCTTGGAGGATGGCCTTCAGCAGGGACGGCTGCGCGGCTTTGACCCCCTGGATGATTATGTGAACTGGATCAAGGATAACGGGAAGGGTAACGCCCGCATCCCGATCGATTTTGACCGCATCCGGGACTTCTTTAGCGATAAGATGGTGGTGATTGATGAGTTTCACGGCTCGGGACGGGGCTATCTGACCCGTTTGGTGGGCGAGGCGGGCGTGCGCTACACCGTGGTCCACGCCGAGCGTGATCCGGAGCTGACGGGTTTAGCTTATGCCAACCCGGAGGAGCCTTTTATTTATCCGCTTAAGGATAAGGTCGTTGAAACGGGCGCACACCTGGGCCTGGGGATGGATACTGACGCTGACCGGTTTGGGGTGGTTGATAAAGGTGGCGTGTATTTTCGACCCAACCAGATTCTGACCATGTTGGTGCGCTACCTGGGCGTGGAACGCGGGTTCACCGGCCGGGTGATCGCCACCCAAACCGGTTCGCCGCTGATCGAGATCCTGGCGGGGATGATCCCGGGGAATGACGAAAACAAGCCGGCTGAAGGCGCATTACCGGGTTATGTCAGCCATCCCTTCTATAAGATTATCCTTGGTGGGCCTGAAGACCGCATGCTGAAAAACGCTTTTTTGGTGCCCGTGGGCATCAAATACATCGAGGAGATCCGCCGTGTGGACCGGGCTTACCAGGTACAGAAGCCCCTGCCGCCGGATTGGCGCGACCGCATCTTGATCGGCGGCGAGGAATCCTCAGGTCTCACCACGCGCGGGCATGTCACCGACAAGGACGGCCCCTGGGCTAACCTGCTGATCATGGATATGCTGGCCTATTTTGGCACACGTGCGGACAACCCGCTTACAACCATCGCCGAGATCTGGGCGGATACGGTGCGCATGCCGGGTTTGTGGGAAATTTATGGGTGCATGCCGGATGATGACAGCTCTCATACCGGGCGGATGGATGTGGATGCCCCTCTGGAGGCGAAGGAAGCCTTTATCGATTACTATCTCAACTTGGCAGAGACGGACCAGTCCCCACAGGTGGCCGGGATGGACATCGCCTTCCTGGGCGGGATCCGCTATGAGGTGGCCGAGATGCAATTGAAGGATGCTGAAGGGGATGACCGCTACCAGTTGAGGGTGCGGGCTTCGGGCACTGAGCCAATCAACCGGGTGTATGTCGAGAGCAAAGACCCCCTGCAGGGCAAGGTGATCATGGGTGCAGCCCTGGCGAAGCTCGAGGACCTGACCATCGAGGAAATTACCAGGGCATACAGCCAGTGGCGCCTGGTGGACATTCTCTCCCAGACACGCTTTACCGAAAAGACCCGTCAGGCAGTGGAAGGCACAATTGCTGAGCGAGATTGGCCGATTGGGGAGGTCAGGGCCAAGTTGGTGACCCTGATGGCGGCGCTGGAAGCACGCAACCGCAAGATCGCCGCGGCCTGGCTGGAGGCTTTATCGTAGATGAATGGGTTGTAGGGTGCCCACCAAGCCTGCAATCAGGAACCCCGGGGTTCTCGATCTAGTCGTAGGGTGCGCACCTCAGCCTGCCCTGAGCGGAGCGTGAGGGTTGTGC
>DKFH01000056.1:6877-11047 GCA_002452315.1 Anaerolineaceae bacterium UBA6801 | reverse complement strand
CACCTACGATGACCGTGACGCCCACACCCACGGTCGGGACGACCGAGACGTTCACAGAAACACCCACGATTACGCCATCAGGGCCATCGGCTGGCTCGTGGTGGACCACTAATTCGAAGGGGATTTATAGAAGGGCTAACTGTGAGGCGCGATACTCCGGCGGATCGGCGTGGATCAGGTCTTGAAATAAGTCTCGCGACAACAACGGGTTGACTTCCAGGTCGCGCACCAAACGATATTTAACCACGCAGAAATTGCGACCCAATTTTTCACGCAAGATTGGGTCGCGTTCTTGTTTAAAGGCCAACAAGTTCGCCCGGCTGCCGGGGATCACCAGGATAGTGGTTTCGGCAGGTTGGTACGCCCCTGACAGGTATGGCGAGACGATGGCCGTGGTCAGGATATGAAAGCGGTATTTGGGTAGCGCATCGGGATGGGCATGCCAGTACAGCGGATTTTCGCCCGTCGTGTGATAATTTAGCTGTTGGGCGATGTTGGTCAGGGACATGCGGAGCGCTTGCTTGTCAGCCTTGCGGGCGGCCGGGTCTTCATTCGCACGCAGCGCCCACAGACGGTTTTGGTGATCCACGCAGTCGGCATAGGAGGCCAAACAGTTAAGCACCAGGTCATCCTCTGGGGTAAAGATCCCGGGCAGGACCTGGTAAGCCATGCGCTTGACCTTTTCAGCGGTCGTGGTCGGCGTGGAGATCAGATGGCCGTAGATGTGCTCTTCCAGGAAGTCGATCAACGTCAGGCTGACTGGCTTGGGGTGGGACAGCCACCATTCCCCGGCTTCTAAGGTGACTGCCTCACCAGTGACCCGGGTGAGTAAATTTGCATCCTGAAAGATCGTTTCAACCCACCTTTGTGTTTCCGAGGTGGCTTGGTTGATGTTTTGGAGGAATATATCGATGGCCAGCTTGGTTTTGCCTGCCATGCCCGTGATGGCGGCTGCGTGCACCTGTTGATAAGAAGCAGGCTCTCCCTTTGTCTGCAAGTAATCTATTGAAGCTTCCCTGGCAACGGCCAGGGCTTCTTCCGGCTGGGGCCTGGCTGGGGGGTGTGAGAGGGGCGTCCATTGGCATTGGGCAATTTGATCATCCGGGGATAGGGCCACCGAGTCTAATTGAAAGCCCTTGGCCTCGGCAGCCAGCAGTGTGGCCAGTAAGAACATGGGTTCATTTTCTGAGATCAGTCCCCACACTTTGAGTGCATCGTGACTTAAGGCGTGTATGGGGTCGAATACGCCCATCAAGGCCTGGGTATGCCAGTTCCAATCATATCTCTGGCGTGAGAGCACCTGGCGGATAGGCGCAACGGCTTCCTGCCCCCAGATCCAGCCCGTCCACAGGGCCGAAAGCGTCCAAAAAGCCTGGTTTGGCCGGGGAATGGCCCCCACAACGGCGGAGAAAAATCCCTCCGGCGGGGATGGGGTCAGCTCCCGGATGCGCCCCTGGTATTGATAGATGCCTACAGGTTGCTCGGGTAGGCCCTGCCAGTCTGAGAGGGGGACGGGGGACTCTAACACCTGCCAGGTGTCAACGGCCTCTTCCATGACCTTCCACAGGTTGCGCTCCTGGTATACCTGTGGGACGATCACCTGGCGCGGCCGGTTGCGCGGTAAAGGGTGGGCCCACAGGGTGTTCCCCCGATCGGCAGCCGAGAGAATCAGGGCGATCAACAGCTCCCGGCGTTTCGGAGTCTGTTCGAGGCCTTCAAGTTTATTGATGATCGTTTGCAGGATGATCAATGGGCGGGTGGGATAGGCATGGAGGATGTTTTTCACCTGTGCGCGCAGGGCATCATCCCGTTCAGCAATGCGGTTTATAGCTCGAGCCAGGTGCAGTTCCATCGGGGGGAGGTGGGTCAGGCTGTCGAGGTCAGCTTCCGTCAAGGGCAATTCACCCTGGGCACCGCAGAAAAAGCAATCCACCTGGGCTGCGTAGGGCTGGGCGGCATCTTTTTTCCAATAAAAGGCATCGGCTTCGATGGGCTGGTTGCAGTTGGGGCAATTGACCCGGTACAGGCTCCGAATATACGGCTCCATGCGCTCATCGCCCTTGCTGGCGATGGCCAGGTCCTGCAATGCCATCACCAGGTCTTCCTCCTGCGGGGCGCTGGCTAAAACCCGCAGCAGGAAGGCGTGGATGGGATTGTTGACGCTGACCAGTACCGGGTACCCGGCTGCGGCAATTTCGATGACCATCAGGGGGTTGAACCCAAACGGCTCCAGCACCCACTCCCCGGGATGCAGGTTTTCACGGCACCAAGCACGCGCCATCCCTGCCGGGATGGGCGGCAAAAACCGGCCGAGGGGTAGATCGGGAGGGGGAGCACTGCCAGGGATATAGGGAACATTCATCGTAGCCATCCTTTGCGAGACTGCGATGCGGGGGCGATGTGGGACTCGATGATCAGATCAGCGGCCGGAACCGGCTGTTGTTAATCTGTTCTTTTAAATAACCTGACATCATAAGGTGCCAAGGCGATAAAACCGCCGTTTGGCTGGTCTTCGCCAAACAAGGTGATCCATTTGCCATCCGGTAAATCGAAAATCAGCTCCCGGCTGCTGAAATTCAGCACGACCAGGATCTGATCAGCCAGATATGTGCGGAAAAACGCCATCAGGTGCTTTGGTTCCGCTACCAGGGGCTTGAAATCACCGCGCTGAAGGGCAGGTTCAGCTTTGCGAACCTGGATAAGCTGCTTGAAAAAGTTGAGCAGTGAGCTTGGGTCTGCAGACTGGACTTCAACATTGCGCTCAGGGAAGTTATCATGCACGGGGAGCCAGGGATCAGCCGTTGAGAAGCCCGCGTTGACTGCTGCATTCCACTGCATGGGGGAACGGCAGCCATCGCGTCCTTTATATAACGGCCAGAAGGTCTTGCCGACAGGGTCTTTAACATCCTGTTTCCTGCGGATGGGGATGTCTCGCAAGCCGATTTCCTCACCATAGTAAATGAAGGGCGTACCCTTGATGGTCAGGAGCATGGCCGCAGCCACTTTGGCGCGCCGATCGTCCTCGCCGAAGCAGTAGCGGGTGGCCGTGCGGGGCATATCATGGTTGCTGAGGAAGTTGTTTGGCCAGGCATCCTCGGAAAGCGCTTCGTACCACTTTTGGGCAGAACGCAAAAAGCGGGTGGGGTGCCAGCGGTTTTCAGCAAAATCGAAATTAAAGGCTGCATGGAGCATATTCGCGCCGCAATAGCTGGCGGTTTGCTCCGGTCTGGCCAGAAAGGTCTCCCCCACGACATAGGTATCCTTGCGGGTGTCCATAATGCCCCGGATTTTGTTGAGTAAGGGGTACATTTCGGGCTGGGAGACGTCGTAAATGTGTTTCTGGCGATCAAAGGCACGGATGCCGAACTGGGTGGGGTTGTCTTTGAGTTGGGGATCTTTGAAATAGGCGTTGAATACGTCCAACCGGAAGCCATCGACGCCCCTTTTGAGCCAAAACCGGAACACATCCAGCATCGCCTGGCGGACTTGCGGGTTGCGCCAGTTGAGATCGGGCTGTTCTTTAAAGAACATGTGGTAATAATACTGGCCCAGATCGGGATCAAATTCCCAGGCTGGCCCGCCAAAGATGGCCTGCCAGTTATTGGGCGGGTCACCGTTGGGCAGTGGGTCCTGCCACAGGTACCAGTCATGATAGGGATTGTCTTTAGACTTTTTGGAATCAATAAACCAGGGGTGCTGGTCGGAGGTGTGATTGAGCACCAGGTCCAGGATGATGTGGATGTTGCGCTTTTTAGCTGCTTTGACGAGCTGTTCAAAGTCCTTCATCGTGCCGAACTTGGGGTCAATAGCGGTGTAATCGGCCACGTCGTAGCCAAAGTCCACATCCGGGGAGGGGTAGATGGGTGAGAGCCAGAGGGCGTCCACGCCGAGATTTGCCAGGTAATCTAACTGGCTGATGATGCCTGGCAGGTCGCCAATCCCGTCATTGTTGGAATCTGCAAAAGAGCGGGGGTAGATCTGGTAAATGATGCCGTCGCGCCACCATAGAAAGTCTTTGTTCATCATGCAACCTCTGTCATTCGGTTTTCAGGTTTTAATTATAGTAGATAATTTAGATATTTAATCAGGAAACCAGGAGATTTCCTGGGAAGAGGGGGGCACAGCATGCCGAACCTCTACAAACGTTTGATTACAACTTGTATCTTTTCA
>DKFH01000056.1:0-6865 GCA_002452315.1 Anaerolineaceae bacterium UBA6801 | reverse complement strand
GGACGTTTTTTTTGTGCTAAAATCACAGATGAGTTGATAAGCTTTGGCTTATTTTTCATACCCTTTACGTCGAAAAGTGGGTGCCCCCCACTTTTCTGTATAATTAGCATGTTTAGTCTGACGGAGTAAGTGAAACAATGAAAAGTGAATTTGCGCTCGCATTCAACGAGGTGGTTGAAGATCGACAGCTCAGCAGGGAAGTGATCCTTGAGGCGCTTGAATCTGCCTTGGTATCTGCCTATCGGCGAGCTGTTAATGCCTCTAACGCGCAGTTCGTGGAAGCGAAAGTGGATATGGATAACGGTGAGGTGGCCATCTACGCAGAGAAAGAAGTTGTGGAAGATGTCCAGGACGAACGCACCGAAGTCCTGTTGAGTGAGGCCCGCAAGGTTGACCCGGACGCTGAACTGGGTGATATGGTGGTGGTTGAAACTACACCGGAGAACTTCGGCCGTGTGGCAGCACAAACCGCGCGCCAGGTGATTCAACAGCGTATCCGTGAAGCAGAGCGTGAAATACAGCTGGACTACTTTGAAAAACAGGTCGGCGAGATCGTCAGCGGCATCGTTCAGGCGGTTAACCCGCGCATGGCAACGATTGGCCTGGATAAAAAGGCCGAAGGCAAGATGCTGCGCAAGGATATGATTCCCCGAGAACGGTTGCGGGTGCACGATCGCATCCGCTGCCTGATTTATGAAGTCAAGGAGGGCAACCGGGGTCCTGAGATCTATCTTTCCAGGGCGCATCGGAATTTCCTGAGGCGCTTGCTGGAAAATGAAGTCCCCGAGATTTACCACGGTGTAGTCGAGATCCGCTCGATTGCGCGTGAACCCGGCCAGCGGGCGAAGGTTGCTGTTTCAGCCACCCAGCAGGGCATTGACCCCGTGGGTGCCTGTGTGGGCGTGCGCGGTGTGCGCATCCAGGCCATTGTGCGTGAGTTGAGCGATGAGAAGATCGATGTGATCGAGTGGAGCAATGACGCGGCGGCCTTTATTGCCAAGGCCCTCAGCCCAGCGCGTGTACTTGGCGTTTACCTGGCAGAAAACAGCGAAGAAGGCAAAACGGCGACCGTGGTTGTGCCCGAAGATCAGCTTTCCCTGGCCATCGGCCGGGACGGGCAGAACGCACGCCTGGCTGCCAAGCTGACCGGATGGCGCATCGATATTAAGAGCCAGGTCGAAGCCGCAGGGGATGCCCTGAAAAAGCTGCAGGAAGACCCAGCTTATGCCGAGATGGCCGAACGCGAAGTTGAGGCTCAGGAAAAAGTTGCCATTATGCTGGAAAAGAAGGCTGAAGGACGTCCTTTACCACCTGAAGATTACGATTACATGGCTAAATTCATCAACCGGGTTGAAAAACGGGTTGAAGAAAAGCTCCGCGAAGAGAATCTGGAAGAAAAACGCCGGTACGAAGCGGCCCTGGCCACTGTACCTGAATTGACCTTTGAGATTGACATCCTCGACGTGGACCTTAAAGAACATATTCTGTTCATCTTGCAAGAAGCTGGGATGGACACGCTCGGTGATCTGGTGCTGCAGATGCGCATTGATCCCGACAGGATTTTGGGCCTGAACGGGATTGGCCCGAAAACCTTTGCTGAAATTCAGGAGCTGACGGATGGTTTGCGTGTGATCCCAGAAGAGCCCCAACCCGAGCCGGAAGCGATCACTGAAGCCCCAATTGAAGAAGAGGCTGTGGTGGAAGCGGACGTCGTTGAGGAGGCGCCTGTGCTGGCTGAACCAGAAGTTGAAGAAGAACCGGTTGTCGCTGAGACGCCTGAAGTGGTTGAACCTGTCAAACCTGTGGTTCCTGAGAAACCCGAACCGGTTGAGGAAGAAGAAGAGGAAGATGATTTTGACAAGCTCTTCTCTTATGATGCATCCAAATACGGTTATTACGAACCTGAAAAAGTTACGTTTGATGAAGAAGAACAGAAAGACGTCAAACCAACCAAGAAGAAGAAACGGAAAAAACCACGTCCGCCAGTGGATGAACCAGATCACTGGGATGAATGGTAGGCTGTTAAACTGAGTTGCGATTAAATGGTCAAGAAAAAAGCTAAGCGCAGCAAGCATGTTCCCAATCGCACCTGTGTGGGCTGCCGGGAAGTATTGCCAAAGCGGTCTTTGATCAGAATTGTCAAAGGGACTGAGGGCGTTGATGTTGATCTGACTGGCAAAGCCCACGGCAGGGGTGCGTACCTGCACAATCAGCGCGCTTGCTGGGAACGCGGCGTCAAAGGTGCCCTTGATCATGCATTGAGAACCAAGCTGTCCGATCAGGAGCAAGAAAAATTACTGGCTTTCATTGATCGTCACCTGGCGGAAGAAAGCCTGGTTCA
This sequence comes from Anaerolineaceae bacterium UBA6801, assembly GCA_002452315.1. GTDB lineage: Bacteria > Chloroflexota > Anaerolineae > Anaerolineales > Anaerolineaceae > Brevifilum. Next base: position 4,524 of record DKFH01000056.1, on the reverse strand, counting down.
AACGGGGGCAGAGGAATTGTCATGATGAATTAAGATCATCTGATCGCTCCTCAGAAATTAAATAAAAACATAGCCTCTGTGGGCTTTCAGCATACCCACAGATGGCCGAATTGACATGGAGGTGTTGTGTGAGCGATACAGAGATCAATAAAATTATCCTACCTTACAGTATCAGCGTACGAGAGCTGGCTGAAAAGATGGACGCCAGCCCGATTGAGGTGATTAAGGTTCTCATGGCCAATGGAGTGATGGCCAGCATCAACCAGAACGTCGATTTTGATACCGCAGCGGTTGTAGCCAGTGAACTGGGCTTTGAGCCAGAACTGGAACAGAAAGAAGAAGTAAAACCGGAAGATGTGGGAGAAATCCCGTTATGGCGGCGCGTGATTGCCGATGAGGACGAAAAGGATTTGGTACCCCGGCCGCCTGTGGTGACGATATTGGGGCATGTTGATCATGGCAAGACCACGCTCCTGGATGCAATCCGGCAAACCAACGTAGCTGGCGGTGAAGAGGGCGGGATTACACAGCATATTGGCGCATATCANNATTGAGCATAAGGGCAAAAAGATCACCTTTTTAGATACCCCTGGCCATGCGGCCTTCACATCGATGCGGGCGCGGGGCGCCCAGGGGGCTGATATTGTCATCCTGGTGGTGGCAGCCGATGATGGCGTTATGCCGCAGACCCGTGAAGCGGCCAACCATGCCAAAGCTGCCCGGGTGCCGATTGTGGTGGCGTTAAACAAGATGGATTTACCTTCTGCCAACCCCGAGCTGGCCAAACGCCAGCTGGCGGAAATCGGCCTGGTCCCTGATGAATGGGATGGCGACACGATCGTTGTTCCTGTTTCTGCTACCAAGAAACAGGGGTTGGATGACCTGATGGAAGCGATCCTCCTGGTGGCCGACAATCAGGATATCCGCGCCAATCCTAAAGGCGAGGTAATGGGTACCGTGGTAGAGGGTGAACTCGACCGATTCCGGGGCGTGATGGCGACCCTCTTGCTGCAAAACGGCACGATCAAAATGGGTGATACGATCCTGGCTGGCAAAGCGCATGGCCGCATCAAAGCCATGTTCGACTTTCGCGGCAAGCGAATCGAGAAGGCGGGCCCTGCCACACCGATCGTGGTGATGGGGTTGAATGATGTCCCCCATGCCGGTGACCTGTTCAGGCTGGTTGAATCAGAAAAAGAGGCGCGGACCATTGTTTCAGAAATGGAATCCGGAGAAAAACCGGGTGGTTCTACGCCGAAAATCTCACTTGAGGACCTGTTTGAAAAAATGCAGGCCGGTGAAATGCAGGAACTGCGCCTGATTGTCAAAGCCGATGTGCAGGGCTCATTAGAGCCGATCGTCAATTCATTGACCGAACTGGGTGAAAAGGAACCCGAAGTTGATATCGTTATCCTGCACCAGGGAATTGGCAATATCTCTGAAAGCGATGTGATGCTGGCAGCTGCCTCGGATGCGATCGTGATCGGTTTTGCCGTGGAAGCGGATAGCGCTGCTGAGCGGTTGGCCGAAAAAGAAGGCGTATCGATCCGTTCTTACACCATCATCTACCGGCTGATCGAAGATGTTGAAAAGGCGATCAAAGGTATGCTGAAGCCCGTGATGGTGGAGCGGGTGATTGGAAGAGCCAATGTGCTGGCCACCTTCAGCGTCTCCCGCTTTAAGGTTGCGGCTGGGTGCCGTGTGGTGGATGGAGAGCTGCGCCGTAATGCCCATATGCGCGTCATCCGCGGTGGCCAGGTAATCTTTGAGGGTGAAATTGGGTCCCTCAAGCGGGGCAAAGAGGACGTGCGCGAGGTCCGTGAGGGCTTTGAGTGCGGTGTGGCCTTAAAACAATTCAGCGAGTTCGAAGAGGGCGACCTGCTGGAATGTTTCGTCGTCGAACAAGAAAAAATTTAAGGGAAAATGTAAGGAGTTTAGGATGCCTTCAGATATCCGATTGAAACGCATTCAGGATCAAATTAAACAAGTGCTGACAGAGATTTTGGAATCCAAAGTCAATGATCCACGGCTTGATCATGTGTATATCACCGATGTCTCTGTCGACCGCGAGCTGGATTATGCCAATATCTATGTTTCTTCTCTGGTCGGAAAGGACCAGGCGGAAGACATTCTCGATGCGCTGGGTGTGGCCAGCGGTTTCATCCGCTATACCCTTAGCCAGGAAGTGAACTTACGCGTGATGCCGAAATTGCGCTTCTTCTGGGATGAGACCCCCGATCGAGCGGACCGGATTGAAGCGCTGCTCTCTGAAATCCGCANNGAGCGTGAAGCCCGTGGTGTGATTGAAGACGAGCCCGAAAGTGATCTTGGTGAGGAACTGGATGAGTCATCTGATTGATCGGGACATCTCGGCACAATTTGAACACGCACAACGCATCTTGATTGCCTCTCACATTCGGCCGGACGCAGATGCTGCTGGCTCGCTGTTAGGATTGGGTTTAGCCCTGCTGGATAAAGGCAAATCGGTTCAAATGGTGCTGGAAGATGGGGCGGGTAAATTTCATTATTTGCCTGGTTTTGAACACGTCACCCGGGCACCCAGCGGTGAGGCAGACATGACTATTGTTGTGGACTGTTCGGACCCTGACCGGGTGGGTTCTGTGCTGGATCAATATGGCCGGCCAGACCTGGTGATCGACCATCATAAGACCAACCTTGAATTTGGGGCGATCAACCTGGTTGAGCCCGACCAGGTGGCGACGGCGGCTATTTTGGTTGACCATATGCCCGAGTGGGGCTTAGCCCTTACATCTGAGGTTGCCATGGCCTTGCTGGCCGGGATTGTGGGCGACACGATTGGTTTTCGGACGCCCAACGTGGACGCGCAGGTTTTGCGGAAAGCCGCACAGTTGATTGACCTGGGCGCTGATCTGACCCGTGTGTATCACGAAGAGTTGGTCATGCGACCGTTTGAAGCCGCGCGCTATTGGGGCGCGGGCTTGAACCGGTTGGAACGAGAGAACGGCCTGGTGTGGACAAGCCTGACGCTGGCTGATCGCGAGGCGGCAGGTTATGCCACCGATGATGATGCCGATTTGGTCAATGTTTTATCCTCGGTGCGAGACGCGGAAATTGCCATCATCTTTGTGGAGCAGCCAGGAGGGACTGTCAAAGTCAGCTGGCGGACCCGGCCTGGGCTGGATGTCTCGGAGATCGCCTTCCGTTTTGGCGGCGGGGGGCACGCTGCTGCTGCGGGCGCCGACATTGTGGGCGGGTTGGCAGAAGTCAAAAAGCGTGTTATACAAGAGACGCTGCTTTTATTAGACAAAAACTCAGCGGAATAAGGAGTATAATAAAGGAAACTTTGGGGAGTTAGGAATTGCTATGAGTGAACAAGGAATCAACTTAAAGGATGCTATTTCTGGGGTACTGGTGATCGATAAGCCAGTTGGGATGACCTCTCATGCCGTGGTACAGGTTGTGCGCCAGGGGACCGGGATCCGGCGGGCAGGGCACACAGGCACATTGGACCCGCGCGCTTCGGGCGTGCTGGTTGTTTTGGTGGGGCCAGCAGTGCGCTTGAGCGAGTATGTTTCGGCTTCAGACAAACGCTACCAGGCGATCATCCGCCTGGGCGAGACGACCGATACCTACGATGGCGATGGTGAGATCACCAGCCGTTCGCCTGTGAATGTCACTGCTGAGCAGATTGAAGAAGCCTTGACCCAATTTGAGGGCACGGTTGAGCAAGTACCGCCCGCTTATTCGGCCAAGCGAATTCACGGGAAAAAGGCCTATGAACTGGCGCGTGAAGGCGAAGAGGTTGAGCTGGAAGCCAAAGAGATCGACGTCTATCACCTTGAGCTGCTGGAGTGGGACCCGCCAGAGGCCATCATCGACGTGTTTTGCTCATCCGGCACCTATGTGCGGTCGCTGGCCAATGACCTGGGTGAAGTTTTGGGGTGCGGCGGCCATCTTGTCGGCCTGCGCCGGACCAAGAGCGGTGAGTTTGCGCTCAGGGACGCCGTCCAGCTTCGCAAACTTGAAGATGCGTTTCAGATCGGCGATTGGTATAAGTATCTGATCCCTGCTGCTGAAGCCCTGGGAGATTGGCCCTCTCGTGAGCTGACCTTTGAAGAGGTCGACCTCGTCCGCCATGGTCACCGGGTTCCGGTTGAGGATCCACCTGAAAATCCCGATCACTGGGTTCGGGCGATCAGCCAGCAAGGCGAGCTGGTGGCATTGATGGAGTATTTACCAGAAGAAAAAGAATGGCAGCCGAGAAAAGTTTTCTTCAGCTAGACTCAATTGATCAACACATAATCGTATTCAGAAAATCGCCCTTTCTTCGGTTTTGAGGGAGGGGTGGTTTTATGAGGGGCTCATCACCTGTTATGCATAATATCGCTCAACATGATCTGAATATCCTCGATTTCACAGCTTATGATCCCCTGCCTTACACGAACGCTTGCATCACCATTGGCAACTTCGATGGGGTCCACCTGGGCCACCAGGCAATCATCCAGCACATGGTAAAAGAAGCTCAGCCGCAGGACCTGGCTG
>DKFH01000064.1 GCA_002452315.1 Anaerolineaceae bacterium UBA6801 | reverse complement strand
GCCACCGGCTTCATCATCCGCGAGACCCTGTTGCTGCCGGTCAGGTTGATCCGCGGCTCGGTGGACCCCGCCCTCGCCCGCCCTGTCGGCTATAAGGGCATCTACGACATCTACAGCCAGGCCGTCGAGATGGACCAGGAAACGTCCCTTCCAACGGCTGAGCCGCTGCCGGTCTTCACCCTGTCCATCATCGCCAATATTACCCTGGCCTTGGGGATCACCAACCTCCTGCCCATCCCCGCATTGGATGGCGGCCGGATCCTGTTCACCCTGCCAGAGCTGCTGACCGGCAAACGCATCCCCCAGGAATGGGAAAACGCCGTCAATACCGTCAGTTTCTTGCTGCTGATCTTATTGATGGTCGTAATCACCGTGCTGGATTTCACCAACCCGATTGTCTTTCCTTAATCTCCATTTTCGAGGAACACAAAATGTACGCAAAAAGCCAACACACTTACGAATTTGACGCCGTCAAAGCCGCGCTGCTCGATAACGAATCGCCTTTGCCTGTTGGGATGGTCTACTATTTCTCCGATATCACCACCGAAGACCTGCACCTGATGGCAAGCGTCTGGCCTCAAGTATGGACCGAGCGCCGCAGGGGCCTGTTGGAAGACATGGAAAACCTGGCTGAAGGCGATACCCTGCTGAATTTTGACCCCTTCGCGGTCATGTGCCTGGAAGATGAAGACCCGGTGGCCCGGACCACCGCCATCCGCTTGTTGTGGCAATCGCAAAACGAAGAATTGGTCCCCCTGTTGATCAAACGCCTGACCGATGACCCCGAACCGGTCGTGCGGGCCGCGGCGGCCTCGGCCCTGGGGATGTTCGTCTACCTGGGCGAACTGGAGGAGATCAAAGCCGCCACCTACCAGCAGGTATTGGACTGCCTGATCAAAGCCCACCTCGATTCCCGCGATAGGCAAGTCAGACGGCGGGCGCTTGAAGCGCTCGGGTATGCCAGCCACCCTGACATCCCCGACTTTATCAGCCGTGCCTTTGAAAAAAATGACGAGGAATGGCTGCAGAGCGCCTTATTTGCCATGGGTCGCAGCTATGACAAGCGCTGGACTGAATCCGTCCTGGAGATGTTTGACCACCCCGATTCCGTCGTCCGCTGTGAAGCCATCCGGGCGGCCGGCGAGCTGGAAGCTCAAGCAGCCCGTGAGCTGCTGTTTGACCTGCTGGAGGAAGGCACCGATGACGAGGAGCTCTATTATGCCGCCATCTGGGCGCTCTCCAAAATCGGTGGCGACGGCGTACGCCAGTTGATCGAACTGGCCCTCGAAGACACTGACGATATGGATGAAGTTCTTTATCTTGAAGAAGCCCTTGAAAACCTCGATTTCATCGAACAGGTCAACCAGTTTGATCTGCTGAACTTCGACGAGGACGACCTGGAGGATTGGCTGGAAGAAGACGAGGGCAGTTATTAACCCACATCCAAAAAAACAATCGTAGTAGGGGCGACGCATGCGTCGCCCTTTTTCATTTAAATATTTATAGCGAAATTCATATTCGGTGATAATTTCAGATGAACGCTTTTGTTTTTCAATTGCCCCCCCGCCACATCAATAACTGATGAGTTAATCTTTTTATTCAGGGGATTATTCACCTTGTTCACTAAGATTCCGGTAAAATGGGGATAAAAGGAAAAACTGGGTGCTTTCATGACCGAACAAGAAATCTATCGCTTACATGCCCATGTGAAGGGCCGTGTTCAGGGGGTGGGATTCCGCTTTTTTGTCGTCAGAGCAGCCCAAGAACAGGGCTTGCAGGGCTGGGTGCGCAACCGCTATGACGGCCGCGTGGAGGTGATGGCCGAAGGTGACCTGGCCGCCCTCAATCGATTGCTGGCAGACTTGCGCCGGGGACCGCTCAGCGCACAGGTCACCACAGTCGATTATGCCTTTGAGGAAGCCCGAGGGGACTTTGACCGCTTCAGCGTGCTCTCAACAGGTTAGTTTCAACCACAATCCCGAAAACATAACTCGATCAGCCCTGGTCTGCGCCGCCCGTCAGTAGCTGTACCTTCTTCCACGGCGGCAGGTCAGATTCCTCCGCCAGCATGGTACGCAGTTCATAGACCTGGTCACGCAATAAGGCTGCCCGTTCGAATTCCAGCTCCCTGGCGGCCGCCTTCATCTGCCTTTCCAGCTCGGTAATCATCCTGAGCAGCTCTTTCTGCTCCAGCTTGCTGGCTTTGCCGCGCAGGTGCTCCCCGTCCTCAACGCCGGCAGCCCGCGCCAGCCGGTCCGTCAGGTCGCGCACGGCTTTGACCACACTGGCCGGCTCGATGTGGTGCTCCTTGTTGTAAGCCACCTGGATCTCCCGACGGCGGTTGGTTTCATCGATGGCCTGCTTCATCGCATCAGTGATCCGGTCGGCATACATGATCACCTGCCCGTGCAGGTGGCGCGCGGCCCGCCCAATCGTCTGGATCAGCGCCGTGCCCGAACGCAGGAAGCCCTGTTTATCGGCATCCAGTATCGCCACCAGCGAGACCTCTGGCAGGTCCAGCCCTTCACGCAAGAGGTTGATCCCCACAACCACGTCAAACACACCCAGGCGCAGGTCCCGCAGGATGCCCACCCGTTCCAGCGTCTCAACTTCCGAGTGCAGGTAGTGTACCTTCAAGCCCAGCTCAAGCAGGTAATCCGAGAGGTCCTCTGCCATGCGCTTGGTGAGGGTGGTCACCAACACGCGCTCCCCGGTTTCTACCCGGCGGTGAATTTCACCCACCAAATCGTCCACCTGGCCTTCCGTCGGGCGCACGATCACCTCGGGGTCCACCAGGCCGGTGGGGCGGATGATCTGCTCCACCACCTGGTCGGCGATAGAAAGCTCGTAATCGGCCGGGGTGGCCGAGGTGTACAGGGTGATGCCCATTTGCTGCTTGAATTCATCAAACTTAAGGGGCCGGTTATCCAGCGCAGAGGGCAGCCGGAAGCCATACTCGATCAACACCTGCTTGCGTGAGCGGTCCCCGTTATACATCCCGCGGATCTGGGGGATCATCATATGCGATTCATCGATCACCAGCAGGTATTCTTTGGGCAGAAAGTCGATCAGGGTCCAGGGCGGTGATCCGGCCGGGCGGCCGTCGATATGGCGGGAGTAGTTTTCGATCCCCGAGCAATAGCCCACCTCGCGCAGCATCTCCAGGTCGTAGCGGGTGCGCTGCTCCAGCCGTTGCGCTTCCAACAGCTGGCCCGCCGCACGCAGCGCTGCCAGGCGTTCCTCCAGTTCAGCCTCGATGTGCAGCAGGGCCTGTGCCATGCGCTCATCCTCGGTGATGTAGTGCTTGGCGGGGAAGATCTCCACCGCCTCGTGTTCGCCGAACACCTCACCGGTCAGGGGGTTGACGGTGATGATGCGCTCGACCTCATCTCCAAAGAAGCTGATCCTGAACGCGCGCCGGTCATCGTAGGCCGGCAGCACCTCCAGGGTATCGCCACGCACACGAAACACGCCCGGCTTGAGCTCAATATCATTGCGGGTGTACTGGCTCTCCACCAGCCGCCGCAGCAGCGCATTGCGCCGGTAGATCTGCCCCACCTCCAGGTGCACCACGGTATCACGGTAGGCTTCGGGGTCCCCCAGCCCATAAATGGCGGATACCGAGGCGACGATGATCACATCCTTGCGCGACATCAGCGCAGTGGTGGCCGCCAGGCGCAAACGGTCGATCTCCTCGTTGATATTGGTCTCTTTTTCGATATACAGGTCGCGCTGGGGCACATAGGCTTCGGGCTGGTAGTAATCGTAGTACGAGACGAAGTACTCCACCGCGTTGTTAGGGAAGAACTCCTTGAACTCGGCGTAGAGCTGCGCTCCCAGGGTTTTGTTGTGCGCCATCACCAGGGTGGGCAGCTGCACCTGCTGGATCACATTGGCTACCGTGAAGGTCTTGCCCGTGCCGGTGGCGCCCAGCAGGACCTGGTGGCGCATGCCCTGTTGGATGCCCGAGACGAGGTCGGTAATGGCCTGGGGCTGGTCGCCGGTGGGTTGGTAGGGTGCGTGCAGTTCAAAGGGCATGGGGTTGGTCCTGGAAATTACGGTGGAGAATAAGGTTGTGTTGCTTAGATCAGCATTTTACCTTAATATTTCCCGATGCCAACAGCCTGAAGGAGGTATTGCAGATCATTCAAGCAAGTTTGATGTTAATAGTTCATTTTCTTGAGATCGCTGTCCCCAAAATAGGATCTTTCGCTATATCAAGTTACCACTCAACAAACCGCCCATGATGTCCGCATGGCTGGTCGGTTGAGCGGAACGCCATTTGGCCCTTATTTGATCATCAACGGCAGGAAAACCTCAAAACTGCTGAACTCGCCAAGCTGCCCCGTGGCTACTGCAGAATACCCCGAACATCCGGCCGAATTGCAGGCTGTGACCCAGTAATAATATAGCTGCCCTAACACGACTTCCAGATCGTCAAATGGGCTGCCGGGTGGGCTGGCGGGAAGGGTCGTCTCACCGTCATGGCTGTTGCTGGTATTTCTGAATACCTGATAATAGGTCGCACCGCTGGAGGCGATCCACGACACCCGCACTCTATCCAGGAAGGTCCCGTCGGAAGCGGTCACCCCGGTCGGGGCAGGAGGGGCGCTCGCGGCTCTATAGCCAGTGTTATAGGCCGAATACCCCGAACACCCGGCCGAATTGCAGGCCTTGACCCAATAATAATAGGTCTGCCCGGCTGCGGCCGAAGTATCATCATACGGGCTGCTACCAATGCTGCTGGTGAGGGTTGTCTCGCCGGAATGGCTGCTGCTGGTATTTCTGAATACCTGATAATAGGTCGCACCGCTGGAGGCGGTCCACGACACCCGCACTCTATCCTGGAAGGTCCCGTCGGAAGCGGTCACCCCGGTCGGCGCGGCGGGGACGGAGACCCCGCTGTAGGTCAGATTGGCGGTCATCGTTGGGGCGCAATCGCTGATATTGGTCACCGCCGCCAGGCTGTCTGCGCCACTATACAGCCGGCTGTTGGGGGTTGAGCTGTAATTAAAGGTCCGATTGGTGCTCAAGCCGGGGAACGGGTCCCCTGCGTCGCCGCGATTTATCCCTAATTTCAATTGGTTTAGGCCATCCGCCTCCATCAGTTTAACCAGGGGATAGTTTTCATTGGCGTTGGCTGAATTGCTGGAAGTGACACTCTCGTCAATATGCCAGATTAATAACCCGCATCCCGGCAAACCAGTATCATATTCTGTGAGCTGCCGGTTTTCTACCAGGAAATACTCCCCAACACCCGAAGACACGTTAAAATCCCAATCCACGCCGTTGGGGTTCGGCCCCAGCAGGAACGCCGAGGCATTGGTGGCAGCCTGGGGGATGGACGCGCCCGTCAGAGTGCCGGATACCTGGGTCGGCGTGATCCAGCCCTGGTAGTATTTTAAAAACGCATCCGGCAGGGCCGGTTTGCTGCCTTGGTAAGTACCGCTGGTGTAATTCCAGCTGCCGCCGCCCATGATGGACCAATTGCCCACACCCTCTGATGAAAAATCAATATCATAAAGATCCGGCCAGGTGAGGTCATGCCCCAGCTCGTGGATCATGATGCCGATAGTCGCCTGGTGGTCTAAATGAATTTCGCCAAATTGAGCATACCCGCCATTGTAGTTGTAATCACCGATCGTCTTGCCATCCAGCACAGGGGGACCTACCGAGTTAAGACTCCAGTGGTGCGCCCAAACGCTGGGAGAGTTGTTGCTGTAAGCCCGTTCATAACCGGCCACCACCACAATGATGTGTAATTCATCGTAGGAAATATACCCATTGCCGTCCGTATCAAAGGCCGCAAAGTTGACATAGAGGTCCGCTGCGATCAAGGCATCTTTAACGATTTGTTGATTGGCCAAACCTGTGCTTGTACCGGTATTGGGATGGGGATATCCAAGGTTGAGCCAACCAACCACACCGTCATTGCTTGTGCCGTGCGTCTCAGCCGCCGGGGCAATCGTCAATTGATTGAATGAAGCCTTGAGATAATAATCTTTAACGCTGTTGGTGGCCCCAAAAAAGCTTGAGGCAAAATTTGCTGCAGTATAGGTGCCGTTGCGATCGCTGAAACTGGCCAGGATCACCAGGGTGGGATGGCTGCCGGAGTTTTGCGCCCGGTCTCCGGAGGAATAAACCAGGGCTGATTCCGGAACACTTCTTGGTGGCCGCAAGCGGAGCGGTATATTTTCAGGCACAGACCGGCCCACAATTAAATCCCCTTCGTCGGTATGCATGAGTTGCAACGACTCGTCTGGCGCTTGTTCTGCATACACCCACCATCCGTCCAGGTTTTGCAGGATCGTGTAACCCGCCAGGGTCTCATAGCCGTTAGACCACTCATCCCCCCATTGCCGGGCCACAAACGTAGACCCATCAGGCTGGGTGAGCTCATGAACAATGGGCGCAGCGGGGGCAGCCATAACAGGACTCATCCACAGACCTGCCAGCGCCAGCCCAAGCAGCAAGCCAAGGATAATTACAACATTTCTTTTTTTCAACACTTTGTCCTTACATCACTCACTAAACGTTTCGATAAAATCCGAGTCTGCTTCCACGGTCAGCGTTGTGGTGGCCGGATCATAGGTCCCCCGCGCAGAGATACGATTACCCGGGTTAATGACGCCATCCTGAAATTCCAAACGCGGCTGGGGTTGATTTTCCCCAGCAGGCGAGGGCGGATAGGCAGTGTAAGTTATGGTAATGACCGCACCGGAATCGAGTTGCACCTCGTAGGCAAACGTGCGCGGTGCGTCCAGCAAGCCCTCCGCCGTTTGATCACCGCCGCTTAACACCACCCCCTCAACGTCCTGAACACCCGCGGCTAGCGGGGATGCATCAATATCACCGCCTCCCTGGGTCATTTCTGTTGGGGGTAACCCGCCCGGGTCTGCCGGGGAACAATTTGTCAACAATAGGATAGCCAATAGCCCAATGACCAACAATAAATAAGGGCGATATTTCATTTTAAACCGCCTTTATGAACCATAAAATTGAAATAATAACAGTGTGATAACATTAAATGAATCTTATAACAATTTTATATTATTGTCAAGATTAATTAAGGTTTGAGGAATTTTTTACCTGCAGCAGGTCTTTGTCTTACCAAAATTTGCACGCAAATATCGGGCAAGGTGCGCACCTCGGTTGTGCTCACCACATTCTTCCCTCGTCAGGACGCTGCGCAGTCCCTATATTCCCATTCTATTGTTCATTCTCCTTTAACTAGCGAAAACTCAGGCAGAGGGTCAATCGACCCAATCCAGCCGCGCGATGAAGTGCCGCAGCAGCTCCGGCGCCCAGGTGACCTCCAGCCCGCGAATGTCTTTTGCCCGTTTGACCACTTCAACAGCCACCTCACCGACGTAATCCAGGTGGCTGCGGGTGTACACCCGGCGCGGGATGGCAAAGCGTACCAGCTCATTGGGCGCGGGGATAATCTCCCCGGTCAGGGGGTCAGGATGCGAGAACATCAGGCTGCCGATCTCCACCGTGCGCACACCGCCTTCAATATAAAGCATGTTCGCCAGGGCCACCCCGGGGAACTGCGCCGGGGGAATATGCGGCAGGGTCCGGCCGGCATCCACATACACGGCATGCCCGCCGGTCGGCAGGTATACGCTCATCCCTGCTGCAAGCAGCACTTCTCCCAGGTAGGCAGTATGGCGTTCGCGGTAAGCCAGGTAGTCCTCAGAGACACCCTCCCGCAGGCCGACGGCAATGGCCTCCAGGTCTCGGCCGGCCAGGCCGCCATAGGTCGGGAAGCCCTCCTGGATGATCAGGTACTGCGCTAACCTGAGCTTGAGGTCCTCATCCCGGCAGGCCAGGAACCCGCCGATATTGACGATGGCGTCCTTCTTGGCGCTCATCGTGCAGCCATCGGCATAGGAGAACATCTCCACGGCAATCTCACCCACGGATCGCTCGGCATAGCCCGGCTCGCGGTTCTTGATAAACCAGGCGTTCTCGGCAAAGCGACAGGCGTCGATGAAGAAAGGGATGCCATAGCGACGGTAAAGCTCCGCAGTGGCTTTGATATTTGCCATTGACACGGGCTGGCCGGCCGCAGAATTGTTGGTCACGGTCAACATGCCCAGGGGGATGTTCTCCGGGCCGGTTTCCTGGATGAAGTGCTCCAGTTTAGCCACATCCATATTGCCCTTGAAGGGCAGGTCGCTGCTGGGGTCTGCCGCTTCATCCACCACCAGGTCAACCGGGTTAGCACCTAAAGCCAGCAAATTGGCCTGGGTGGTGTCAAAATGGCGGTTGTTGGGCACAAATTGCCCGGCTTTCACCAGCGTCTTGAACAGGATCCCTTCAGCGCCGCGGCCCTGGTGGGTTGGCAGCACCTGCGGGAACCCGAGCACCTCCTGCACCGCTCGTTCAAAGTTGGCAAAACTGCGTGCGCCGGCGTAGGATTCATCGCCGACCATCATGGCCGACCACTGCCGGTCGCTCATGGCGTTGGTGCCCGAATCGGTCAGAAAATCGATAAACACATCTTCGGCCGCCACGCCAAACAGGTTGTTGTGAGCCTGTGCGAGGATCTGCTCGCGGGCGGCTCGGGTGGTTTGCTTGATCGGTTCAACGACCTTGATTCGAAAAGGTTCAACAAAGGGAATGGGCATGGGTGGGTTCTCCTGGTTTGGATCGGTTGGTTGGGGTCACTCGTCAGGTGATAAGCCGAATGACCAGCCTCAATTATAATTGCTCTTCACGGTCTTGTGCAATTCCGCTTCGTCTACGGCCGGGTCCAGGCCCAGCACCCTGGCCGTCCCTGCTGTAGGGGTCAGCACACCATTCAACAGCCGAACGGTGGTCGTCTTGCCGGCGCCGTTATGCCCCAAGAAACCCAATACCTCCCCCGGGCAGATCGTCAAATTGAGGTCATCCACCGCGGTGATATCGCCAAAACAGCGGGCCAATCCTTCAGTTATTATCACAGGTGATTTGTTCATCATGTCTTTCCAGTCAATGCTCACATCAAACCATCAATGTCAATCCTGAGTGGCAGTTACAGATATTTTATTAAAAAGCCGCTTGATCAGTGTCTGTGTCTTCATTCCTCTTTTTGATGAAACGTTTCCTGCTCAGCCCGCAGCCTGGCCAAATAACGCCGAACAATAAAGTAAACCCCGCCCAGGGCGAACGG
>DKFH01000107.1:5106-6765 GCA_002452315.1 Anaerolineaceae bacterium UBA6801 | reverse complement strand
CAAAACTCAAACAGCTCGAAGAGCTGTTTATTATTTTAACGGATTAATGGCCAGCGGTTTAGGGCAAACAGGCTAAAGTGTGTTGATTACAGCCTTTCAAAATGCAGATAATTTTGAGATGGCTCGTCTCTCAGTTTGATTTTTCACTTTCGGCCTTATTGAGGGTGACTTTGAAGGCTTTTAGACGATAAAGCAGGTAGAGGTTTCCGGCCATCAACACCGCCGCAATCATGACCACCCATCCATAGGGTATACCCAATTCGGCCAGCCTGAAAATCAGGCCAATGATCAATACCTCAAGACCTACGGCCGCGCCCAACCAGAGGGGATTTTTGCGGGTGAAGGCTTGCAGGATCAGGATGGTGACGGTGATGTGCATCACCAGCGCCGCAATCCGTTCCAAGGACCCGGCGATGGGCACCCAGGGAGAGACCTGCCACAGCGTTTCAAGCTGATCAACAACCAGTGGATCAAGCCCGCTGGCCTGGGGATTGGTATGCTGCAGCATAGTTAGAAAGGTCATCAACAAAGGAAAGCCAACCTGGAGGATGCTTTCAATGCCGCCATAGCCCAGGCCAATGCCATAGGCTGCTTCCAGGTTGACCAGCGGCATCTTGATAAACCGCATCCCCGCCCAGCGCAGGATGACCCCCAACAGTGCGGCAATGAGGATGCTCACGATAACCTGCAGGGTGAAGGCCGCACCCTCGGCAAGCGCCTGGGGATCTACACCGGTCAGGGAGGTATAACCGCTGTAGAGGAAGGTTAGCAGTACCTGGGAGATCAAATAACCTAACGCGCCCAGGGTGATCACCCGCCAGGAGATATTCAGGTGTTTGTTGACCCATATCCCCGCAGCGATTGGCAGGACGAGGGTAACCAGCAGGGAGATGATGATGGCAATGGTGAGATAAATCATGGTGACCTGGCCTTATGTGTTGGACTTAATGATGCGGGCATCCAGCACCAAAGCGCCTTCGCCTTTGGGCAGGACGAGCAGGGGATTCACTTCAACCTCTTCAATGGTGGGATGGTCCAACGCTAACTGGCTCAGCCGTCCGATCACGTCGACAACAGCTTCCAGGTCATATACGGGTCCGCCGCGGTATCCATTAAGCAGTTGACCGGCTTTCGTAGCGGCAACCATGGCGAAGGCCTGGTCTACCGTCATCGGCGCCACGCCAAAACCGACATCCTTGAAGAGCTCCACATACACCCCTCCCAGGCCGAACATCATCAGCGGGCCAAAAGCGGGGTCTCGTTTCATCCCAACGATGACCTCCATGCCCTTAGGGGCCATTTTTTGCACCAAGAAGCCTTTGATCTCTGCCCCGGGTGCGGCTGCGGTGATTTTTACTATCATTGCGTGCACAGCGGACTTGACAGCCTGGGCAGAACCGAGGTTAAGCGCGATGCCGCCCAGGTCGGATTTGTGCAAAATCTGCGGTGAGACAATTTTCAATACCACCGGGTAGCCGATCTCATCGGCGATGGCGATGGCCTGATCGGCGTTGGCTGCGAAATCACCCGGCACCAGGGTGAAGCCATAATCGGCCATGATCGGCCGGGTTTCGGCCTCACCCAGCGCCAGCTGGTCCGATGCGGCCAGGTGTTTGGTCACAGCTTCATGGCCGAGGTTGGAGAAGGCAAAGGGTTTGG
>DKFH01000107.1:0-4966 GCA_002452315.1 Anaerolineaceae bacterium UBA6801 | reverse complement strand
TGGGGCACCAGCATGGGCAGGAGGACATCCAGGTCATCTTGGTCGGCAAGGACTTTGAAGCAATGTTCAAACTCATCGGCCTCTGCACCGCCGAGCATGTCAATCGGGTTGGCGACCTGGGCGCTGGGGTTGAGCTTTTCGGCCAGTAGGGCTTGCTTTTCTGCGGGGATTTCAGCCAGGGCGAACCCATTGGCGGCCAGGGCATCCGATGCCAGGGCGGCCGGTCCGCCTGCATTGGTGAAGATAACTACCTGGTTCCCGTGCGGTATGGTCTGGCAGCTTAGTGACCAAGCAATATCAAACAACGCAGCCATATTATCAACCTCAATCACCCCGGCTTGTTTGAAAGCCGCCTGGTAAGCCGCGTAGGCACCTGCCAGCGACCCGGTATGGGAGGAGACGGCTTTGGCGCCGGCGTCCGTGCGACCCGCTTTAAGTAAAACAACCGGTTTGACCCGTGAGACATGGCTGACCACTTCGATGAACCGCTGCCCGTGTTCAATGGATTCCACATAGGCCGCAATTACTTTAACTTTGGGGTGCTGGCCGAAAAATGCGATCATATCGGTTTCAGTGACGTCCAGCTCGTTACCCAGGCTGGCAAAATGGGAGAAGCCGATCCCCTTTTGGGCGATCAGGTCAACCACACCCCCGCAGACCGCGCCCGATTGCGATACAAACCCGATGGACCCTTTGGTCGGGACACCTTCGATAAAGGTGGAATTGAGCCCGGTGTACAGGTCCAGGGTGCCGACGCAATTGGGTCCGATCAGCCGCATCCCGTAGCTTTGGGCAATCTGGAGGCATTCCTGTTCCAGTTCAACGCCGGTCCCGCCCACTTCTTTGAACCCACCTGAGATGATGATGGCCGCCTTGATGCCGCGCTCTCCACAGGCTCGCAGGGTATTGGGGGTATAGGGGGCGGGGATGACGATTACAGCCAGTTCGACCGGATCGGGCACGTCGCTGATATCCCCGTAGGCTTTAAGGCCCAGGATCTGGTCTGCCTTGGGGTTTACAGGGTAAATGCCGCCTTGATAGCCATACAGGGTCATATTTTTTAGGATGCCGTGGCTGAGTTTACGGGGGTCTTGCGATGCGCCAATGATGGCCACACCTGCTGGTGAAAAAAAGGGCGCCAGATCGTGAATCATAAAATGGGGTTTCCTTTCGTGGTTTTGCTGTCAGGCTTTGTTTCGATATTATACCCGAGATGATCTCGCCGACCGTCCGGCTTTTATCTTATAATTAGGGCATGTTGCTCACCAATGAACAAAAAATGCTGGTCAATCAGCCGCTTCGCTCGAAAATCTTCCTGCAAGGCCGGGCGGGTTCAGGGAAGACCACGGCTGGCGTGAATTGGCTGAAAAAGCTGCTGGCATCCGGCGCCCCGGCCCATGAGGTCCTGGTTTTTGTCCCCCAACGGTCACTGGCAGAGCCTTATTTGGCCTGTATGCGGGATGAGGTGGAACAAGCCCATAGCCTGATCACCACGATGACGCTGGGCGGCTTGGCCAGGCGGATGGTGGACCTGTTTTGGCCGCTGGTGGGCCGGGAGGCGGGTTTTGCCCACCCCAACCAACCGCCGCATTTCCTCACGCTTGAATCGGCGCAATATTATATGTCCCACGTGGTCAGACCGCTGATCGAACACGAGGGCTATTTTGAGAGCCTGACGATCAACCGCAACCGCATCTATGCCCAGATGTTGGATAACCTCAACAAAGCTGCCATTGTGGGCTTTCCGCACCAGGAGATCGGCACCCGCTTGAAAGCCGCCTGGATTGGGGGGATCGAACAGTTCAACATCTATGATGACGCCCAACGCTGTGTGGACCAGTTTCGGCAGTTTTGCCTGGCGCACAACCTGCTGGATTTCTCGCTGCAGGTGGAGGTGTTTTTTCAGCATCTTTGGCCGCTCAGTTTGTGCCGTGAATATCTGAAACGCACCCACCGCCATTTGATTGCGGATAACCTGGAAGAAGACACGCCCATCACCCATGACTTGCTCAGGGACTGGCTACCGGATTTTGAGTCTGCGGTTTTGATTGCGGATGAAGAGGCGGGTTTTCGTTCCTTCTTGGGCGCGGATGTGGTTAGCGCGTTTTCCTTGAGCGCTGCCTGCGATACGCACTTGTGGTTTGAGGGAAATTTGGTCAACGAACCCGGTATTGCCCAGCTCAAGTCTGGGGTTCGAGCGGTGATCGGCCGGCTGCAATCCCGGTCAGAAATGGACGCTGACCGGTCAACGGCAGCAATCGGGGATGCTTTGGTGATGCCTAAAGAGCATATCAAATTATTCCCCTCCATGGTGAAATGGGTGGCCCAAAACGTGGCTGAACTGGTGAACGAGGGCACATCCCCCGGCGAGATCGTCCTTTTGGCGCCTTTTATGCCGGATGTGCTGCGGTTTGCACTGGCCGATGCACTGGATGCCCTCGGCATTCCGCACCAATCACACCGGCCGTCACGGGCGCTGCGGGACGAGCCCGCCACGCAAACCATGCTGACCCTGGCCACCCTGGCCTACCCGGGTTGGGCGATGACGCCCCAGCGGGTCAACCTGGCTTTGGCGCTGATGCAGGCCATCGAAGGGTTGGACCTGGTGCGGGCGCAAGTGCTGGTCAACCTGGTTTACGACCCGCGTGCGTCGGGGTTAACACTCAAACCGTTCGAATCGATCCCGGTTGAACTGAAAGATCGTATCACCTACCGTGCGGGGGAACGTTTTGACCGCTTGCGTATATGGCTGATGGAGGTTGCCCAGGCGGCTGATGCACCCCATCTTGATTTTTTCCTCAGTCGTTTGTTTGGCGAGGTGCTGAGCCAGCCTGGATTTGGCTTTCATGACAACCTGGAGAGTGCCAATACCATCTCCACCTTGATTGAATCGGTGCAGAAATTCCGGTGGGCGGTGGGGCAGCAGCTACCGGGTGAAGATTTTGAAGTCGGCCAGGAATATCTCCAGATGGTGCAGGATGGGGTTATCGCCGCCCAGTATATCCGCAACTGGGAGGCGCGTCCGCCCGACGCGGTCTTGATGGCACCTGCCTACACCTTTTTGATCAGCAACCAGCCGGTTGATGTGCAATTTTGGCTGGATATCGGCAGCCCAAGTTGGTACCAACGCCTGGATCAGCCCCTGACCCATCCCTATGTCCTCAGCCGGCATTGGGAGCCGGGTAAGCTGTGGGATGCGGAAGACGAGCTGGCTGCCTCCCATGAGACGCTGCGCCGGTTGTCGATCGGCCTGCTGAACCGCTGCCGCAAGCATGTTTTTGTGGGCATGAGCGCTTTGGATATCCGCGGGTTTGAGAATCGCGGCCTGTTAATCCGGGTGATTAATGAAGCCTGGCAGCGATCACTGAGGGAGGCCTCATGACCGAATCCCCCCTCCGGCTCAGACCGGGCCAAAAAGACGTCTTGCGCTACCAGGGCGGGCGGATGGGGATCAGTGCGGTGCCTGGCAGCGGAAAAACCTGGACTTTGGCATACCTGGCGGCTAACCTGATTAAAATCGGCGCCGTGGCACCCGACCAGGAGATTTTGGTGGTCACGCTGGTCAACGCGGCAGTGGATAATTTCTCGTCCCGGATCAGCGCCCAGCTCATGGCCGAGGGACTGATGCCCGGTTATGGCTACCGGGTGCGCACGCTGCACGGATTGGCCAATGATATCGTGCGTGAACGCCCAGACCTGGCCGGCCTGAGCACCAATTTCCAGATTGTAGATGAATTTGAATGCGTGCGCATCAAACGGCGGGTGGCCCAGGATTGGATTGCGGCCAACCCGGGTTACCTGGAACCGTTCCTGGATGTTGATGTCAACAGCGATTACCAGGCCTATGAAGGGCTGAAAACGCTGGTTGAACAGACCGCCAACGCCTTTATCCGCCTGGCGAAGGATATGGAGTTGCTCCCCGCTGCGCTGGAAAAGCGCCTGGCCGACGTACCCATCCCGCTCCCGCTGGCCAGGATGGGCCTGGAGATGTACACCGAGTACCAGAACGCGTTGACTTACCGGGGAGGTGTTGATTTTGATGACCTGATCCGCCTGGCACTCCGCTGCCTGCGGTCAGACCCCTCGCTGCTGGCGCTGCTGCAAAAACGCTGGCCTTTCATCCTGGAGGATGAAGCACAAGACTCAAGCCGCCTTCAGCAGGAGATATTGTCGCTTCTGGCCGGCGAAGGGGGCAACTGGGTGCGGGTTGGAGACCCCAACCAGGCCATATTTGAGAGTTTTACCACCGCCAGCCCTGATTTTTTGCTCAGTTTTCTCAGGCAGCCCGGGGTTGAAGAGCGGACCCTGCCTGAAAGCGGGCGCTCTACCCAGGATATCATTGACCTGGCCAATCACCTGATCCGCTGGACACAGGAGAAGCACCCCAACCCGGCGGCCCGCAGTGCGCTGACGCCCCCGTATATTGAACCGACACCGGCGGATGACCCCCAGCCCAACCCGCCGCCCTGTCCGGCCTGCATCCGCTTCCTGCCGGGCGGCATGTCGGCCGATGAAGAGATGGAACATGTGGTCAACACAGCCAAAGCCTTTCTGGACAAGCAGCCTGATAAGACCGTGGCGATCCTGTGCCTGAGCAACGAGCGTGCAGGTAAATATGCTGACCTACTCAAAGACCGAAAAATCCCCTGTGTGGACAGCCTGCTCCGGTCCTCCAGCTCCACCCGGCTTTCTACCGATGCGATCGTCAAAATTTTGGATTACCTGGGGGACCCGACTGCCAGCCGAAAGCTGGCGGAGGCCTACAAGGTTTGGCGGCGCGCCAAGCTGGAAGATGAAGAGGAGGGCAAGGCCTACCGGGGCGTGGCTGCGCTGATCCGCGCCTGCCGTAACCTGGAGGATTACCTGTGGCCTTCCGGCATGGAGAACTGGCTGACCGGGGTGGCTGAAAAGCATGCTAACCCGGCCATCCTGGAGGAGTTAACGGCGTTTCGCGAGGTGGTCCGGC
>DKFH01000123.1:8634-14274 GCA_002452315.1 Anaerolineaceae bacterium UBA6801 | reverse complement strand
AAAACTTTTTGGTTGAGTTTCCGGATAGAACTGAGACGGACCTTTATATCTGGATTCTAGACCACCAGACGTATTTGCAAGAACAGATGGGCTGGTCGATCCGTCCGGAAAAAGCGGCTTCTGATCTCCTGAGCCATCACAGCCGGAAATACTTTAAGGTCATACAACGCTGGTTTAGAAAATTACAACAGGCGGTATTGCCTATGCCAGCAAAGGAGAGTTATCAACCTGAGGCGTCGACTGATAGGGTAAGCGATAAAGGACAAAAGTTATTTTCTGATATTCTGGTGGCGATCAGCGGCAGCGCAGAAACCTGGATAGCGCTGGAGCAGGCTGTCAGAATCGCTGAAATGGAAGGGTCGGATGTGCGCGGCCTGGTAATCAAAAAGCCCTATGAAAGGGCGGACCGGGGCATTTCCGACGAGGAGATCAGCCGGGCTTTTTCTGAGCGCCTTGCAAAATCGGGTATTCATGGAAACCTTGTGTTTGCGCAGGGGAAAATCGCCGAGACAATCTGTGAGCGCGCCAGGGTGAATGACCTGGTTAGTTTAAAGCTGAAACATCCGCCGTCTACCAATATCTTAGCCCGGTTGAAATCTGGCATGCGTGCCATTGTTCGCAACTGCACACGGCCGCTGCTCTTTGTCCGTGATGAGCTGAGTGAGATGAATCACATTTTGCTGGCTTATGATGGCAGCCCAAAGGGAAAAACAGCACTTTACATTGCAGCGTACCTGTCCAGCCGTTACAACAAACGCCTTTCGGTATTGGTAGTTGATGAAGATGAAAAAAGAGGTCAGCAAAGGTTATCTGAAGCCAAGGAATACCTGGGCGTGCGTTGTGTCGACAAAATTTTTCGCAAGCCCACGCGCCGAACCAACGTCGTCATCTTGCAGGTCGTGGAAGAAATCAATGCCGATCTGATTATCATGGGGGGGTATGGGTTGTCGCCACTGTTCGAGATGTTTTTTGGCAGCACGGTGGATGGCGTCTTACGCGGCACCCGGGTTCCCGTGATCGTCTCCCAATGATGATCCTCTGCAAATAGCCAATAGGGTGGTGTCATCGCTGGGTGCGGCGCCATCGCGAAAATCAGCCAGGTCAGCTTCAAGCGCTTCAAGGACCCTGGTGGCATCATTTCCGATCAAACGCCGCAATACCTCCACGAAGCGCTCTTCACCGTACATTTGGTCGTTTTGATTGAACGCTTCTGTGACCCCGTCTGTGTAAAGGACCAGGCAATCCCCTGGATTGAGGACCGTTTCATATTGGGGTAATTGAATGGACGGCATTGCGCCCAATGCGATACCGCCTTTTTCTAAGGCGATCACATCGTTTTGTCCTTGCCGAATCACCATGGGTGGATTGTGACCGGCAATGGTATATGAAAGGTGACCATCCTCTAAAGATAAGATGCCGTAGAAGGTGGTCACAAATAGGCCGTTTGGTGAATTATCCAGCAGCAAATCATTGACACGTTCCAGGGTTTTGGCTGGTGAATCGGATTCTAAAGCCGCCGCCCGTAACAGCGTGCGTGTGACGGCCATGTACAGGGATGCGGCCAATCCTTTATCAGAAACATCGGCGATCACAAATGCCAGATGTTCATCAGGCAGCATGAAGAAGTCATAAAAATCGCCGCCTACCTGACGGGCTGTTTCCCAGCGTACATCCAATTCCCAGCCGGGTAATGCGGGAATTTGGTTGGGTAAGAAAGTCTGTTGAATTTCCCTGGCAAGCTGGAATTCTCTCTCAAGCCGGTGCCGGTCGAGCATTTCTTTGTTCAAACGATCATTTTGGATGGCCAGTGATGCCTGCTGTGCAATCCCCCACAACAGTTCAAAACGTCGTTCCCGGTTGGTGGCGAAATTGTCGTCCTGGGCGAGCAACACGCCATAAATCTCATCCTTTACGGAGAGCGGGAAACCCATCAACAATGGATAATGAGTTTGCAGCATGGGTGTGGGGTCGATTTGACCTTCATCGGGAAGGGCCAAGTCCCAGTCTTCGGGGGAGAGAGTCGTTTCAACAAAGGGATAAACAATGGGACGGCGGTGACGAAAGACGGCATCCAGCATAGGGAAGTCCCCCGGCTCATAACGTGTATCCAGGAGTTCTTCGGCTTCAACCGGGCTCCGGGTGGTGGCATGAGCTGTGATAAAGCGCTCTTCATTTTGGTCCCAAAGATAAATCAGGCTGTAGTCAATGCCGATCAGGATGGGCATGATGTTGACCATGGCATCCAGGGTGTCCTGGAGATCAGGGCTGCTAACGATGGCCTGTGCCGCCTGGAGCAGAACGGCCGAGATATAGGCTTCTTCCTGGCGGGCTTCAATCAGGCGGATATTCTCGATCGCGATCGCTGTTTGCTGCATGATCCCCTGAACGATTTTGTACCGTTCTTCGCTGAAGACCTTGGATAGGCGTTCAGCTTGATCTGTTTCAGGCTCGTCAGCAAGCAGGAACGCGCCTAAGACTTCGTTCCTTGCTATCAGTGGGAACAGAATTAGGGAATGCTTGGCAAGTTGATTAGCGATATCCTCCGGTAAGCCCAGTTCATCCTGGGGATCGTGCACATACACAGGTGCTTGCTCGGCCAATATCCTTTCTAGGCTTGGGGGCGAAACCACAGAGATCGGTTGATCGAATTTCACGTCCTCAGAGGGATCGATCATGCCGTACATGGCTGTTAATTGGAATACTTTGCTCTCAGGATACCTGATGAGCAGGGCACAGCCTTTGACGCCTACCACCATGGGCGTTAAGCGGGTGATCGTTGCTGTCAGTTCGTCCAGGTTGGTCAAAGACTGAATGGCATTGGCGACCTGTAATAAAATCGTGGATATCCAGGCTTGCTCCTGTGATTTTGCATACAGGCGGTTGTTCTTGATCGCAATGGCGGCATAACTGGCAAAAGCAGAGGTGATCATTTGGGATTCGGATCCATACCGGCCAGGGGTGTGATGGATCATCGTCAGTAAACCAATCACCTCATCACCGGTGACCAGTGGCGTAATAATGGCGGAGTAATCCGGTGAAAAATTCAGTCGCGCCGCAATTGGGCCGAGGGGTTCATCGGGCTGGCGGATGATGGGTTCTTTGGTTAGGAAGGCAGCCTGAACCCATTTGTCAGGTGCCACGAGCAACCCCTCCAGGGCATCATCCCGGATTGGTGCAGAGGTCTTATAAGCCGCCAGGCATAAATTTTGGCCATTGGTGGTTTGATGGTTGTTAAACAGCCAAATTCCAGCTACGTCACAAGGCAGATTGTTGTGTAATTCTTCTAAAATGGCTGAATAGACCTCATCCAACGCAATGTTGTCAGAGAGCAGCCCGGCCACATCCCTGAGGCTCTCAGCAACCTGGCGGCGCCATTTTTCTGATCGGTACAGACGGGCATTGCGGATCGCGATGGCCAGATTGTCGCCCAATGTTTCCATCAATTGTTGATCTTCAGCAGAAAAGGCATACTTTTCGGGGCTTTGCAGGTCCAACACGCCTAAGATCTGGTGACCAAATGCCAAAGGCACCACCATTTCTGAGCCTTCAATTGCGGGAAAGATTGGCGATTGCAGGAAGAGGGGTTCTTTTGTAACATCACCGACCCGCAAGGTTTGCCCATGCTGAGCCACCCATGAGATGATGCCTTTATCGGCGTGGATGTTGAAAGAGATCCCTGCTTCTTCGTAATAACGCGTTCTGCTGCCGCTGCCCGCTTTAAAGGTAATTTGCTGATGTACAGGATCAATGGTATAGAGATGAACAAAGGGAAACTGGAAACGTTCATGAATCAGGGCGACGATTTTCTGAAGCAGTTCATCAATGTTCAGGATCTGGGTAATTGCCCTGCTGACATCTGAGACAGCTGAGAGCTGCTCTGCCTGGCGTTGAACGCCCTGGTAAAGTCGAGTGCTCTCAATGGCTATGGCAATATTATCGGCCAACGCTCTGAGGACTAACAAGTCTTCGTTGTCGAAGGCATTTTTCATATTTGCTTGAATATCCAACACGCCAAAAATGCGTTTCTCCAATTTGAGAGGCATCACAACTTCAGCCTTGGTGGCTGCCAAGGAGTCGACGGATTGATATCGGGGCTCTTTGGTCACATCGTTAGCCACCAGTT
The DNA here is from genome assembly GCA_002452315.1 of Anaerolineaceae bacterium UBA6801. Classification (GTDB taxonomy): domain Bacteria; phylum Chloroflexota; class Anaerolineae; order Anaerolineales; family Anaerolineaceae; genus Brevifilum. The sequence continues at coordinate 10,151 of DKFH01000123.1, read as the reverse complement.
CAACACCCGTTTGGGCGACATGACCGATCATGTGCTCACCAAGATCAAATCCGGGGTGTTTTTCGTCTTCAAACTCAGGTCGGTCACTCTCATCTGAACCCGCGCTGGCCTTGAAGTGAAGCCGGCCAGTGTTTTCATGGATGAGAAAAACGGCCACATAATAGTAGTTGAAGGTTTCCTGGATTAGGCGAGAGATCTCGCGGGTCAACAGCTCTAGGTCAGTGATTTGGGAAATGCGCATAGTGACGGAACTCACCAAAGTCAGCTGCTTTTGCCGCCAATGATGAAGCTGGACCTGTAAGGTCGAAAAAACGGCCAGGCTGGCTACAACGCTGATTTTCTCTAAGCTGGTGAGTTCTTGATCTGTAAATGATCGGTTACGCCTTAAAATCAGCTTTCCAAAGCTCGTTTTACCATAGGTCAGTGAAAGGATGCACCAATATGCGCCTTCGCTTTCTGTCAGATAGGCCTCGGGGGCGGATTGCAGTTCAATTTCAGGCGTCGTGTTCGGATCAAAGGGGAAATGTGTTTGCTTACTTTTCGCGGTGAACGATTTCGGGGGAGATTTAAGCCACACATGACCTGCGGCATCAAAATGCCGTTGAATGAAGTCCTCGATATGACGCTTTTGAGCGAGAAAATTCGCCATCGACGCCAACTGATCACCCAAATTGATGATGCTTTCGAGTGACAAATCAGGTTTAACCCCGGATGTGTCTTGATGATCCAAGGTTAATCTCCTTTGTATTTCACCAGGGTAAGCGTGTTTCCATCGGTAGGTGAGAACTCGAACTGGACGTGATCCATCAGGCTGCGNNCGCTCTTTTCTGATTTCGAGCGGCGAGGTGATATCAGGTTCCGGGACCTCTTCTGGCTCAAATGGGTCGCCAAAATCGGTCAGGATGATTTGAATGCCGTTCTCAATTTGCCTGACGTTGATTTCAATCTCACCCAAATCTTCACCACCATAGGCATGATCGATGATGTTCGAGCAGGCTTCGTCAACCGCGGTTTGAATGGCGTAGATGTCGCTGGGCGAAAAACCAGCCTGTTCTGACTGCTCAACAATAAAACGGCTGATGGCGGCCAGATTTTGATAATTGGCTCGGAAGGTTTTGGTCTTCATTTCAGTGGCTCGCTAAACCAACCCGTGGCACTATCGAGGTCATTGAAAAAGCTGAATACGGTATCGAAACCTACAATTGAAAAATTGTTGAGTAAGGGGTTGGGCACATGAATAAGGACGATCTCACCTTTGTTTTGGTGCTTAAGTTTACGCTGGATATTCACAAAAGCAAGCATGCCAGAACTCGAGATAAAATTGACGTTTTCCAAATCTATGATGATATTATAATGATCAGCGGAGATTAAAGCTTCTAAAACCGCATCGATTTGCGGTGTTGAATAACTGTCGATCCTTCCGGAGATTTTTACCAGATCACAGTGGTTATATTCGTTGACAATGAGATCCATGATCTTTCCAATCACAGTGATGTGGGCGTAATTATAACATGAGG
>DKFH01000123.1:0-8629 GCA_002452315.1 Anaerolineaceae bacterium UBA6801 | reverse complement strand
CTTTAGCATATTTGCTTGCTGCCCAACAGGCCAACGGAGGTGCACTGATGGCGGATGTAAAAGCGGGATATCGGATCAAAGACATTGAGGAGTCTCAACGGCCAAGGGAGCGGCTGGAAAAACAAGGGGCGCAAGCCCTCAATGATGCAGAACTCCTGGCGATTCTCTTGCGGGTTGGGATGCAGGGAACAAGCGCAGTGCAGATGGGGCAGCGTTTGCTTTACCATTTTGAAGGGTTGGACGGTTTGCAGCGGGCGACGTTTACCGAATTGTGCCAGATTGCTGGTATGGGTCCTGCCAAAGCTGCCCAGATCAAGGCGGCCATCGAACTTGGCTACCGCATCGCTAAAAAGCAGCCCGAACAACGCAGCCTGATCACCAGCCCGCAGGATGTGGCTGACCTGGTTCAATATAAAATGGCTAGCCTGGAACAAGAGGAATTATGGATCCTCCTGCTGGACAGTCGTAATCATCACATCCGCACTGAGCAGTTGTACCGCGGGTCGTTGAATGCGTCCACGGTGCGGCCGGCAGAGATCTTTAAAGCAGGTATTCGGCACAATGCAGCGGGTTTAATTATCGTCCACAACCACCCCAGCGGGGATCCTTCGCCCAGCCCTGAGGATGTGCACCTGACGCGCATGTTGATTGAGGCGGGCAAGATGCTGGAATTGCCGGTCTTGGATCACGTAATCGTGGGTGCGCGGGGCTTTGCTTCGATCAAATCACTTCATCAAGAGCTTTGGTCTGTCTGAGTTCTGTATAGGCCGCCCGGAAGTCCTCCGGGTAGGGGGCAGCACAGGACAACCACTCACCGGTCAACGGGTGATTGAAACCGATCTGGCGGGCGTGCAACATCGTCCTGGGGACGGTCAGTGGCTGGGGTTCCAGGCCGGCGTTATAGAGCGCATCGCCTAACAGAGCCAGATCGTAGGCCCGCAGATGGGCGCGGATTTGATGGCTGATCCCGGTGTGAATGTGGATTTCCGTCAAGACGCCCAGGGGAAACCATTTGATGACCCGGCAGATGGTATAGGCTGGTTTTCCGCCAGAGGTGCTCACCCGTGTACGGTGCTGGCGGTCTGCATTGGTCTGCAGAGGGCTTTGCATTTCCATTTCACGCCAGGCGGGTGGTGGCGTCACCAACCCGTGATAGATTTTTTCGATTTTTCTCAACCGGAAACTTTCATTGAGTTCGCGATGCGCCTGGGCATTGCGGGCGAGGACCATCACGCCGCTGGTGTCTTTATCCAGGCGGTGGACAATCCACACTTCACCGAATTCGGGGGTCAGGATTTGCTTGAGGTGGGGCAGGTTGGAGCCGTACCCATCGGCAATTGACAGGAGCCCGCCAGGCTTATTGATCAGAATAATATCCTGGTCTTCGTATAGAATTTGGATATTTGAGGCGTTGTGCAGGGTCGTGGTCATCATGGTTTCCTCCAGCAAAGTGAAACATAGTATACTCTCCTTAGCGATTGAGGAGGTTAAAATATCCCAGATAGAAAGGAGCCATTGATGTATATTGTCCACGTGTTTGTGAAGGTAAAACCAGAATATATTGAACAATTTAAAGCCGTGACGCTGATGAATGCCAAAGCCAGCCTGGATGAGCCCGGGATCGCCCGTTTTGACGTTTTACAGGAGGAAGAAAACCCGGCATCATTTGTGCTGGTCGAGGTTTACCGCACCAAAGACGATCCGGCTCAGCACAGAGAAACCGCCCACTATCAGCAATGGCGGGACGCGGCGGAAGGAATGATGGCAGAGCCAAGGACTAAAAAGGTATATGAAAATATCTTTCCCGATGAGATGGGGTGGGATTGAACATGGCCTTTGAATTTGCCACAGCAAACCGAATCATCTTTGGCGAAGGTGTCCTCAACCAGGCGGGTGAGATTGCCTCCGGGTGTGGCCAGCGCGCCCTGATCCTCACTGGAAGCGGTTCGGTATCCATTGATCCTTTATGGCGCGTTTTACAAACCGCGGGGGTGAAAGGCACAGTTTTCCAGGTTGACTCAGAACCGGATATACCCATCGTGATGGCGGGCATTGAGCAGGCTAAGGCGCACCAGTGTGAGCTGGTGATCGGTTTTGGCGGCGGGTCGGTGCTGGACACCGCCAAGGCGATTGCTGCCATGCTGACCAACCCTGGTGACCTGATGGATTACCTCGAAGTGGTCGGCGGAGGGAACGAAATCCCGAACGAGGCAGCCCCGTTGCTGGCCCTGCCCACCACGGCCGGCACCGGGACGGAGGTGACGCGCAATGCAGTGATTACCTCGCCAGCTCACCAGGTAAAAGTCTCCATGAGGAGCCGAAAAATGATCCCTGCTGTGGCGCTGGTTGACCCTGAACTGACGTACTCCATGCCGCCTTCCGTTACCGCCAGCACGGGGATGGATGCATTGACCCAGGTGATGGAGGGGTATGTCTCTAGTAGGGCCAACCCGATGACGGATATCATCTGCCGTGAGGGGGTAATTCGCGGGGCTCGATCACTATTAAAAGCCTACCAGAACGGGCAGGACCGGTTTGCTCGGCATGATATGAGCCTTACCAGCCTTTTCGGTGGGCTTGCCCTGGCAAACGGCGGCCTGGGGGCGGTGCATGGGTTTGCTGGTCCGATTGGGGGCATGTTTCACGCCCCGCATGGTGTGATCTGCGCCAGCCTTTTGCCCTATGTGATGAAATATAACGTGTTGGCACTGGACCAGCTGGATGATGTGGGGGGGTTGCGATCCCGATATGTGGATTTGGCCAGGTGGCTCACCGGTGACCCGCAAGCCGGCATCGCCTCAGGTGTGGCCTGGGTCACTGAACTGGCAGAGGCACTGGCGATCCCGGGGTTGCGAAGTTTGGGCATCGCGCCAGAGGACTTTGACCTGATCATTGAGAAAGCGCAGGCTTCCTCCAGCATGGCGAAAAATCCTGTGATGTTAAGTAAAGGCTTTTTGAAGGCGATTTTGGAAGAGGCATTTTAACCAATAAAGGGCTGGAGTTAAACACAGCTCTTTTTGTCACTGCTTTGTGGATCAATCTTATTTGAAGAAACTGACCTGGATGATGCCGGGTCCCGCGTGGACGACAATCGCCGGGGGCACTTCATACACCGGGATGTGGCTCACCTGCAGGGCGTCGGACAGCTCGGCCGCCAATTGTTCTGCACGTTCCTGGCCGCCGCAGTGACTGACGGTGATGAGGGACTGATCACCATGGGGGCATTGTGTCAGCACCAATTCTTTCAGGCGGTTGAGGGCTTTGGCTGATGTGCGTTGTTTTTCGACTGCTGTTATGATGCCATCTTCCAGTCCTAAAATAGGTTTCATTTGCAGAACGCTGCCGATCAGGAATGAGGCATTCCCGATGCGTCCGCCTTTGTGGAGGTATTCGAGGGTGTCGACCAAAAAATACACCACTTCCTTTTTTGCCAGGTCCTCTAAATCTTTGAGGATGGTTTGGGGAGCTTTCCCCTCATCTGCCCAGGCTTTTGCTTTCTTGACCAGGACGCCCAACCCGCCAGCAATGGTGCGTGTGTCGAGGATGTGGACATCCGCCTCTGGAACGGCTTCAGCAGCCACTTCGGCAGTGCGGAAGGTGCCGCTTAACGCTGTTGAAGGGGTCGGGATGACAATTGAATGGCCTTCCTGGGCGTATTTTTTGAATAGCGGCTCATACAGCGAAGGTGATGGTGCGGAGGTCTTTGGCAGTTCTTTGGCTTCTTGAAGCTTGAAAAGGAAGGTCGGGGTGTCGATCTCCGTATCATCTCGATAGGACTGCCCGTCGAAGATGATGATCTGGGGGATGACGTCGATTCCCAATGATGCCAGTTCGTCCAATGGCAGGCCGCAGGTTGTATCGGCAATGATTTTAATCATAACAATGACTCCTTGAGTGATAAAAAATCGATTGAATTGGAATGATGCGTTACGGCAATACCAGCAGGTTTGAGATGCTGGTGCCGTGATAAATCCGGTCGATGATTTCAGCCAGCAGGGGAGCAATGGAGATCACTTCGAGTTTTGGTACGCGCTTGTCCGCCGGGATGGCGATGGTGTTGGTTACCACCAGTTTTTCAATTCGGTCATCACTGTTGAGATATTCGATCGCCGATGGCATTAAAACGGGATGGGTGACGCTAAAATACGCTTTGCCAACCGCACCTGCCTCATAGAGGGCATCTATTTGCCGTAAAACACTGCCGCTGGCCATCAGGTCATCGATGATGATGGGGCTTTTCCCCTTGATATCGCCAACGACATGGGTTGTGTGGGTTTCTCTGGGTGAAGTGCGCCGTTTATGCATTACAACCAGGGGCAGGTCGGTCAGTTCAGCGTATTTGCCGGCAACACCTGCCCGGCCAACATCTGGGCTGACGATGACTGAATTTTTGAAACGATCCTGCCTGAAATACGAGGCCAGCACGGGGATGGCAGAAAGCGGATCAACCGGGATGTTGAAAAAGCCCTGGATGGCGGCATTGTGAATGTCCATGTAGATCACGCGGTTGGCGCCGAGGGCTTCAAGCAAATTTGCCACCACCCGGGCACTGATCGCTTCGCGGCCTTTGGCCATGCGGTCTTGCCGCGCATAGGGGAAATAAGGGATCACGACGCTGACGGAATGGGCGCTGGCCCGCCTAAAGGCATCCACATACAGCAATAATTCCATCACATGCTCATTGACGGGCGCACTGCAAGGTTGAACGATAAAGATATCCTGCTCGCGGACGACCTCATCGATGGTGACATGGGTTTCGGTGTCGGGGAAGTTGGTGGTGGTTGATTTCCCCATGGGCACGTTTAGGATATGAGCAATTTCAAGCGCCAGTTCTGGGTGTGCAGTGCCTGTGAAGATGCGCAGCGGGTGTTCAGCCATAATTCCCTTTCTAATTTTCTGAAAGACCGATTGGCAGTCTAATTATAATTCAAGATTTTCTGATCATACGAGTAGCGCTGAACAGCCAGGACTGGAATCTCAGCGAGAGCAGGGTTTTCCTGGCCTGATCAACCTGGTCTGAGAATAGTTTCTGCGGCGAATAAACGCCTTTTTCGTATAGAATAGAGATTGCAGATAGGTTGGTGATAATCCGGGTCGCCAGTTTTTGAACATATTTGTTCCGATTTGATGGCTGCAAATAGTTTGCATAGGCCTGGCGTAATTCCTGTGGGGTGGGTTCGGTTGTGAGATCAAAGAACACCTGTGATAAATGTGCCCGCATTTGTTGATAGATCGATTCAATTTGGGCGGTTGTGGAAGCACGCTTTTTACTGCGGCGCAGGGTCAATATCCACAGGGTTCCGGCAAGCACAATGATCAGGGATGCGAGGATTAAACCAATATTTTCAGCAGTTTCGGGTTCATCTGGGGGAGGACTTATGCGCATTGCGGGTGGAACCGGGATGGGACTCTCGAAGGCGGTTTCCCAGGGGCGTGTTGAGAAGCTGGCAGTGGGCTCGAAAGGCACCCAGCCAAAAGGTTCGAAATAGATTTCAGGCCAAGCATGGGCGTTAGCTTCGGTCACAATGAATTTTTGCTGGTTGTAGTCAAATGCACCAGGGCCGTAGCCGATCACGAAGCGGGCCGGCAGACCCGATAACCGGGCCAGGATCACCATAGCGCTGGCATAATAATCACAATACCCGCGCTGCAGGTCAAAGAGAAAATAGTCCACGATGTCAGTGTCTTGCGGCGGTGCAGGCAGGTCTAGGGTGTATTCAAATTGTCGTAAGTAAGCTTCGATGGCTTTTGCCCTGTCATAAGGCGTCGCTGCCTGCGAGGTGATTTCAGCCGCTAACTCGAGCAAACGCGGAGGCAGATCTGAGGGTAATTGCGTATAGATTTCTTGGATGGTTTGAGGCGGGGTAGCCTTAGTCTCGCGTAATTGGTCTACTGTGTAATCTTTAATCCCAATGTTGACCTGATATTCCTTCGTGTTCACGCGTCCCGTCACATACTCGCGGGTGATCTCATGCCAGACCACGCTGACAGGTTGGTTGACGGATTTTAGTTCACCGGAAAAGTACAGGGTGGGCGAAGCATCCTCTGTCTTAATCATGGTATGTTGGAGGGTGTGCGATGTTGGCCACTGGTCCGTCTGGATCTCCTGGCCGGCCGGGATAATTTCCTGATGAGTATCCCCATCTCCGGATACCCAGCCAGAGCCTGTGTAAACATCATAAGCCCGGCCATACCAATAATAGGTGGGCAACCGGGTTTCAGGGTCTACCTGAGGGGGCAGGTAGAACTGGCCGGGATCTATTTCCATGATTTTAAGCTCTGATAGCTCAGCGCCGCTGCCAATCAGGTGGCTGCGCGGCATCCCACCGGGTGCTGATCGTGCTATGGGCGTGCGAGGTGCTTGTTCGAGGCCCAGTGATGACACAAAATCTGACTGTCCTTCGCTGGCGATCCGGCGTTGCAGATTGAGCAATGAGCGGATCTCCTCAAATGATATGCTGGGGATCACGCTGGCAAAGGCCATAATCACGGCTACAATCGGGATCATCGCGGAGAGGATATCGAAGCGAATCTCCTCTGAATAATCGACGTGCTGGATTTCCCACCGATGTTCGCGATTCATATGCTCAACGATGACCATCATGGCTAATACTGCGCTGAGGGCAACAATTAGCCCGGCTGTATCCCTTCTTGTGGACCCGATCACGCCAATCAGGAGGGTTAGCGCGGGCAGCGATGCCAAAAAAGCATGCTGTTGACGCCGCAGAAGCCATCCCATTGAGAATAGGGCATCCCACAGCAAACTTCCCCACACAAGATTAATAGCCACCATATTAATCCCTGCAGAGTTGAGGGTAAGATTACGCAGCCATTGGATAAATTCGGAAAAATAAATACTTAAGGTACTTGCTCCTGCGTAGAGATGATAGGCAATCGATGCCATATTGGGACGCTTAAAATTCAGGGGACGCAAAATCAATTGAAACTTTTGTGCTTCGGAAAATGCCCGGTAGAGATCCCGGTAAACTTCAGATTGAAAGAGGACCAAGACGATAAAGCCGCATAACAGCCCCAGCCCGAAATACAGTCCAGCCCGGCGTTTAGCACCTCCCGACCACCAACCTATGGTTACGGCGGAGAGACCCAGGGGGAGCATCCACGAGGTAGATAAGCGCCAGATAGCTGTGGTTAACCCGTTAACGAGCCCAGTCACAAACATCACCACCAGGATCAGCAGCAACAGCCATCCCACCCGGTACTTAATCACGATAGGGAAAGGTTTCACATTCATTCTAAACTTTTCCAGCTGATGTCCAGGGGTTTTTTAACGGGCACTGCATAACCGGTACCAAAAACACGCCACTCCCATAAGGGATTTTCTTTGATGTCGAGCTGATCGGCAAACATCTCTGCCGGGATAGTATAGGCGGTGATCCCTGCGTTCTGCAACCGCTTGATGAGCGTGCTGGCAGTACCCTGGCCGCCAAAGCTGGAAGGGTCGAGAACCAGGAGGGTAGGGACTAAGCCTTTTACTTTCAGCCAGATGAGTGGATCCCACCAATCCGGGCTGATATCGGGCGTGATGATGATCAAGCTGGCGGCATGTTTCAAACTATCCCGGCAATTACGCAGGAGCTGTGAAAGAGGCAAGCTCCCTGTTTTAGCCATGGCGAGGGTGCGTAAGATCTTCATCGTTTGATCGCTGGTGTAGTGAGCATCAATCCAGGAATGTTGATGATCATTGGCGATCAACCCCACCGCTTTTCCACCGCGAATGCCCTGGTTGGCCAGGGAAGCCGCGAGGATAATGCCGACTTCAAGCGAGTTATTGACCCCTTCTCCGACCTGAACAGATTGATTCATGTCTTGAATAATCCACCAGTTGCCTGTGGGGGTGTTTTCGAATACCCGGGTGGTTAATTGTTGGTGTTTGGCAGAAAGCGGCCAATGGATGTGATGTAAGGGGTCTTGGGGTTGGTAATTCCGTACGGTACTGACAGCTACGGATTGCTCTAAAGACCCTTTACTGAAGCGGCCATCCCCTGCCCGTCCGCCGCTGGCGACCTGAATGTGTGGCAGAGGCAGGATGGGTGGCGTAATCAAGATGTGGGCAGCAGTGGGGTCATGGATGGATAGGTTGAACAACCCAAACAAGTCTGATGTGTGGAGCGTCGTTGGCCCCAGCCTGAAGAGCCCGCGCTGGGTGCATAAGAGGTGTTTTTGCCAGCTGGTGTGGTTGTTGGCGTCAACACTTGTGCCGATGGCTTTTTGCTGGCTGGGGATATTCGTGTGGTCTTCGATTTCAATCCAATAAGTGGGAATAATGCCGGTGTTGGTGATCTTGATACGCTCTTCCAACACATCACCGACTTTTGCCCACCCATAGCGGACCTGCCGTTGGATATGAAGGTCATTTTTAAGATGATAAATCGAATAACTGCTAAACAATAAGACCAGGCCCAGCGCGATGAAGACCATCCACCAAACTTTGAACGGGAAGATTAGTGCCAAAATCAACACCAAACCCAATATCACGGGAATGATCCACAGGCGGAGGGTAATTTTGGTTTGAATTTCTGGCCTCATGGGCGGTTTTCCTGCTGGTCTTGCTGAACGGAAGCGCTTAGTTTAAGCTGGCGAGACCATCGCTGGGCTTCCTGAACCTGTG
>DKFH01000106.1 GCA_002452315.1 Anaerolineaceae bacterium UBA6801 | reverse complement strand
TGCCCAATTAGACATATCTGAAGTGTACCGCCTGGCAAACGCTTTTCTGCCGATGGTGTATCAGGATGGCGATGTGGTCTTTGATGCCGGTGATGAATCGGAAGCCATGTATGTCCTTTACGAAGGCCAGATTATCCTGTCGTATGGCCAGGCGGATGATGAAACCCTGATCGCCAAACTTTCCAGCGGTGATTTTTTTGGTGAAGAAGCGTTATTGTACGATGATCCCCGCTATTATCGGGCGGTTGCCAGCGGAATGACGGTTGTGCTTGCCCTGGACATCGAGCATTTTATTGCCATCTATGATGCGTTGGCCAATGTGGAGGATATGCTGGACGTTGCCATCAGAAGCCGCCGGCTTTCTATGCAGGTTTCCCTGCCGTGGCTGCATGAGGATGAATACGTTCATGTAATGACGCGTCGGCACCCCGCCATCCTGTGGTCGAAATTAATAGCGCCGGTCGTGACGGGGTTGGGGGTGATGCTATTAGCCGCGCTGCTGCAATGGTTGTGGCAGCCAGACAAGGCTTTTGGGTGGATCATTTTAGGGATTGGATTGCCAGCCAGCTTGTTGTGGTTGGTGTGGGCTTTCGTGGATTGGCAGAATGATTATTTCATCGTGACCAATAAACGTGTGGTATGGATTGAGAAAATCGCCATGCTGTACGAAAGCCGGCAAGAAGCGCCCTTGCGGACGATTATGTCCGTGGGCATCCACCGCTCACGGGTGGGAACCATGTTGGGTTATGGCGATGTGGTGGTAACGACCTATGTGGGCACCATTCGCCTGCGGGAGATTGCATACACAGAGGTCATCGCCCAGATGGTTGAATCCTATTGGCACCGATCAAAATCATTTAATCGGCGTGAAGAAGCCCGCATGATGGCGCGTAAATTAGAAGAGAAACTGGACCTGCCCCCGGAAGATTGGGATGACCTTAACATGGAGGTCACCGCGCAAACCCAGGAGGAGACCAGTCCGACCGGAAAAGAGCCAGGATTTTTGGCCTGGTTGTTTTCGGATTTTATCCGCTTAAGGTACGAGAAGGATGGCATCATCACCTATCGCAAGCATTGGTTTGTGCTGATCAGCCATATGTGGCTGCCGGCGTTGTTGATGGCACTGACCATCGTGGTGATGATCATGCGCCTGGGAGGCCGGTTGGCTTTCCTGCCGGTCACCGAGGGATTGGTGCTGATGATCTTGTTCATGTTCGCGGTCTTTTTGTGGATGCTGTATATTTACGCGGATTGGCGTAACGATATTTTTATGGTGACTTTAGATCAGATCATTGACCTGGATCGCAAGCCTTTGGGGAAGGTCAGGCGCCGGTCTGCCCCGCTGGAAAATGTGCTCAGCATCGAATATGAGCGGCTGGGTTTGTGGGGGTTCCTGTTTAACTTTGGAACGGTTTACATTGTTGTTGGCAATTCACGTTTATCCTTTGATCATGTCTATAACCCCTCGGAGGTGCAGGAAGACATTTTTTACAGGATGGGTGAACGATTGGATAAGGTTCGGCAGTATGAGATCGATGCTGAACGGGAGCGGGTTTCCGAATGGATTGCGAGCTATCATCGCAAAACTTCCACGACTGAACCTACCCGTCGCCATCGGATTGACAGAAACAATGGAGCTGATTAAGGCTGGGTGACGGCCTTTGAAAACGAGAACTTACGGGTAGAATTTATTGGGAGTTTAATATATGACCATTCGAACAATATATCCTTACACTGAACACGTCTTACGCCAAAAAGCACAGCCGGTTGAGGTGTTTGATAAAGCGCTTCAAATTTTAGTTGACGATATGATCGAGACCATGCGGGCTGCGCCTGGTGTGGGCCTGGCTGCGCCGCAAATCGGTGTATCCCAGCGGGTGATTGTGGTTGAGTTTGGCAATGAGGATGACGAAACCATTCCGGAACAACTGTATGTACTGGTCAACCCGGAGATTGTTAAACAATCGGAAGAAAGTGTGGTGGGGATTGAGGGGTGCCTGTCCGTCCCCGGGTTTGCAGGCGAGGTGGCGCGTGCTCAGGTTGTGACGGTGAAGGGACAGGATGTTTTCGGAAAGAAGGTAAAGATTCGAGTACAAGGGTGGCTGGCCAGGATTTTTCAACATGAGATTGATCATATCAACGGCATGCTCTACACCGATCGGGCCGAGCAAATCTGGCAGCCAGATCTGGATGAGGATGAAACCATTTAGCCATTTATGTATGTAAAACATTTGTCGCTAACCAACTTCCGCAGTTTTTCCCGGCTGGATGTCGATTTNNCCCCGGGAAATCTTTCTGTTGGTGGGGGATAACGCACAGGGCAAGACCACATTGCTGGAGGCGATTTATTTCCTTTCGACCTTCACCTCATTTCATGCCAGCTCAGACCGACAGCTGATCAGTTTCTCTGAGCCCGAAACTGCCCTTGCGGTGGCCAGGGTTGTCGGTGAGATTCAACGACGGGACCAGGTGCGGCGGATCGAAGCGCGATTGATCCGGGAGCCGAACGGCGTTAACGGGGGTACGCGCTTTCGGAAGGAGGTTTTGCTGGATGGCGTCAAACGCAAGGTGAGCGAGGTCATCGGGCAGCTGAACGCGGTGTTGTTCCTGCCGCAGATGGCGCGCATTATTGAGGAAGGGCCATCAGACCGGCGGCGGTATCTGGATATGTTGATCTCACAGGTTTCCCCGGGATATGTAAATCACCTTGGCGACTATCAGCAAACCCTCACGCAGCGGAATGCGCTCTTAAAACAACTTGCTGAACGGGGCGGGGATCAAGGCCAATTGGCTGTTTGGGATGGCATGCTGGCCCGGCATGGCGCTTTCATCATGAGCGAGCGCATTCGGGCGATCCGTGAGATGGAAGTTGAAGCCAAACGGGTGCATTACGACCTGACCAAGGGTCAGGAGGTGTTGCGATTGGATTATCAACCGGCCTACGACCCGCTCAGGCCACCGGAGGGGCAGATGGCACTGCCCGTTTCATCAACGGCAGATCGGTCTGGCTTTTCTGTTGAAGATATTGAAGCCGGCATGCTTGATGTGTTGAAGAAAACGCACAGGGCAGAGATTGTCCGCGGTGTGACCACCATCGGTCCGCATCGAGATGAATTGCGCTTCCTCAGCAACCAGGTTGACCTGGGGGATTATGGGTCCCGGGGACAGGGGCGTACCGCATTGCTGGCGATGAAGTTGGCAGAGGTCAAATGGCTGCGTCAGCGCAGCGGGGAATGGCCGGTTTTGCTGCTGGATGAGACTATGTCTGAGCTGGATATCGAACGGCGGAAAGACTTGCTCACAGCGCTTTCTGAATGTGACCAGGCTATCCTCACTGCGACGGACCCATCCATGATTGACCCGCTGTTTACTAAACGACACCCGGTCTGGTTTGTCGCCGGGGGTGTAATCAAGACGGAGTAAGCCACGCCGAAATCATCCAAGTTTTTTATGACTTGGTTTACTAATGGTGCGTTCCAAGCTGAGCTTTGAACGCACCATATTATTTCTGCGTCAATTTATGTTATTTTCCCTGCTCAGTAGATCACCCTGAAACCAAACTCAATGCACTCCGATCCGCCTGGTGGCAGGACAACAATGAACTGGGCTGGGAAGGGGCCATGGTGTTGTTATCCTGACGCAGTAGGTGCCTGGGGTGAGATTGGAAAACGAAAAGGATTGCCTGTGGTGGAACTCAATTGCGGGTTGGCGCAAGACCTCGCATGCAGCCTGAAGGTGATATTGGGAGAATAAATGGTCAAAGGCTCGCCGGAATTTCAGGAACCGTTATTGTTTATATCGTCAAAGGCAACTCCGTGGATATCGCCGGGGGTGAGCGCCCCAGCGCGTAGATCCTCCTTGTGGGCGATCCCACCATTAAGGAAAGCTTTGGCGTTGATCACGGCATCGCAGGCCAAAGCATCCTCCTGGGCGCAGTGGAGGCAGGTTTGGGCGGCTGTATGATCGGCTCTGCGAAGGGCGATGCGCTGGCTGACGTGCTGGGGACCCCAGAGCGGTTCCAGATTTTGTTGGTGATTACCATGGGGAAGCCTGTCGAAACGGTGATGATTGAAATTGTCGAACCGGGGGAGGACCTGACCTATTATCGTGATGAAAATGATGTGCACCATGTGCCCAAACGGGGACTGGACGAGCTAATTTTGCATGAGGTTTAGGTTGGTGAGCTGAAAAAAAATACGCCACCGTTTGCCTTCCGGTAGCGTTTTGGGTTACCAGGTCTCGGTGACTTTGCGCAAGCCACGCGGATTGTCGACATCTATGCCGCGCGTTGCTGCCAGGTACATGGCAAATATTTGTCCGGGGATGATGGCAATAATGGGTGAAAGCCATTCAGGCACTCCTGTGGGAATGTCCATGGCCTGGGCCGTCATCTTGAGCAGGTCTGGGTGGTCGCTGATCATGACCACCTCGGCGAGCCGCTGGTCGACTTTTTCGACCAGGGCAACCATTTCGGGGATCATCATCCCGCTGGGGGCGATCACAAACACGGGGAAGCCGCGATCGACGAGTGCCACCGGGCCATGCAGGAAATCGGCGCTGGAATAAGGCTCTGCGATGGTGTAGGTGAGCTCCTTCAATTTGAGTGAAAGTTCAAAGGCAGAAGCGTAGTTGAAACCGCGCCCAATGACGGCGCAGTGGGACATATAGCGGTAGCGTTCACTCAGGTTTTCGATTTGGTCTTCATGTTGAAAGACTTGTGTAACCTTTTCGGGAAGTGCTTTCAGCTCGCGTTGCATTTCAACGGTTGGATTGAGCTCAACGGATAAGCGAGCCAGGCAGGCGAGCTGTGCGGTGTACGTTTTGGTTGCCGCCAGGGATAATTCCTCCCCGGCGCATAAATCCAACACCATGTCGGCCGCCTGGCCCAGGTCAGAATCGATCGTGTTGGTGATGGCGGCTGTCAGCGCGCCTTGTTTCTTGCCCTCCGCCAGAACGGAGACGATATCCGGGCTTTTTCCGCTTTGGCTGATCCCCAACACCAGTGTGTTGGAGAGATTGGGTGCCTGGCGGT
>DKFH01000093.1:5504-8185 GCA_002452315.1 Anaerolineaceae bacterium UBA6801 | reverse complement strand
CTGCGGCTCGCCCGGGATGATCCTCTCGCCTGCCTCTCCCCATGCCTGCATATTGATCAATTATTCTGCCTATGAAGGGGACATTCCCAACCTGGCTAAAGCGATAGTGGTCCAATTGCTGAATTTCTGCGGCATACCGATGCAAAACACCCTGTCCGATTACCCCCTGGCTTTGAGCGCCGATCTGGTCTGGCGGCTCAGGCGGCACCCTCTCTTCTACGACGCCGACTGAGGATCAATTCCAAACCACTCAATCGACTCCACACCGCTAAAGCGCGTTCGCATCACCGCCAGCGCCTGGGGATTGTTATCCACAAGGATAAAATTTCGCCCCAATTCCAGGCACACCTCGCCCACCGTCCCGCTGCCGGCGAAGAAGTCCAACACCAGGTCACCCGGGTTAGAAGACGCGCGGATGATACGCTGCAGCACACCCACCGGCTTTTGGGTGGGGTAACCCGTTTTCTCCTTGCTGTTGGTGCCCACAATCGTGTGCCACCAGGTATCCGTGGGGAACTTGCCCTTAGCCGCCTTTTCCTTACCTACCAGGCCTGGCGCCATATACGGGATGCGTTCCACGTCTTCGTAATTAAAAGTGTAATGATTAGGGTCTTTGGCGTAAAACAGGATGTTATCATGTTTGGCGGGCCAGCGGGTTTTTGAACGCCCGCCAAAATCATAGGCCCAGATGATCTCGTTAATGAAGGATTCCCGGCCAAAGATCTCATCCAGCAAAATTTTACAGTAATGCACTTCCCGGTAATCGATGTGGAAATACAGGCTCCCCGTCGCTGAGAGCACCCGGTGCGCTTCGCGCAAGCGCGGCTCCAGGAAGCCCAGGTAATCGTCAAAAGCATCCCGGTAGGCTCTTTCTCCAATCACCCGTGTTTGATAGCGCTTTCCGCCAAAGCCCACCCGGTCACCCTCTTCATCCTGCGCAACTTCGATTTGCTGGCGGGCTTGCGCCTTGCCTGTATTGAAGGGCGGGTCAATGTAGATCAGGTCCACGGTACCATCTGCAATACGGTTCAACACAGCCAAGTTATCGCCAAATATGATCTTATTTTTCATACCCTTATTTTAACATCACCTAATTGATTTCCCGACTTCACTTTTTACCCAAAATACAACCAAACAACTCTCAATGTTTCAGCTTAGCAGGGCTAATTGCAATGTCGTTATCGTACTTGTGGATATTAATTCTCATGCCAACTCGCAACCTTAAAATTCCATTACAGGTCTTGACATACTATTTATTATACAGTATTATGTTGCACATGATTACATGCATTACATGATGAAAGGTTAAGCACGATGACAGATCCCACAATACATGATCAAACCCAAAACCTGGTGCAGGAACTCCGGCGCGGGGTGATCATCCTGGCCGTCCTCAGCCAGCTCCACGAAGAGCAGTACGGCTACTCCCTGATGAAGCGGCTTGAAGAACAGGGCATGCAGATCGACCAGGGCACCCTTTATCCTCTCCTGCGCCGCCTGGAGGACCAAAACCTCCTCCAGAGCGACTGGCGGGTGGACACCTCCCGGCCGCGCCGCTACTACATGCTCAGTGAGCTCGGTAAAACTGTACTGGAAGAAATGACCACAGAATGGTCACGTATCAAAACCACTGTTGACAATTTATTATTCTAAAGTTAGGAGACTAACATGAACATCTTGAACGCATACCTTGCAGAAATCCGCTATCGCCTGCCCCGCAATAACCGGGAGGATATCCTCGACGAAATCCGTTCGGTCCTGATGGACATGATCGAAGAGCGCTCACCCGGGGCAGACCCCAGTGAAGCGACCGTCAAAGCTGTGCTGAAGGAATACGGATCGCCCAAGACTGTTGCCCGCCAATACAGGGGCCAGCAGGCCTTGATTGGGCCGCAAACCTACCCGGTATACATGACAGTGCTCAAAATTGTGCTCACCGTTGTGGCTGCCCTCAACGTCCTGGGCCTGACCTTTGCCGCCATCAGCGGCTCCCTCGGCGAGAGCGGGCTGTTCGTCGCCATCCTTGAGACCTTTGGCGGCTTGCTCAGCAGCCTGTTCACCGCCTTCGGGATCATCACCCTGGTCTTCGCCCTGATCGAACGCTTTGCGGCCGAAGAGCTGCAGGCCGAACTCGATGAGGACTGGTCACCGGATGATTTAGCCGAAGTGGAAGACAAAAAGCGTGTGAAAATGGCTGAATTGGCTGTGGAGATCACCCTGGGCATCATCTTCATCCTGCTGATCAACCTCTACCTGGACCGCATCGGCATTTATTACCTGGGTGATGCGGGCTGGGTCTCCGCACCCATCCTGAATGACAACATCCTGCGCTACATCCCCTGGCTCACCGCCCTCACCGCGCTGGATATCGGTATGAACCTGTACCTGATCGGCAAAGATTTCTGGGATCTGCCTGCATCGATCAGTAAAATCCTCCTCAATGCGGCTAACATTATCTTGCTGGTGGCCATCATTGTAGGGCCGGCCCTCATCACCATCAGCCCCACTGCCTGGGAAACACTGCACCTGGGGATCGACTTAACCGTGCAACAGCTCAGCCAGCATTTGAATACAGGGCTAAATCTGATCTTAGGCCTGGCGATCTTCGGCCTGGTGGTGGATACGATCACACGGGTGGTGCAAACATTTATCAAAAAGGCTCATACCAGCATCCACTTTAA
>DKFH01000093.1:0-5497 GCA_002452315.1 Anaerolineaceae bacterium UBA6801 | reverse complement strand
AGGCAGCCCCAGTTGATTTAATGCTGCACAAAAACAAAGCATCTTCTATCAGGTGATGGCATCTAAAATGTATTGATCCCCATGTCCTCAACCTGTTGATGGAAATATTGTTTATAATATGCACATCGAGATTGGGTTTGGTGGCGCATACTGCGCTTGATTGATCGATTTCCAATCACCATTCCTCCTAAAGATCCACCTTCAGAAAGGAACACATCATGGGACATTTTTCAGACGACATCAATAAGGATGACTTTATGAACGCCTCGGCCGAGGAATGGAGTAAGCCATCCACACCAGCCGAGAGGCCGCCAGAAAAACCTGAGCCGACGGATCGCTGGGGTTCACCCATCCCCAACAAAACCACCCAGGCCGATCCGGGCCGCTGGGGTTCTGAACCGGCCCAGCCGGCCGGTGCTGCGCCCGAGGCCAAAAAGGGTGGTTTTAAGTGGTGGATCATCCTGATCATTGTGGTGGTGCTGCTGTGCCTGTGCGTTTGCCTGGTGGTTTTCGGATTACCATTACTTGGCTGGAGCTTGCTCTCGGCAGGTTTCCTCCAGTCTTAGCGCCGAG
Source organism: Anaerolineaceae bacterium UBA6801 (assembly GCA_002452315.1). Taxonomy (GTDB): domain Bacteria; phylum Chloroflexota; class Anaerolineae; order Anaerolineales; family Anaerolineaceae; genus Brevifilum. Next base: position 4,924 of record DKFH01000093.1, on the reverse strand, counting down.
CCAAAACAAAAAAAGAACCACACCTCAATTTGTGCAGGTGTGGTTCTGCATTAGTCATCAACCGTCATTTAGCGGTGATTCAATAGCCAATACTGGACATCTGTAAGCCCGTCTTGCGTTTCAGATGACGTGCGCACATACGCCCCATCCGTATTCATGTGCCAGGCTTTGATATCCTCGCGTAAATACACACTCAAAACCGTATCCCGCAAATAACGAATCAGGTCCGGGTCTTCCACCGGGAACAGCACTTCCACCCGCGTGTTCAAGTTGCGCGGCATCAGGTCAGCGCTGCCCATGTAAATGATCTCCTGGCCGTGATTATGGAAGTAATACACCCGGCTGTGTTCTAAAAAACGCCCCAAAACGCTGATCACACGGATATTCTCGCTCAAGCCTTCCACGCCGGGGCGCAGACTGCAAATCCCCCGCACGATCAGGTCCACCTTCACCCCGGCCTGTGACGCGCGGTACAGCGAGCGGATCATGCCCGCGTCCACCAGGGCGTTCATCTTGAGGATGATCCTGCCATCGCCATGCTTTTTCTGATGTGCAATTTCCTGATCGATCAAATCGTCAAATATATCCCGCAAATAGAAAGGGGCCACCATCATTTTGCGGTATTCCTGTTTGGCAGAATAGCCGGTCAGGTAGTTGAACAGGTCAGTGGCATCCGCGCCGAGTGCGTCATCACAGGTAAACATGCCGATATCTTCGTATAACAAGGCAGTGTTATGGTTGTAGCGTAGTGGGACTGTTATAAATTCATCACGCTTCCAACATGACCTTGTCTCTTTAAAGGGCGTAAGCTTGAGATAAAATCGGACGCCAATTCTTTTCTGTTAAGAAATCTGCGAATTTTGTAAGATTTTTGCTTTAAACGGGTCATATCAATAAAGAGGAGCAAATTTGACCGAGTTTGACGAAGTGTATAAGACCTATTTCAATGATGTGTTCTTATATATCAAGCGGCTTTCCAGCGACGATGACCTGGCTGAAGAGCTGACCGGCGAGACCTTTTTTAAAGCGATGCAGGCGATTGACACCTTCCGTGGCGATTGCGACATTCGGGTATGGCTCTGCCAGATTGCAAAGAACACCTATTTCTCCTATTTGAAAAAATTTGACAGAGCGATCGAGATAGATGACCTTGACGCATTGGATGCGCAGATTTCGCCCAACCTTGAAGAAAACTTAGTCGTTCAGGATAAAGCCATGCTTGTCCATGCCCATTTACACGATTTGCCGGAGCCTTATAAAGAGGTTTTTATGCTAAGGGTGTTCGGGGAACTCAGTTACAGACAGATCGGAAAGTTATTCTCTAAGACGGAAAATTGGGCCTGCGTCACTTTTTACCGGGCCAAGAACAAAATTGTTGAGCAAATGGAGGACCCAAACCATGAAAAATGAGTGCATGATTGTTCGGGATTTATTGCCGTTGTATGTTGAAGATCTTGTCAGCGATGAGACCAGGGCTTTTGTGGATGAGCATCTGGTTGATTGCGAGAATTGCCGAAAGGCACTGGAACAGAATCGGACGTCACCCGGCGTAACCGCTGAAGCCGGCGCCGTGCCGTTGAAAAACATCAAAAAACGGTTGCGCCAGCAGAATCTGAAGAGTGTTTTTCTGGCCGTCACGCTGGTGATGGCCGTTCTGATCGCTGTTTTTGGCTACCTGACCCTACCGCAATACGTGCCTTATTCAGAGGACCTGTTAACCATCACAGAAAATGAGGACGGCATGGTCCTTGTTTCCTTCAATGAGGACAAGGTCACGGGTTTCAGCGTCAGCGATTTGGCCCCCAGTGAGGATGGAGAAAAGATGGTTCTATATATCCATGCCTGGAAAACAACCTGGGGGTACCTCTTCCCAGATCATGAGGTTCAAAATATTGTCCTGAAACCGGCGGATGATGATTCCGTTGGTTTGATCTTTTATTCACCCAACAACAATCAAGAAGCTGTAAAAATTTGGGGACCTGACGTTACCTATCACGTCGTCGTACTGCCAAGGGGCGCACTGGGATATTACCTGATCCTTGCCGGGCTGGCGGTGCTGCTTGGCGGCGTCATGCTGCTGGTTTTTCGCAAAAACGACCCCGTCCGGTTGTGGCTGGAAAGGATCGTTCTGTTCCCGGCGGCCTATATCGTCAGCCATATCCTGACCAAGGGCTTCACAACCATCACCTATTCCATGACACGGGACTTTGTCTTTATCCTGCTTGTGGCGCTCCTGCTCTATGCGGCTGGCTTGCTGGGCATCAGCCTCTATCGAGACAAAAAGGGAATCCGTACAATCCCGGAGGCTTAATGCCGTGGGTCCACCCTGGTCAGCGCGAGGAAGCCCTGTTGGGGATGAAGCGATCTCACGCAAAGCATCACGAGATCGCCCACACCTCGGAGGGTTTCTTTGTGAAGAGGGTGTTGATCAGGTTGGCCGTTTCCTCGTTTTGGGTCGCGCAATCAATGTGGATCTCGCGCAGCTCTTCCACCGTGCGGTGGCCGAAGACCAGGTGCAGGAAGGTCGGCGGGGGAAATTGCGCCTGGGATTTTTCCAACTCGTCGAATCCCAGGTTGCTGATTTCCATGATTTTTCCTTTTTCAAATTTGAATAACACCCCATCCTGATAAAAGCTGAGCTTGAGTTTGCCGCTATAATTCACAAAGGCGGAATTGGCCAGCTGGGTTTCCAGCGTGGGCTGGATGACTTGCAGGAAGGCCGCTAAGTCCGGCACACAGGTGTAAAAGGCGTAGGGCTTGCGTTCCCGCAGCAGGTGCGAGGTCGCGACGGCATAGGCGGGGTGGGATTCGCCTAATAATAATTTTGCGCATCCCGGATCAGCTTGCGGGCTTCTTTCCGAATGGCTAACAGTTGTTCCCGCGGCGGTAAATTCTCGAAATAAAATTGATCCTTATGGCCATCCGGTTCCATCGTCAGGCTGCCAACCCGCACCATAAAGAACTCATCCAGGATCATCCCCACAATCCCCAAAAAGCGCACCCGTTCTAACAGCGGATTGACCGGATTCATCGCCTCAAACAACACCCGGCGGTGGAATTTCAGCATCGACAATTCCCGGTTGAGGTAGTTCATCGGATCGTCAAGATCCACCTTTTGCGCCCCATCTTGTGTTGTCCGGTCTTTCTTAGGCATCACTCACCCAACCTTATCTTCTGATTGTGATTAACCGCATGTGTGGACAATCATATCACATGCGTCACCCCACCTGCAACGAAACACTATTTATCTTACCCGTCCCAACCCATGATCCAAAGCTCAGTAATTGCCCAAAGTTCATCAACAGCCCATCTCAGAACGCCCGCCATGATTAAATAACTTAAGGCATAGATTGGCGATGTCTATCCGAATTAACGGCGCCCAATCAAGGCTGTCAACCAACCATTCCGATCACTGGCTTGACAAAGCGATCATCCTCATTGACAATAGGGTTCTAAGGCATGCGCGCTCAAAAAAACACGCATTCGGCCTGTTTGATTATGCAGGTTGGTTTGGAAAAAAGGAGTTCATCATGAGTTTTCCCTCCCCCTTCTACCGCTGGCGCCCCCACCCCTGGCATGGGCTTGCTGTCGGGCCCAACCCGCCAGACCTGGTGTATGCCTACATTGAAATGACTCCCTTTGACCACATCAAGTACGAAGTGGATAAAACTACCGGCTACCTGTATGTTGACCGTCCGCAGCGCACATCCTCCCTCACGCCCACCCTGTACGGCTTCATCCCCCGCACCTATTGCGGCGAGCGTGTGATGGCGCTCTCCGATGGGGCAACGCGCGGCGATGGCGACCCCCTCGACATATGCGTCGTCAGCGAACGCCCCATCAACCGCTCGGAAATCTTCTTAAACGCAGTGGTGGTGGGGGTGCTTCAGCTGATTGACCACGAGGAAGCGGATGATAAGATTATCGCCGTGCTGGAAAACGACCACATCTACGGACATATTCGTACGATCGAAGAACTGCCCAGCGTCATTGTTGAACGATTAAAGCACTACTTTCGCACCTACAAAATGGTCGAAGGACGCGAGGCGGATATCCAAATCATCGGCGCCTTTGACGCCAACAAGGCCAAAGCGATCGTCAATGCCGCCATCGAAGACTATCAATTCACCTTTGGCAACCAGTGACCCAACCCTTGACCTTTAGCTGGCCAAGCCCTTTCAGTCACCTTGTCAGGACCAGGCCTTGACATTAGAATTGTCTTATGCGCTTTGATGTTTTTTCGCTCTTCCCCGAGGTATTCAACAGCTACCTCAACACCAGCATCCTCAAACGGGCACAGGAACTCAAAGCCCTGGAAGTACACACGCACAATATCCGAGATTGGACAACCGACAAGCACCACACAACCGACGACACACCCTATGGCGGCGGCGGCGGTATGGTGATGAAGCCTGAACCGGTGTTCGCCGCGGTTGAAGGAATCCTCGGTGAACCGCCCGCCTGCCCGGTGATCCTCCTCTCCCCCCAGGGGCGAACCTTCACCCAACGGATCGCCTTTGAGCTGGCCGAGCATGACCGCCTGGCCTTGATCTGCGGCCGCTACGAAAGTGTGGATGAACGCATCCGTCAACACCTGGCCACAGACGCCCTCTCCATTGGTGACTATGTCCTCACCGGCGGTGAACTGCCGGCGCTGGTCATCATCGATGCGGTCACGCGCCTGCTGCCCGGTGTGCTGGGCGATCCCGACGCACCCCTGGACGATTCCCACGCCACCGGCTTGCTCGAATACCCCCACTACACCCGCCCGCCTGAGTTTCGCGGCTGGGGGGTGCCGGATGTATTGCTCTCTGGCAACCACGCCGAAATTGCCCGCTGGCGCCGCCAGGAATCCCTGCGCCGCACCTTACAGTTAAGACCCGACCTGCTTGATAAAGTAAATCTCACTCCTCAAGACATAACA